>NZ_CP042241.1:1800000-2100000 GCF_007833275.1 Salarchaeum sp. JOR-1 | reverse complement strand
CGTGGAGTCCGTGAGCCTCGTACGGAACCCCGCCGGCCATCCCTCGGAGAAACTCGACGACGCCGAGACGGAGTCGTTCGACCTCGACGTGGGCGCGTTCTTCGTCGCCATCGGCCACACGCCGAACACGGACTACCTCGAGGGAACCGATGTGGAGCTCGACGACGAGGGCTACATCGTCACGCAGGGCGGCGCGGGCGGCGGGCAGACCGCGACCGGCGTCCCCGGTCTGTTCGGCGCGGGCGACGTGGTTGACCACCACTACCAGCAGGCCGTCACCGCGGCCGGAATGGGCTGTAAGGCCGCGCTCGACTGCGACGCATGGCTCGAAACCGAGGCCGACCTCGCCGAATCCGAGCTCGCGAGCGGCGAAGCGCCCGCGGACGATTAACGTCACCGAACTGTTTATTTTCCTTCGGTTCGTTGCGATTCATCAATGACGTCCGCCGACCCCCGCGACCTCATTCGGCGGAGTGACGCCTTCACGCTCGCGGAGTTCCACGACATGGTGGACGATGCGGAGACGATTCTCGACCTCCAGCAGGCAGCGCGCGTCGACCGCGTGCGCACCATCCGCCTCCTGAAGGCGTGCGGCCGGTACGACGAGTTCGACCGCGGCCCCGTCCAACGCTTCCGCGAACCGCAGGACTCGTAGTACTGGACGTACTCGATGGGGTATGGATTCCGTTTCCTTCACCATCGAGGGTCCTGACGGTAGCGACGACGTCGAACTCCCCGCCGGTCTCATCGACCTCCTGAGCGAGGAGGAAGACGAGTCCTCCGCGCAGGTCGTGGGCGACATCGCCGTGATGGCGTTCACGTCCCGCGCGCACGCTATCGCCCACCACTCCGACGACGAACCGAGCGACGAAATCCAGTCCCTGGAGTCCGAGATGCTCGACGCGTTCGAAGACCGCTTCGGCATGACGTACGGCGAGGCGACCGGCCACCAGCACTAGAACTGCTGGGCGTACGACGACGGCACCGTCGGCACGAGCGGCGTGCGCGACGTGACCTCGAACAGTCCTTTCTTAACGGCCCCCATCGCGTACTGGCGGGCACTCCGGTGAATCGGGGTTCGGCGGCCGCGAACGCCCGTCGACCCCTCGCGGATGGCGTCCACGACGTCACTCGCCCTGACTTCGGCCTTCGAGGATGCGTTCACGTCGAGTTCAGTGTACGCGCGTCCGACGTTCATCACGTGGTGGGCGTCGCTCGACCCGATTCCGGGATACTCGCGGTTGCGCGCGTACCGGCGCGCGCGGCGGTTCCGGAACCCCGTGAACAGCATCGAGTTGTAGACCTCGACGGCTTCCACCTCGGTGTCGTCGAGATAGCGCTTCCGGACGCCGTGTCGACTTCGCTGAAAGGGATGCGGGACGATGGCTGCGCCGCCGAGGTCGCGGACGGCGGCGACGGTGTCCGCGAACGACTCGCCCTTCGGCGGGCGCTCGGTGACGCCGATGGCGAGCAGGTGGCCGTGGCGGGTCGACACCTCCACGCCCGGAACCCCGACGAGGCCGTACTCGGGGGCGAGGCGCGCGGCCCGCAGGGACTCCTCGATGGCGTCGTGGTCGGTGACGACGATGGCGTCCAGGCCGATGTCGCTCGCGTGTTCCAGCAGGAGTTTCACGGGTTCGTGCCCGTCGTACGACCCGTCCGAGTGAACATGCGGGTCGACGCGAAGCGTCACGCGTTCGTCCATTTGCTTGCTATAGGTGGCGCTCCGTGAAAGGCGTACAGGCTAGTCTCCGCCGTCCCGTCCGAGCACGTCGTAGGTGAGGAGGACGCCGTCGTCCAGTCGGTCCGCGTCCGTGAGGGAGAGTCGGGGGAAGTCGTCGGTGAAGCCGTCCCCGTCGACGAGTGTGGGGGCGTCCCGTCCGCCGACGACCATCGACCCGACGAAGACTGAGAGGGCGTCCACGAGGTCGTCCGCGAACAGGGAGAAGAGGAGTTCGCCGCCGCCCTCGACCATCACGCGCTCCACGCCGTCGGCTTCCAGTTTCGCGAGCGCGTCGGGGAGGGCGACGCGCTCGTTCCCGGCGACGACGCAGTGCGCGCCCGCCCGCTCCAGTTCCCGAACCCGGGACTGTTGGGCGTTCTCGGAGACGAGGACGTACGTGTCGGCGTCCGGGCCGAGGACGCTCGCGTCCGTCGGCGTGCGCGCCTGCGAGTCGGCGACGACGCGCGCCGGCTGCGGGGATTCCCCCCGGCTCTCCCGGGCGGTCGCGAGGGCGGCGTCCTTCAGGGTGAGCGAGGGGTCGTCCGCGAGGACGGTGCCGACGCCGACCATCACCGCGTCGAAGTCGGCGCGGAGTTCGTCCACGCGCGCGAAGTCCTCCGCGCCGCTTATCGCGAACTGCGTGCGCTCTCGCGTGGAGAGTTTCCCGTCGACGCTCGTCGCGGCGTTCACGCGGACGTGCATGGCTCTGGAGTTTCGGAGGATGGGAGAAACGGATTTCGGTCCGCGAACGCTTTTTATCCGCGCCGTCCGAACCGTCGAGTGATGAACCTCGACGACCATGCTGAGGATCTCGCCTCCGACCTCGGCGTTGACAAACAGGAGGTCAAGGAAGGACTCGAAAACCTAGTCGAGTACAGCGTTCCCATCGAGGAGGCCAAGCAGAGCCTCCGACGCAAGTACGGCGACGGTGGCGGGAACACCGGGCCGTCCGCCGCGGACATCGCCGATATCGACACGGACAGTGGAAGCGTCACCGTCACCGCCGTCGTGCTCACCGTCGGCACGCGCTCGATCCGCTACCAGGGCGACGACCACACGATTCTGGAGGGAGAACTCGCCGACGAATCCGGGAAGATCTCCTACACCGCGTGGGAGGAGTTCGACCTCGAACCCGGGAAGACCGTCACTATCGGGAACGCGAGCGTCCGCGAGTACGAGGGACGTCCCGAACTCAACTTCGGAGAATCATCGACCGTCGGAGCGGCGGACGACGCGCTGGACGTGCCGTACGAGGTCGGCGGCGACCGCGACCTCGCGGAACTGCGTGCGGGCGACCGCGGCCGGAACGTCGAAGTCCAGGTCGTGGAGGTCGAGACGCGAACTATCGACGGCCGGGACGGTGAGACCGAAATCCTCTCCGGCGTCGTCGGCGACGAGTCCGCGCGCCTCCCGTTCACGGACTGGAACCCGCACGCCGAACTCAGGGAGGGCGCGTCCGTCCGCATCGAGGACGTGTACGTCCGGGAGTTCCGCGGCGTCCCCTCCGTGAACGTCTCCGAGTTCTCCACCGTCACCGAACTCTCCGATCCCATCGAACTCGGTGGTCCGGCCCGGATGGAGATTCGGGACGCCGTCGGTCGCGGCGGCGCGTACGACGTGGAACTCCAGGGGAACGTCCTCGAAGTCCGGGACGGGAGCGGCCTCATCCAGCGCTGTCCCGAGTGCGGGCGCGTCACCCAGAAGGGCCAGTGCCGCCAGCACGGCGAAGTCGACGGCGAGGACGACCTCCGCGTGAAGGCCATTCTCGACGACGGCACCGCCACCGTCACCGCGATTCTCGGCAGCGACCTCACCGAGCAGGTGTACGGCGGCGGTATCGAGGACGCCCGCGAGCAGGCGCGCGACGCGATGGATCAGGAAGTCGTCGCTGACACCATCCGAGCGGAACTCGTCGGCGGCGAGTACGTCGTTCGCGGCCACCTCTCCGTGGACGAGTACGGCGCGAACCTCGAAGCGACCGCGTTCCGCCCCGCCGACGACGACCCGGCCGCGCGTGCCGCGGCCTTCCTGGCGGAGGTGGACGCATGAGCTCGAACTCGACCCCAGACGACCGCCCGAGCCGAGAGGTCGCGTGGCGGGTGTTCGCGGCGGAGTTCGACGACGCGGACTTCAGCTACGCGGAGTCGGACGAGGAGCGCGCGCCGAACTACGTCGTCACGCCGACGGGCGCGCGCGTCAACCGACTGTTCGTCGTCGGCGTGCTCACCGAAGTGGAGTACGTGAGCGACGACGTGTTGCGTGCGCGAATCGTTGACCCGACGGGCGCGTTCGTCGTGTACGCCGGGCAGTACCAGCCGGACGCGCTCGCGTCCCTCGAACGCCTGGACGCGCCCGCGTTCGTCGCCGTCACCGGGAAAGCGCGGACGTTCGAGCCGGACGACGCCGACACGGTCTACACGTCGGTCCGCCCGGAGTCCATCAGCGAGGTGGACGCGGACACCCGCGACCGCTGGGTCGTCCGCACGGCCGAACAGACCGCGGAGCGAATCGGCGTGTTCGCGGCAGCGCTCGGCCGTGAGGAACGCGAGAGCGACCTCCGGGCCGCGCTCACGGACGCCGGGGTTCGCCCCGACCTCGCCGCGGGCGTCCCGCTCGCCGTCGACCACTACGGCACCACCGAAGCGTATCTCGACGCCCTCCGGACGGTCGCCCGGCAGGCCGCCGAAGTCGTCGCCGGCGACCGCGACGAAGTCGGCGCCACCACACCCGCCCCCGACGCCGGCGGCGCGGTCGAGTCGAACCTGGCTGCCGACCTCGAATTCGAGACGAGCACGGACGACTCGGAACCGGCACGCGAACCTGAATCGGAACCCGAATCGACGGGTGAGTCGGTGGCGGAGTCCGAGTCCGAGACTGAAGCGGACGTGGAGTCCGAGAGCGAACCCGAGTCCGAGACTGCGGAGGTCTCGGCGGTCGAGGCGGAGCCGGAGGCGACGGACGCCGGCGAGGTCGGAACGACCGAGGAACTCGCGGAGTCCACCGCGCCCGAACCCGAGGCGGTCGAACCCGAATCCGAGGAGTCCGAGAGCCTCGGTGACTTCGAGTCCGGGGGGTCGGACGAGATGTACGAGTTCGACGAGGAGGAGCGCGAGGAAATCGAGGAGGAGTTCGACATGGACTTCTCCACGGGCGACGACATCCCCGAGGCGGGCGAGGTCGGTATCGAACCCGAGGCAGCGGATCCGGACGAGTTCGAGGACTCCAGCGAATCGCTCGACGCCGATGACGACCAATCGGACGGCGAGGGCGAGAACGTGTTCGAGGGCGATCTTGAGGACTTCGTCGTGGACACGATGGACGACCTCGACGACGGGAACGGCGTCGACCGCGACGAGGTGATTCGGACGGTCGTCGAAGCGACCGACGAAGACACCGGTGACGTCGAGGACGCCATTCAGAGCGCGCTGATGAGCGGGCGGTGCTACGAGTCCGGGGAGGACACGCTCAAGGCCATCTGATGGCGCGCGTCGAACCCGTCCCGGACGCGCCCGCGGCGGTCGCAGATCTCGGCGGGGAGTCGGCGCTCGTGGTCGCGGACTACCACGCGGGCATCGAGCGCTCGCTCCGTCGTGAGGGGCTGGAAGTCGATTCGCAGGCGGAGACGCGACGGGAGCGCGTGCTGTCGCTCGTCGTGCGGACGGGCGCGGAGCGCGTGGTGTTCCTCGGCGACCTCGGCCACCAGATCGGGACGCCGGACGGCGCGGAGCGCGAGGAACTCGAAACCCTCGTCCGGGAGTGTCCCGTGCCGGTGACGCTCGTTCGCGGGAACCACGACGGCAACCTCGACGACGTGCTCGACGTCGAGGTGACGCCGGGCGATGGCGCGCGGTTCGGCGACGTGGGGTTCGTGCACGGCCACACGTGGCCGAGCCGGGACGTGCTCTCGGCGGACGTGGTCTGCATGGGGCACGAACACCCGGCCGTTCGGCTGGAGGACGCGGTCGGCGGGTCGCGGGTGGAGCGCGCGTGGCTCCGCGGGCCGCTCGACTCGGGCCCGTTCCGCGACCGGTTCGGGGAGCGCGTCGAGGTGGACGCCGAGCTGGTCGTGTGCCCGGCGTTCAACGACCTCTGTGGAGGGACGTGGGTGAACGTCGAGGGACAGGGGTTCCTCGCGCCGTTCCTCCCGGAGGCGCTGCCGTCGGCGGACGCCTACCTCCTCGACGCCACGCGGCTGGGTGACTACCGCTACCTGTAGGGCGTGCGGCCGACGCGTCCGCGTCCGCGGGCCGTGCGTCGCCAGTACCCGAACGGGTGTCGTCGAAGGACGGCGTCGAGTCGGCGGCCCGCGGGCCATCGTCAGAACACGCCGAGTCTGGCCGCGGCTTCCTATTTATACTCTCTCCGGCGGGAGGAGGGCTTCGAACGGCTGGTCGTCGAGCCACTCCGCGAGCTGGCAGAGTTCGTCGAGCGCGGCCTCGAACAGCGCTTCACCCTTCTCCGGAGTGGCGTCGGTCTGGTCGCCGAACACGCCGTTCTCGCTGTTCTCGACGGCGTCGTAGAACGTTCGCGCGCCGTGCTTCACGGTGTCGAGGTCGGCGAGGGATTCGACGCCGCCCTCGTGTGCGTCTTCGAGGCGGTCGTCGTGCACGAGATTCCCGTGGAGGTACTGGATGAGCGCGGTCTCCTTCGGGCCGCCGTGCGGGCCGTTGTGCTCGAACGCGTCGTCCACGAGGTCGGGGATGGAATCGTTCCACATCCACTCGACGGCGTAGGCGTCCTCGGCGTCGCGAAGGCGGCGGCCGACCTCGCGCAGGTGCTCGACGTTCCCCCCGTGCGCGTTCACGAACACGACTTTTCGGACGCCGTGGTAGGCGAGGTTTCGCGTGAAGGATTCGACGTACTGGCGGAACGCGGGCGCGTCCACCCACATCGTCCCGGGAAACTGGCGGTGATGGGGGCTGACGCCGATGTTGACGGTGGGCGTGCAGAGGAAGCCGGTGCGGTCGGCGGCCCGTCTCGCGAACGCCTCCGCGATGAGGTGGTCGGTGGCCTCGGGGAGGTGGGGGCCGTGCTGTTCCGTGGAGCCGAGCGGGACGAGCGCGACGGTGCCGTCGAGTTCGCCCTGCAGGTCGGGCCAGGCTTCGTCTGCGAGATACATATCGGTTCCTCGTCCCCCCGCCCCAAGTAGCCAGCGGGTGTCGATTGATAGCACGCTCACGGTGTGCTTATCCGGCCGCCAGCCCAGTGTTCTGTATGAGCGACGCGGGCGTCGCCGACGCGTTCAGCCGGCTGTCAGGGCCGGTTCGGAGCGCGCTCTCGGAGCGCGGGTTCAGCACGCCGACGGAGCCGCAGCAGCGCGCGATTCCGCCGCTGGTGGCGGGCCACGACGGCCTCGTCATCGCGCCGACGGGAACGGGGAAGACGGAGACGGCGATGCTGCCGGTTCTGTCGGCTATCGCGGAGGCGGAGCCGCGGTTCGGCATCAGCGCGCTGTACGTCACGCCGCTGCGCGCGCTGAACCGCGACATGCGCGAGCGTCTCGACTGGTGGGGTGAGGAACTGGATATCGAGGTGGACGTTCGCCACGGGGACACGACGCAGTACCAGCGCACCAAGCAGGCGAACGACCCGCCGGACGTGCTGGTGACGACGCCGGAGACGCTGCAGGCGATGCTCACCGGCGAGAAACTGCGGCGCGCGCTCTCCGACGTCCACCACGTCGTCGTGGACGAGGTGCACGAACTCGCTGGCGCGAAGCGCGGCGCCCAACTCACCATCGGCCTCGAACGCCTCCGGGAACTCGCGGGCGACTTCCAGCGCATCGGCCTGTCCGCGACCGTCGGCGACCCGCGGGAGGTCGCGAACTTCCTCACGGGCGGCCGGGAGTGCGACATCGTGGAGGTCGACGTGACCTCACAGGTGGATTTCACGGTGCGCGAACCGCGAGTGCGGGAGTCCGACGAGCGGCTGTCGAACGAACTCCTGACGAGTCCCGACGTCGCGAGCCACGTCCGAGCGATACGTGAAATCGTCGACGAACACGACTCCACCCTGGTTTTCGTGAACACGCGGCAGACGGCGGAGGCGCTCGGGTCGCGGTTCAAGGAACTCGGCGCGAACATCGGCGTCCACCACGGTAGCCTCTCGAAGGAGGCCCGCATCGAGGTCGAAGACCAGTTCAAGGCCGGGGAGCTGGACGGACTGCTGTGTACGAGTTCGATGGAACTCGGTATCGACGTGGGCCGCATCGACCACGTCGTCCAGTACTCGAGTCCGCGGGAGGTCGCGCGCCTCCTCCAGCGCGTCGGGCGCGCCGGCCACCGCCGCGACGAGGTCTCGCACGGCACCATCGTCACCGGCCACCCGGACGACACGCTGGAGGCGCTCGCGATCGCCCGCCGGGCCGCCGATGGCGACGTGGAGGAGACGCCGATTCACCACGGCAGCCTCGACACGGTCGCGAACCAGGTCGTGGGTCTGCTGATGGACTTCGGCGAGCTCAAGGCGTATCGCGCGTACCAGATCGTGACGCGGGCGTACCCGTTCCGCCACCTCGACGAGGAGACGTTCAAGGCGGTCGTGGAGGAACTCAGCCGGAACCGCGTGCTGTGGCTGGACGAGGAGGCGGACACCATCGAGAAGTCCGGGGGGACGTGGCAGTACTACTACGCGAACCTCTCGATGATACCCGACGAGGAGACGTACGAGGTGTACGACGTGGCGTCGGGCCGGCAGGTCGGGACGCTGGACGAGCGGTTCGTCGTGAACTTCGCGGAACCGGGCGCGTCGTTCATCCAGCGCGGCGAGATGTGGCGCATCGCGGAGGTGGACGAGGAGGAGGGCCGGGTCGAGGTCAGTCCCATCGAAGACCCCTCGGGCGAAGTGCCGTCGTGGACCGGCTCCGAGATCCCGGTGCCGTACGACGTGGCGCAGGAGGTCGGGGAGATTCGGCGCGTCGTCGGCCCGCAGTTCGAGTCGGGCGCCGGCGTCGAGTCCGTCGCGCGCGACCTGGTCGAGCGGTATCCGACGGACGCCTACACGGCGGAGCAGGCGCTCGACCCCGTGGAGCGAACGGTCGACGCGGACGCGCCCGTGCCGACCGACGACCGCGTCGTCGTGGAGTCACAGGGCCGCGACATCGTGGTGAACGCCGCGCTCGGCCACCGCGCGAACGAGACGCTCGGACGGCTGCTCTCCGCGCTTCTCGGTCAGCGAACCGGCTCCTCGGTGGGGCTGGACGTGGGGCCGTACCGCATCTCCTTGGAGGTTCCGCAGGGAACCCGGGCGAGCGACGTGCTCGACGTGCTGGAGGAGACCGACCCCGACCACATCCGTCCGCTGCTCGAACTCTCGCTGAAGAAGTCGGACGCGCTCAAGTTCACGCTGAGTCACGTCGCGGCGAAGTTCGGCGCGCTCAAGCGCTGGAAGGGCCGGGACGGCGTCGGCCTGAACCGCGTGATGGCCGCCCTCGAGGACACGCCGGTCTACGACGAGGCGATGCGGGAGGTGTTCCACACCGACCTCGACGTGGAGCGCGCGCGGGACGTGCTCTCCCGGCTCCAGTCCGGCGACCTCGACCTCGTCGTGCACGGCCGCCGTACCGCCATCGGCGTCGGCGGCCGGTCGTCGGGCCAGGAACTCCTCACGCCCGAGAACGCGGACGCGAGCGTCATCAACACCGTGAAGAACCGCATCGAGGACGACCGCGTCCGGCTGTTCTGCGTGCACTGCCAGGACTGGGAGCACGAGACGAAGGTCTCCCGCGTGCAAGACCAGCCCGAGTGCCCGCGGTGCGGGTCGACGATGGTAGCCGCGCTGAGTCCGTGGGCGGACGACGCGGTGACAGCGGTGCGGGCGGACGAGAAGGACGCGGAACAGGAGAAGCGAACCGAGCGCGTCTACCGGAACGCGAGCCTCGTGCAGGGCCACGGGTCGAAGGCCGTGAAGGCGCTCGTCGCTCGCGGGGTCGGCCCGCAGAACGCCGCCCGCATCATCAACAACCACCGGGAGAACGAGGCGGACTTCTACCGGGACATCCTCGAACGCGAACGCGAGTACGCCCGGACGAAGGCGTTCTGGGACTAGCTGTCGCGGTAGCTCGCTTCCACGCCCGCATTCACCCCGCGACGCGAACGCGTCCTCGGATCCGTCGCGGGAATGGCATTAGCGCGCGTCGAGCACGGCGAGCAAGCGCTCGCGGAGGTCGCTCGCGGACGCGGCGACTTCGTCCGCGGCGGACGCGTCCATCTCGCCGGCCTCGTCGGCCTCGTACGCGATGACGTACGCGCCCGAGCGGGCGGCGGCGCGGATGCCGTTCTCCGAGTCCTCGACGACCACCGTCTCGTCGGCGGTGACGCCGAGGCGGTTCATCGTCGCCTCGTAGATGTCGGGTTCGGGCTTCCCCGGGATGTCGAGGTCGGCCGCGGACACCACCACGTCGAAGCGGCCGTCGAGGTCGAAGCGGTCGAACGCCATCTCCAGCCAGCTCGGGTACGAGGACGTGCAGACGGCGAGCGGCACGCCGTGCTCGTCGAGTTCGTCGAGGAGGTCGTGGAAGCCCGGCATCAGGTCGGCGTGCTCGGTGTAGACGGCTTTCGCGTGGTCGTCGTAGAAGTCGAAGTACTCGTCGGCGGAGTCGACGGTGAGGTCGTACCCCTCCTCGCGGAGGCGGTCGTACTGGTCGTGGACGTTGATGCCGATGAGGTCCGTCGGTTCGAGGTCGTCGCCGTCCACGACGAGCTCGTCGATGACCTGCTCGATGACGTCCTTCCAGTATCGTTCCGTGTCGACGATGACGCCGTCCATGTCGAAGATGACCGCGGTCATACCCGCGGTAGGGGCGGCCGGCGGAAAACACGTGCGGCGGCCGCGCGGTGGCCGGCACGGCCTGACTGCGTCGCCGTGTTGGGTCGCGCGGGTGTTGGAAAACCGTTATACGAGCCGCGAGAGAACGCCTGTCCATGACGTTTCCCTCCACTGGTGGCGGCGCGACCGCACGGTCGGTCGCCGCCGTTCTCGCCGTCGCGATGCTCGTCTCGACCGCCGGCTGTGCCGGACTCCTCACCGACGACGGTGGGAGCGCGAGTGCCGCCGCACAGCTCGACAGCGTCCCCGCGAACGTCGACTCCCTCGCGTTCGTCGACGTAGAATCGATGCTCGAAGACGACACGCTCCGCGGCGTCGCGAACACGTACTTCTCCGAGATGAACGCGTCGTCGCCGTACTACTCGGGTCCCGCGTCCGTCTCCGAAGCCATCGCCGACGCGGAGAACGACACGGGGCTGTCAGCGACCCAGTTCGAGACGGTGACGGCGTTCTCGAACGCGAGCGAGCAGGCCGACACCGACTCCGGGTCGTTCAACGGCGCGCTCGTCACGTCCTCGCTCTCCAAGACCGAACTGAAGTCGGCGGTGACGAACCAGACCGGGATGGAGTTCTCGACGGAGACCTACGGGAACGCGACGATCTGGGTGCCCGAATCGGCGTTCGCGAGCGGGAGCGTCGTCGGCTGGCTCGGTGACGGCGCGTTCGTCACCGGCACTGAATCCGCCGTGAAAGCCGTCGTGGACGTGCGTGCGGGTGACGCGCCCGCGGTGAGCGGCGACCTCCGGCAGACGTTCGCGGACACTCGCGCGGGCTACGTGAAGTTCGCGATGACCGTCCCCCAGCAGGAACTCGACACCGGTCCGTACGCCTCCGAGACGCAGTTCGCGAGCGAGACGCTGAACTCCGTACAGGTGGTCTCGGGAGCGTTCTACGTCGAGGACACGGACATCGGCGGCGTGACGCACGTCGTGACGAACACGAGCAGCGCCGCGACGAACATCATGCAGGTCATGCAGGGCGCGCTCTCGGCGTACGAACTCGCGTCCGAGGAGGCCGCCGCGGAGACCCTCGACAAAATCGAGGTGACGAGCGAGGGCACGACCGTCACCGTCTCCTACGAGAACGCCGCGTCCAACATCGAGAACGCGATAGAGAGCGCGTACAACGAGTCGAGTACCGGCTCAGCGACGACGACCGCGACCGCGTAGATGGCGCTCCCGCCGCTCCTCGCGAAGGAACTCCGCTGGGGCTGGCGGAAGAAACTCCCGCTGTTCGTTCTGTTCGTCGTCGCGCCCGCCATCTTCGTGTACGGGACGCTCGCGTTCGAGCACGTGCTCCCGAAGTCCGTGCAGGTCGCGGTTGCACCGGCGGGATCGGGCGTGACGCGGGACGACCTCGAAGTGGTGCGCGCGGCGGTGACGCTGTTCAGCGACCCCAGCATCTACGAGTCGAGAACGGCGGCGATGCGGGCGCTCGCTCACGAGCGCGTGTACGCGGTCGTCACCGCGCCCGCGAACCTCGCCGGGGGGTCGGGCCGCGCGACCGTCGACCTGTTCGTCTCCGGGAGCGTCGTGCCCTACCAGGAACCCGCGCAGGTCCTCGCGACCGTCGCGGAGCGCGGCCTCTCCTCGCTCCTCGACCGCCCGGTCACCGCGACGTACACGGTCGTCGGCCGCGAGTGGTCGCTCTCCGCGTACCTGCTGCCGACGTTCCTGCTCGTGCTCGTGTTGCTCGTCGCGCTCGCCTACCTCCCGTACAACCTCGCGTCGGAGGAGGCCGCCATCGACCGCCTCCGCCTCGAATCCTCGCTCTCTCGGGTTGTCGCGACGAAACTCGTCGCGTTCACCGTTCTGCTCGTCGCGCCCATCGCGGTGTTCGACCTCGCGAGCCGATACCTCGGCACCCCGGTGGGGTTCCTGCGGCCGAGCGTCATCGCCGTGTCCGCGCTCACGTTCCTCGCCGCGGGGACGTTCGCCGCCGCCGTCACCGTCGCGCTCCGGTTCTCCGCGTGGGGACGCCTCGCGAACCTCGCCGTCCTTCTCTTCTGTCTCGCGTTCTCCGGACTCGCTTACCCGCGCGGGTTCTTCTCCGTCGCCCGCCGCGACTTCATCACGTCCCTTCCGACTTATCACGCGATGGTCGCCGCTCGCGGGTTCACGCTCCGCGGCCAACCGCTCACGGCCTACGCGGACACCTTCGTCCTCCTGCTCGGGACGCTCGCCGTCTGTTGCGTCCTGTTCGCGGGGAGCGTCCGCCACTACGAACGAGGTGCCTGAAATGCGCGCCCAGAACCTCACCAAACGCTACGGGGACGTGGTCGCCGTGGACGGCGTGACGCTCGACTTCGCGCCCGGCGTCCACTGCTTCGCCGGGCCGAACGGCAGCGGGAAGACCACCCTCCTGCGGTGCCTCGCCGGCCTCACCCGGCTCACGTCCGGGTCGGTCGAGGTGCCGGACGACGTGAACTACGCGTTCCAGACGCCGAGCGTCTACCACGACCTCACCGTCGCCGACAACCTCGCCGTCTTCGCCGGGTTCTCCGACGAACCCCGGGAGTGGCGCGCGGACCTGGAAGACCGCCTCGGCCTCACACCGATGCTCGACCGCTCCGCGAGCGCGCTCTCCGACGGCTACCGGAAACGACTCGACCTCGCGCTCTCCCTCCTCGACCGACCGGACACGCTCGTTCTGGACGAACCGCTCGCCGACCTCGACCCCGCCACCCGTGACGCAATCGTGGACACCATCGAGGCGTACGCGACCGACGACCGGTACGTGCTCGTCTCCACGCACAACCTCGACCGGTTCGACGGCCTCGCCGACCGCCTCACCGTCATGTCGCTCGGACGCGTTGTCGCCGACGTGACCCGCGAGGAGTGGAGCGACCCCGAGACGGCGTACGAGCGCGCGCTCTGCGAACACGAGTCGGGGTAACGGTTTTGAGGATAGCGGGCGGAACCACGAGTATGGTCGAAGAGACGACGCGCGACGACATGACGTGGTACGCCTGCGAGAAGTGCGGGCTGATGTTCGACGACCCCGAGGACGCCGCACAACACGAGGAGAACTGCGACGCCGAAGACCCCTCGTACCTCCAGTAGTCAGGCGAACTCGTAGCTGTACTCGCTCAGCTCGTCCTCCTCGAAGACGAACACGCGACCGCCCGCCGCCTCGGGGTCGGCCTCGACCTCGATGGCGTACCCGTCCCGGCGCACCGTCACGCCCGGGAACACCGTCTTCTCCCCGTCGGCGTCGAGGAGGACGCGCCCCACGCCGGTGTCCGCGAGTATCTCGTCGCTCGTCATCCGGTCGTTCACGTACGTCAGCGCGCCCTCCGTCCCGTCCGGGTCGGTGACGAGCACGTGCACGTCCCGCCCGGGCTGCGCGCGCAGCGTTCCCTCGACTTTCTCCGGGACGCCGTGGTAGAACGTGCGGCGGCCGTCCGCGTACTCCACGGCGACGCCGTCCTCCGCGAGTTCCACGTCCAGCGTGTCCGGCTCCACGTCGCTGCGTCCGCTCATACGCGTTCTCGACGCCGCGCGGGGAAAAGGCCCGCGGGTCGCGGGTCGAGGGTTTGACGCCACCGCCACCTTGAAGCGTCGACTCGCCCACTCTCCGGTATGGACGGCCGCGCCGAAGCGCCCGCCGCGGGCACCGTACTCAACGCGCTCGCCACCGGCCGCGGGTCCGCGTTCGCCATCGACCGCACCGTCACCGCCGCGGTCTCGCTCGACCCCGACGCGGAGTCCGTGACGGGGACGGTCGCGGAGGACGCGGACGCCGACACGGCCCTGATAGAGCGCTGCGTCGAACTCGCGTGCGAGGAGTACGGCGACCCCGCGCTGGGCGGCGTCGTGGAGACCGAGAGCGAGATCCCGATGGCGTCGGGGCTGAAGAGTTCGAGCGCCGCCGCGAACGCCACCGTGCTCGCGACGCTCTCCGCGCTCGGCGTCGCCGACGACGTGACGCTGGAGGACGCCGCGCTGCTCGGCGTGCGGGCGGCCCGCGAGACGGGTGTGACGGTGACGGGCGCGTTCGACGACGCGAGCGCGAGCATGCTCGGCGGCCTCACCGTCACGAACAACGACCGCGACGCCCTCCTCGCCCGCGACGAGGTGGACTGGGACGTGCTCGTCTGGACGCCGCCGGAGCGCGCGTACAGCGCGGACGCCGACGCCGACCGCTGCGCGCGCATCGCGCCGGTCGCCGAACTCGTCGGGGAACTCGCGCTCGCCGGACGGTACGAGACCGCGATGACCGTCAACGGCTTCGCGTTCTGCGCCGCGCTCGACCAACCCACCGGCCCCGCCGTCGACGCCCTGCCGCTCGCCGACGGCGTCGGCCTCTCCGGCACCGGCCCCAGCCACGTCGCCGTCGGCACCGAAGACGCACTCAAAGAGGTACGAGAACTATGGAACGAGAGACCCGGAACGACGCTACTGACGACGACTCGAACGACCGGCGGCCGCGTGCTGACGACATGACCCTCGACGAACTCCGCGAGGAAATCGAGGGGATCGACCACGACCTCGTCGAACTCATCGCGCGCCGCACCTACGTCGCGGACAGCGTCGCCCGAGTCAAGGAAGAACAGGGCCTCGCCACCACCGACGAGGAACAGGAAGACGCCGTGATGGAGCGCGCCGGCCGCTACGCCGACACGTACGACGTGGACGAGAACATGGTGAAAGCCATCTTCCGGTTGCTCATCGAACTGAACAAGATAGAACAGCGCGAACAGCGGTAGAGGGCTGTCAATTCCCTCTAACCGCGTTTCCTTTTTCAGTCCGCGTCGGCGGCCACCGTCTGCCGGGGCGGGGCGGCCGCGACCTCGTCCGGGGCGTTCCATTCGAGGTCGCCCTGGTAGTGGAGTGGCGCGTTCTCCTGTTCGGGGTCGAGGACGGTGAGGTGTATCCAGCCGTTGTCGAGGAGCCGGGTGAGTTCGTCGTGGTCGCGGAGGAGGTCGGTGACGCGGTCGACGGGCGCGTGAACGACGGCGGTGAGGCGGAGCGGCTGATGGTAGGGGGTGTCGGCGTCGGCGTACAGCGACTGGAGGGGGAGGCCGGTCATGAGGTCGCCGCCGTTCCCCTGGAACACGCCGACGTTCCCGACGGGGTTCTGGGTCGCCTTCGACCCGCTCCCGTACACCGCGTTGTCCACGGTGGCGAAGTAGTACTGGTTGTTTATCCACTGCGTGACGACGAGCGGGCCGGTGAGGATGGCCTCCAGGGCGTCGCCGTCCGCGTCCGTCCGCCAGTCGTAGGAGTGGAGGAACGTGCGGCCGTCGAGGTCGGCGTCCGCGGTGAGGTCGCGCGGGCCGACGACGAACGAGGCGTTCCCGGCCAGCCCCCACTCGGGCCGGGTCTCTGCCCAGTCCGCGGCCCGGCGCTCAGTCTCCCGGACGCTGTCTTCGGCGTCGCCGGTCATCGCGTCCGTCCGTTCCGCGGCCGCGCGCTCCCGGGCGTCCGCGAGGTCGCTCCGCACCCGTTCGAGGTCGTCCGCGTGCGTCTCGGGCACGCGCCCGTCGAAGAGCGTGATGTCGTCGGTGGTGGTGTCGTGTTCCGCGGCGAGGAAGACGGTGTCCACCGGGATGTCGAACCCGCGCTCGCGCAGCTCCGCCCTGACGTCGTCGTCGTTGCAGACGGCGGCGAGCACGCGGGCGTTCGGGCCGCCGGCGTTCCCGCCGCACGCGCCGCAGTCGAGGCTCGAACCGAACGGGTTGTTCGTCGTCTGACTCGCGTGTCCCGTGAACACGACGAGGCGAGCGAACTCCTCCCAGCCCATCAGCGCGAACGCGTTCTCGGCGTACTCGACCTTCTCCTCGAACGACAGGCCTTCGCGGAGCGCGTGCACCGCGTCCGGGTTGTAGTCGATGGAGGGCTCGCAGAACTCGCGTTCGGCGGGCGCGTAGTCGGCGTCGTGGAGCGCGTCGTAGACGCGGGCCGGGAAGAGCGTCCGCGCGGCGAGCGCCGCGCCGTACCACGGGCCGGCGTTCTCCACGAAACTGAACGCCGTCGCCGCGTTCGACTTCAGGGCTTTGAGGACGTTCCGGCCCGCGTCGAGGAGGCCCTGCCGGCGGTCGTAGCGCTCCCGCGCCTCCCCGGTGTCTTGGCCGGGGCGCTCGGTGATGCGGTGCTGGGCGTCCACGATAGGCGGGCAGGCGTCCCCGGCCGCGTCCGCGTCGTACCCCTGATACCGCATCGGAATCCCGAAGAATCCGGCGTAGCCGTACGTCTCGTACTCGCCCACGGATTCGACGTGCCGCCGGATGACTTCGGAGCGCGTGTCGATGCAGAACACGAACTGCGCGTCCGGCCGACCGGCGTCGTCACCGCGCTCGCCGTCCTCGGGTTCGGCGTCGGCGTCGGACACCGCGTCGAGCAGGCGCTCGCGGTGACTCCGCTCCCAGGCGGTCAGCCAGAGTTCGGACAGCGGGACATCCTCGCTCGCGCCGGCCTCCGCGTGGTCGTCCGGGAGGAGCGGGGCGTCGAGGCGCTCCGCCACCAGGAGGCGAACCGCGAGGTACTCGGTCAGCGAGATCGGGTGGCTGGACTGCCAGGGCGCGTCGTCGTCGCTCGCGCGCTGCTTGATGAAGCCCGTCCAGCCGGGGAGCGCGGCGAGCTGGTGCTCGAATATCGTCTCCCACTCGCCCTGCGGGTGCGCGGACAGCACGCTCTCCAGTGCCGCTATCGGCGACTCCGGGAGGTCGGACGGGCTCTCGCAGTCCGGTATCTCGGAGTCGTGGGGCGCCATCTCGCGCCACGCGGCGTAGAACCCCGCGTCCCGGTTCGGCATCGACCACTTCGCCTGCCCCTGGTCGAGAAAGGCGGTCAGCCACTTCGAGAGCACGCGGTCGACCGCTTCTTCGGCGTCCGTCTCGGCGCGGGAGACGGAGTCCGTCTCGCTCGACGCGTCCGCCGCGCCCGCGTCCAGCTCGTCGAGCACTGTTTCCGGGCCGCCGTCGATTCCGTGGTCGTCCAGCACGCTCGACAGCGCCTCCGGATCGATCCGCCCGGTCTCCCAGGCCCGCCGGAAGACGTCGGGCGAGGGGTAGCCGCGGCCGCCGAACAGCCGCTCGGCCTCCGCGACGGCCTGGTGGAACGGCCGGTCTTCGAACCCGGAGAGGGGGTTCGCGGTGACGAACGAGTGGAGCGGCCAGACCGCGCCGACGTTCTCCGCCGCGCGTTCGATGCTGCTCGCGAGGTAGTGGTCTTCACGCGTCATTGTAGTCCTCCGCGGTGGTGAGTTCGGTTTCGGGAGCCGGCTGCGAGAGGTTCAGGAGGGCGACGTAGAGCCGCTTGCTGGATTCGTGCCAGCCGCGTTCGACTGCGAGATACGCGAGGAGGAAGGCGGCGGCGACGGCGGCGTGCACGGCCGAGAGGTCGGTCGGCGCGTGTGTCATCGGCGCGTCCGCGAGCGCGATAGCGATGGCGTTGAACAGGACGCCGTAGACGGCGACGGGGACGACGACGATGACGGGGAGGGCGACGAGCGCTGCGCCCGGGGAGAGGTTCGCGCGCTCCACGGCGTCGCGGGCCGCGTGCAGGGTCGTCAGGGCGACGAGGCCGGCGAGGACGAGGCCGGAGTTCGGTTCCGCGCCCTTCCCGGTGAGCGCGACGAACACCGCGGCGCCGACCGCGGCGGCCCCGAGGCCGACGGCGAGCGACGGCAGCGCCCTACCTGTCTGGGCGTTCTCCGCGGGCGCGGTCTGTTCGACGGCGCTGCCGGCGGAGAGGAACAGGTAGGCCTTGTAGAAGCCGTGGAGGATGAGGTGGGTGACGGCGGCGGCGAAGAACCCGAGGCCGCACTGGAGTATCATGAACCCCATCTGGGCGACGGTGGAGCCGCCGAGCCGGCGCTTCACGTCCGGGCGGACGAGCAGGAGCGCCTGCCCGACGAGGGCGCTCGCGGCGCCGACGACGACGAGCACCGCCAGCGCCGCAGGGATGTCCGCGAACACGGGCGCGAAGCGCGTGAGCAGGATGCCGCCGGCGTTGACGAACCCGGCGTGCATCAGGGCGGAGGCGGGCGTCGGCGCGGTCATCGACGACAGCAGCCAGTCGTGGAAGGGGAACAGCGCGGACTGAATCATCGCCGCGAGGAAGAGCCCGCCGATCGCGAGCCAGGTGACTTCGGGGGAGAGGCCGCCGGTTTCTGCGAGGATGACGGAAACCGTGGTCGTTCCGGTCGCCCACGCGAGGAGCGCGAGCGCGCCGGTGAGCGCGACGCCGCTCGCGAGGAAGTAGCGCCGCGTGAGCGTCTCGGCGGCCTGCGCCTGCGTCCACTCGCGGGCGTGGCCGATGAGTTCGGCCATCGTCAGCCCCATCGCCAGCCACGCCGCGGCGAACAGCGCGACGTGGTCAGCGGCGGCGACGACCATCACCGCGAGCGTGAATCCGAACGTTAGCGCGAAGAACCGGTCGATGGCGGCGTCCCCGGCCATGTACCGCCGGGAGTAGGAGTGAACGATGGCGCTGAAGAAGGTGACGGCGGTCCAGACGACCGCGGTCAGGCCGTCCACGACGACGTATCCCGGTACTCGCCACGCGGATCCGCTCGCGATCGAAACGGCTGTCGTCGCGATGCTGAGCGCGAACAGCGCCCAGACCGCGGCCGTCGTCGCTCGCGCCACCCCCGAAGCGGACGGCGTCGTCTCCGAGGGTTGTACCGAGTCGTTCGCGTGTGCGTGTCCAGTCATCGTTCGAGGTCTCGACTGACGGGCCAGCCGTCCCGTCCGACCGGGACGATGCGTGACCGAACTGGCCCGACCTACCCAACTATACGAACAGTCTGGTTATTATAGTCTTTGGTACGACCAAATTGTTCACCAAGGCCGCGCCCGGGAACAGAATGTTCTATAATGAGGGATCGGGGTTACTCGCCGCTCGGTGTGCGCTCCCGGGCGAGGTCGTCGAACGGCGTCGTCCCGTGACTGCGCACGAGAACCTCGTCCGAGACGGTCAAATCCATGTCGAGGAGCGCGTTCGCCACCGTCGTGATGTCCTCGTCGGTCTCGCCGACGACCGTCACGAGCAGGTTCTCCTCGCCCGTGACCAACTCCTGCACCGACACGACGCCCGGGATATCGAGGATGTCCTGGATGCGCTCGCCGCGCTTCGGAATCGGCGCCGTACAGAACAGGAGCATCCGGAGCGGATACCCCGACTTCTGGTAATCAACGTTCGCGCTGTACCCCTTGATCACGCCCTCCGATTCGAGTCGCTGGATGCGCTTTCGCACCGTGCTCGACGACGCGTCAGTACGGTCGGCGATCTCGGCTGACGAGAGGTTCCGAGCGTCCTCCTGGAGCGCGTAGATTATCTCTCGATCCGTATCGTCGAGCTCGTACTCGGTCATGCGCTCCGTTTACCTCCGCTCGCATAAGGCGCTTCGCCCGCCACGTCGGTTCTCCAGCCCCCGCCCGTGCGGCCGTCTCAGTACGTGACGCGGCGCTGGACGCGCCCGGCGATGGTGGGGTGGCGGTCGCGGAGCACCTCGGGGTCGCGTTCGCCGTCCACGTTGACGACGTGCGCCTCGCCGCGCGCGCCGTCGTAGGCGTTCTGGAAGTCGTAGACGACGCCCGCGACGGTCGTGTCGTCCGGCACGTCCTCGCTCTCGCGGAGCGCGCGCACCTGCTGGTCGACGTTGCACTCCACGAGGTCGTTCACCGTGTCCGCTCGCCCGCGCCCGTCCGGTAGGTGCTCGAGACAGGGCTCGAGTTCGGGCCGCAAGAGGCCGATACAGTGTTCGATTCCCGGGGGCTCGTCGACGATATCGGTGGTGATAGCGTCGTAGGTGGCGGTGACCGCGCCGCATCCCGAGTGCCCGACGACGACCGCGAGGTCGGTGTCGGTGTGCGCGATGGGGTAGAGCACGTCCCCGGCGACCACCGTGCCCGCAGCGGTGCGCTGGACGACCCGGTTACCGATGTTCGAACACGTGAACACCCGGCCCGGTTGGTCGTTCCCCCACATGTGGTCTTGGAGGACGCGGGAGTCCGAACAGCAGACCGTCACTGCATCGGGACGCTGCGCGTCCTGCACGTCGTCGAACCGGTCGCGGAACGCGGCGACGTGCGCGTCGTTCCCGGCGAGCAGTGCGGCGAGCGTGTCCATACGAGACGGAGGAGACGCACCGGTTAGAAACCTCGGCCTCTCCGCGGATCGAACGCCCTCACACTATGGGTCGTGGTACACTCACTCTCGGAAGGGTTATACGCGAACGGGGCGTACGACTGTTTGTAATGGCAAGCGGAAAAGTTGATTTCTTCAACGACACTGGCGGCTACGGATTCATCGAGACTGAGGACGAGGACGAGGACGTGTTCTTCCACATGGAGGACGTCGGCGGCCCGGACCTCGAAGAAGGCACTGAGGTCGAGTTCGAGATCGAGGACGCCCCCAAGGGCCCCCGCGCGAAGAACGTCACCCGCCTCTAAGGCGAGTTCTTCCGGACTTCTACTAACCGACTTTTAGAACGCCAGCGGCGGCGTTCGCGTCTCGACCCGCGTCGAGACGACTGTTTTATACCGGCCGGCGAGTGACGACGTTGTATGTCTACGGTTCGCGGCGCCGTCGAGCTGACGCGACCCGGGAACGTCGTCGCCGCGGGCGTGCTGACGTTCGTCGGCGCGTTCGTCGCGGGCGGCGCGGCCGACCAGCCGTTCTACACGGCGGTGGCGGTCGCGGCGACGATGCTCGCCATCGCGGCGGGGAACGCCATCAACGACTACTTCGACCGCGACATCGACGCCATCAACCAGCCCGACCGACCGATCCCGCGCGGCGCGGTGTCCCCGCGCGGCGCGCTCGCGTTCAGCCTCGCGCTGTTCGGCGGCGCAATCGTCTGCGCGCTCTTCCTCCCCGTTTTCGCCATCGCCATCGCGGGCGTGAACTTCGTCGCGCTCCTCGTCTATACTGAGTACCTGAAGGGGCTCCCGGGCGCGGGGAACTTCGTCGTCGCCTACCTCGTCGGGAGCACGTTCCTCTTCGGCGCGGCCGCAGTCGGTGACGTGGCCGCCGGGGCCGTCCTGTGCGTGCTCGCCGCACTCTCGACGTTCACGCGCGAGGTCGTAAAGGACGTAGAAGACATCGCGGGCGACCGCGAGGAGGGATTGAACACCCTCCCGATCGCCATCGGGGAGCGACGCGCGCTCGCCGTTGCAACCCTCTCGCTCGTCGTTGCCGTCCTCGCCAGCCCCCTCCCCTACCTCTGGGACGTGTTCGGCGCGCCCTATCTCGCCGTCGTCGCCGTCGCTGACCTCACGATGCTGTACGCGACCTCCGAATCCTTCAGCGACCCGACCCGCGGCCAGTCCCTCCTCAAGTACGGGATGTTCCTCGCCGTCGTCGCCTTCCTCGTCGGCCGCGCCGCGGCCCTCTGAACTTATCCTGCTTGCGCTCCTACCGTAGCGTATGCCCATCGAGAGTGACGGCGAACTCCGCGAGATACTCGAGTCCCAGACCATCGCCGTCGTCGGGTGTTCGAGCACGCCCGGGAAGGCCGCCCACGACGTCCCGACGTACCTCGCAGACCACGGCTACGAGGTCATTCCGGTCAACCCCTACGCCGACGAAATCCTCGGCAAACGGGCGTACGACTCGCTCGACGACGTAGCCGAAGAAATCGACGTCGTGGACGTGTTCCGGCCGGGCGACGAAGCCCCCGGAATCGTCGAGCAAGCCGTCGCCCGCGACGACGTGAACGCCGTCTGGCTCCAGCTCGACATCACCAACGACGAGGCGGCCGAGATGGCGGAAGACGCCGGGCTCCGCTTCGTCCAGGACAAGTGCATGAAAGTCGAGCACCGGCGGCTACTCGGCTAGTGAACCGGCGGTAAACGAGCGAATCGGGCGTGAATCGGAGTTCTCTCGTTACCCTTCCCACTCGGCGTAGCTCCCGTAGATGTCCTTGGAGAGGTAGCGTTCACTGGAGTCCGGGAAGACGGTGACGACGGTGTCGTAGGGGGCGTCGATGACGCCGTCGACGATGTCCTCGGCGACCTGGCGGGCCGCGACGCTGGCCGCGCCGGCGCTCGACGCGACGAGGTGGCCTTCCTCGGCCGCGAGGCGCTTGAGTTCGCGGTGGGCGGCCTCGTCCGAGACCTGACTCACGTCGTCCACGAACTCGGGGTCGAACAGCTCGTTCGTCGCCGGGTTGTGCGTTCCGATGCCCTCTGTCTTGTACTCGCGCTCGTCGACGTGGTCTCCCTCGAGGCGGGCGTACAGCGAGCCCTCGGGTTCGACGGCGACGACGTGCGTATCGGGGTTCTGCTCGCGGAGGTAGCGCGCGGTTCCCATGAGCGTGCCCGCGGTTCCGCAGCCGGCGACGATTGCGCCGACCTCGCCATCGAGCGCGTCGTGTATCTCGGGGCCGGTCGTCTCGTAGTGCGCCTCCGCGTTCAGCGGATTGGAGAACTGCTGGGGGACGGCGGCGTTCTCGAGTTCGTCCGCGAGTTCGTGCGCGCGCTCGATGGCGCGCTCCATCCCGTCTTCCGTGGGCGTGTTGATGACGTCCGCGCCGAGCGCGCGCATCAACGTCTGCTTCTCCACGCTGAACCGTTCGGGCACGACGAACACCGCGTCCAGGTCGAGCTGGCCGGCGGCGACCGCGAACCCGATACCGGTGTTCCCGGCCGTGGGTTCGATGACCGTGCCGCCCGGGGCGAGGTCACCGCGTTCGAGCATCTGTTCGAGCATGTACGTCCCGATGCGGTCTTTCACGCTCGCGCCGGGATTGAACGACTCCAGCTTCGCGTACACGGGCGCCTCGTCCGGTGACTCGTGGACGCGAACCAGCGGCGTCTCACCCACGGTGTCGAGAACCGAGTCGAGCGGTTCGCGGTGCGTCGTCATCTACTCACTCCTTTCGCTGCGCGTTCTTTAGGCGTTGTCATCGTCCGCGGGTCGACCGGTTTCCACGTCGAGTTCGGCGGCGATGGCGTCGAGGAGTTCGCCCTGCCGCGCGACTTCGCGCTCGAGCGCCTCCACGCGCTCGTTCGTGTCAGTGACGGTCTCCTGTGTCTGTTCGACGTCCTCGCGGATGGACGTGACGCGCGACTGCAGCGAGTCGGCGACGTCCGCGAGCTTCTGAACCTTCTTCGCGGTTCCTCCGAGTCCCATACTCACTCAAGCGAACGGGACGTTGAAGGGTCTTCCGCCAGCAATTCGGTGGAGGCGAAAGGCCCTTATGGGGGAGTCGACTACCCTGAAGTGGACTAGGCCGGGCGGTTTGGCCCCGCCCCACCCACCCGCACTACGGTCATCAGCGGGGGCCGAACGCCGGGAGAGTCCGGGCCAACCCGCCCGGGCCCCGGAAGCCGACAGAGAAGCCTCGTCCTTCGGGGACGGCGGTCCGCGGCGCGCGCCTGCAGGGGCGTCGTCGTCGCGGTTCGCCGATGGGACCCCGTCAGGCACGGAAGTGAGCAGCGGACCATCGGACGTTCGCCGCTCGAAGGGTCGCGGGGCGGAGGAGGCGACCGGGACTACCCGAGCGGGACGGCTCGGGCGACCCCGGCACGTCCACCATTCATACTGCAGTACCGTTTGCTGCGCTCAGTCGCTCCGCTCCGTCGCTGGCAAAAGCTACGCGAAAAGCCGTCGTCACCCCCTCCGGGGGTTCCTCGGCTCGACCGCTCGCTTCGCTCGCGTTCGGTCGAGCGCATCGTGAACGAACCGCTACGAATTTCGCTCAATCGCCCGTCGAAAGAGCGGGAGAAAAAGCCTTACTCGTCGCCGAAGCCGGCGATTTCGTCGCCCTGCACCTGGAGTTCGCCCTCCAGGGTGCGGGTCGGATAGGGGATGTCGATGCCCTCCTCGTCGAAGCGCTCCTTCACGGCGGTGACGTACTCGCCGCGGGTCTTCACGAAGTCGGCGCGCGAGGGGTTGTCGATCCAGAACCGGCTCTTGAGGCCGACGTAGGAGCCGCCGAGTTCAGTCAGTCGGACGGTGACGCCGGGGTCGTCCATGATGCCGTCGTGTTTCTCGGCTTCCTCGACGATGATGTCGGTGGCCTTCTCGATGTCGTCGTCGTATCCGATGCCGAAGAGGAACTGGAGGCGGAGCTTGTTCTTCGCGACGGGGTTCTTGATGACGCCGTCGGTGAGCTGGCTGTTCGGGACGGTGAGGAGTTCGTTGTCGAACGTCCGCACGCGGGTGACGCGGAGGCTGATGTCCTCGACGACGCCGGAGTACGTGCCGTTGTCCCACTCGATCCAGTCGTCGATGCGGAACGGCTTGTCGGTGTAGATGAAGACGCCGGCGACGAAGTTCTGGATGACGTCCTGCATCGCGAGGCCGATGGCGAGCGTCGCGGCGGCGGCGATGGTCGCGAGGCTGGTGAGGAAGTTCCCGTAGCCCGCGAACCCGAACGCGACGCCGAACCCGACGAACACGATGACGATGCGGACGAGTCGCTTCAGGGGCGTCCGGGAGTGCGCGTCGAGGTCTCGGGCCTTGAGCGCTCGGTCGACGAGCGGGACGACGGTGGCGCGACCGACGAGGTAGACCGCGAGGAACGCCACCGTGAAGTAGACGAGCTGGGTGACGGCGAGCGCGTACTGCGGGATCGCGTCGTCGATGAACGGGAGCGGTTCGACCATCAGTGGTACACCGCCGTGTTCCCGCGCGTCTCGACGAGGTCGGCGCTGACGCGGTCGGCGAGGTCGGCGGCGAGTTCCTCGGTGTCGGTGCCGCCGCGCGACGAGCGGAGGAACTTCACCTTCACCACGTCGCGCGTGTCGAGCTGGTCTTTGAGTTCGTCGACGACCGACTCGACGCCGGCTTTCCCGACCCACACCGTCACGTCGGCGTTGTGCGCCTTCGTCTTGAGCTCCTCTGTGGTCATGTCTACCCACCCGTTCGGGCGCGGCTTAAAAGAATGGTACGGCTCTCCCGGCGCGTAGAACCCGAGCTCGTTTTAGCTTAGTTAAATCGGCGTGATGGCTCCGCCACCGGCCATCACCGACCCGTCACGGAGCGCGGACGAACCGGCCGCTCCGCTCGTCACCGCGCGCACCGTCGCCGACGACCGCACCGCCTCGGGCATGCCACGGTGGTCTCCCTCATGCCGGCACGCCCGTCAGTCAGTCGTACGGATACCGCGCGTGCTCCCCGCAGTCACACGTCACCACCACGTGCCCGTCCTGCGTGCGAACCCGCGCGTTCCGCCCCGGAATCAGGTAGGAATCGCAGGCGTCGCACGAAAAGCGCTTGAACTGTCGCGGGAGCGAGAGCCGGTGGCGCTCCGCGACGCGCCGCGCCCGCCGGACGTACGTCCGCGCCCGCTCCGCCTCACCCGCTCTCGCGGCCTCCTTCGCGAGCGCGCCGAGGCGTTCGATTCGCTCCGCGGCTATCTTCATCGCCCGATGCTCGGGGGTCGCCGCCGAAAACGGTTCCGGTGGGGTTTTTCGCCCGCCCCCGCGTTCTCGGTGTATGCGCGTCCTCAACTACCTCGAACTGGAAGACCGCCTCCGCGGCGGTATCGTCACCGCGACCCGCCAGCAGCGCGCGGCGCTCGCGGACACCGACGTCGAGGTCGTCACGACGCCCTGGCAGGGCGGCACGCCGTTCGCGGCGGGGAAAGCCCGGCTCACGGGCGCGCCGTTCTTCCGCGAGTACGACGTGGCGCACTGCAACACCATCGGCCCGGGGTCGCTCGCGGTCGCGCGGCACGCGAAGCGCACCGACATCCCGCTGATTCTGCACGCGCACACGACCGCCGAGGACTTCGCGGACTCCTTCCGGTTCTCGACGCAGGCCGCGCCCGCACTCAAGCGCTACCTCAAGTGGTTTTACTCGCAGGCCGACCGCGTGCTCGTCCCGAGTCAGTACACGAAAGACCTCCTCGACTCCTACCCCGTGGACGCGCCCATCCAGACCATCACGAACGGCGTGGACGCCGCGAGTTTGGACGGCTACGAGTCGTTCCGGGAGGAGACTCGGGAGCGCTTCGACCTCGACGGCCTCGTCGTGTTTTCGGTGGGTGAGGTCATCGAGCGCAAGGGCCTCACGACGTTCTGCCGGGTCGCCCAGGAGACCGACTTCGACTTCGCGTGGTTCGGCCCGTACGAGTCCGGGCCGCAGGCGTCGAAGACGACGAAGCGCTGGGTGGAGAACCCGCCCGCGAACGTGACGTTCACGGGCTACATGGACGACAAGCGCGCGGCGTTCGGCGCGGGCGACGTCTACATGTTCCCCGCGAAAGTCGAGAACCAGGGCATCGCCGTGCTGGAGGCGATGGCGTGCGGGAAACCGGTCGTCCTCCGCGACATCGACGTGTTCGACGAGTTCTTCACGGACGGCGAGGACTGCCTGAAGGCGGAGACGGACGCCGAGTTCGCGGACGCGCTCGAACGCCTCCGCGACGACCCCGCCCTCCGCGAACGCCTCGGCGACGGCGCGCGCGACACCGCAGCCGAACACAGCCTCGACGTGGTCGGCGACCGCCTCACCGACGTGTACCGCGAGGTCGCGGGGAAAGGAGACGGCATATAAGGCGGAGGTGAGTACCGCCGCACAATGGTTCCCCGGGTCGCCGCCTTCACGGACACCTACCTGCCGACGGTGAACGGCGTCACGTACACGATTCGGACGTGGCACGAGCGCTGGCGGCAGCGCGGCGGCCGGATGCCCGTCGTCTACCCCGGGTCGGACGACTACGCGCCCGACGACGGCGAACACCCCGTTCGAAGCCTCCCGTTCCCGTTCTACGAGGGGTTCCGGCTCGGGACGCCGACGGTTCCGGACGGCCTCGGCGACGTGGATATCGTGCACGCGCACACGCCGTTCGCGCTCGGCCTCGCGGGCTACCGGCTCGCCCGCCGGAACGACATCCCGTTCGTCGCGCACTACCACACGCCCACGAGCGAGTACGCCGAGTACATCGTCCCCGACGCAGTCACGGGGTTCACGGAGCGCGCGAGCGAGCGCTGGGAGCGCGCCTTTCTCGACCGCGCTGACCTCGTGCTCACGCCGAGCGAGGAGACGAAACGCCACGTCGAGACCGACATCGGCGTCGACACGCCCGTCGACGCGCTCCCGAACGGCATCGACCTCCAGCAGTTCCGGCCCACCGACCCCGCGGACTTCCGGGAGCGATTCGCCCTCCCGGACGGCCCACTGGTGGGGTACACGGGCCGCCACGGCTACGAGAAGCGCCTCCACGACCTCGTGGACGCCGCCGCCGACCTCGACGCCACGCTCGTCTTCGGCGGGGACGGCCCCGCCCGCAGCGACCTCGAGGCCCGCGCCCGCGAGAACGGCGTCGACGCGCGCTTCCTCGGGTTCCTCGACCGCGCCGACCTCCCCGCGTTCTACTCCGCGCTCGACGTGTTCGCGTTCCCGAGTCCCGTCGAGACGCAGGGGTTAGTCGCGCTCGAAGCGAACGCCTGCGGCACGCCCGTGGTCGCCGCGAACGCCGGCGCGCTCGCCGAAACCGTCGTGGACGGCGAGACCGGCTACCACTACCCGCCCGGCGACACCGACGCGTTCACGGAGGCAATCGAGCGCGCGCTCGCGGACCGCGACCGACTCGCGGAGACGTGTCTCGAACACAGAGAGCGCTTCGGCGTCGAGAAAGCGGTCGACCGCCTCGAAGCGGTCTACGAACGGCTCTAGTCTTCGAGCGCGTTCGCGATGCGGTCGAGCTTGTTGTTCGTGCGCTCGACTTCCTTCCGGAGCTGTTCGACTTCTCGCGCGAGCTTCTCGCTCGACTCGCTGCCGCTCTCACCGCGACCGCCCGGGCCCGCGCCGCCGGGGCCGCCGCCCATGCCGCCGGGGCCGCCGCCACCGCCCATCATGCCGCCCATCATCTGCGCGAACGGGTTCCCGCCGCCGCCCATGCCGCCGGGGCCGCCGCCACCGCCCATCATCTCCTCCATCTTCTCGCGGCGGTCTTCTGTGGACTCGTCGCCGCCGTCCTCGCGTTCTTCCGCGCGCTTCTCTCGAATCTCCTCGATTCGCTCGCGGAACGAGGACTCCTCTTCTCCGTCGTCTTCGGGTTCGTCTTCCGGCATACGCGGGAGTTCGACTGCCGGCGGGAAAAGCCCTTTCACGTCGCGGTAGCGGATACTCCGATTGACCGCCTCGATGACCACAGTGGGGCCGCGACGAACTCCGCGACGCCAGACAGCGACCCGGCGGGCGAGCGGAGTTCCACGACGGACTGCGCGCGGACGGAGCGTGGCCGTTCGCGGCGGCCGTGACTGCCGGTTCGAGACCGACCCGACCGTCGAGGGGGTGGTCGTGGAGGCGCAAAACCCCTAATCGAGCGCGTCGAGCGCGGCGCGGTCGGACGCGCCCTCGACGTCCTCGCGGACGACCTCGATTGCGTTCCGCAGGGAGCCGTGTTCCGCGAGGTAGGCGACGCCGACGCTCGACTTCACGACCTCCGCGGCCTTCCCGGTGAGGACTTCGGCCCCGAGCTGCGCGACCGCGCCGTCCCCGACGCTCACCAGCCAGCCCGGGCTCTCGAAGCGCCACTGCTCCAGCCGGGGGTCGAATCCGTCCGTCTCTTCGAGGGACGCGAGGAGGTTGCGGGCGGCGACCTCGGTCGCCCGGACGGCGGCCTGCGCGCTCGCCGGGACGACCGCGCCGTCGGCGTCCACGACCCGGGCGGCGTCCCCGACCGCGAACGTGTTCTCCGCGAGCTCGAGCGTTCCCCGGACGCTCCGGCGTTCGCCGTCGAGCGCGTCGGGCCCGCGGATGCCGCCCGTCCAGACGAACTGGTCGTACGCGAGCGGGGCGCGCTCCGCGAACTCGATCTCGGTGTCGGTCGCGGCCGTGACGGCGGCGTTCGTGTGGACGGTGACGCCGAGGCGGTCGAGTTCGCGGCGGACGGCGCGCCGGAAGTTCTCCGGGAACCCCGCGGTCACGTCCGCGGAGCGGTCGAGGAGCACCACAGACACGTCCTCTTCGACGCCTTCCTCGCGTGCGAGCGCGGCGAACTCGCCCGCGACCTGCACGCCGGAGAGCCCCGCGCCACCGACGACCACGGTGCCGCCGCCGGTCTCCAGCACGCCCTCGAAGTCGCGGCGGGCGCGCGCGGCGTGTTCCAGGCGCTTCATCGGCGTCGCGTGCTCCTCGACGCCGGGGAGGTCGTAGAACGCGGTCTGCGCGCCCAGACACACCGCGGCCGCGTCGTAGGACAGGTCGCCGCCCTCGTCGAGGCTGACGGTCTTCGCGTCGGTGTCGATGCCGCGCACGGTGTCCGTCCGGATTTCGGCGCGCTCCGTGAGGTCGGTGAGCGGGATGGTGATGGCGTCAGTGAGACCGGGGTTCCGGATGACGCGGTGGAGCTCGTGCTGGACGAGGTGGTCGCCCGTGTCGTCCACCAGGAGTAGTTCCGCGTCCGCGGGGAGGCGGTCTTCCAGTTTCCGCGTGAGCAACAGTCCCGCGTATCCTCCGCCGAGCACGACGACTCGCATACGCCTAGATGCCGCGCCGCCACCGAAAAGCCACCGGCCCTAGAACAGCGCTTCGCTCTCGTCCAGCACGCGCGCCGGCCCGCCGACCTCCCAGACGCGCGTGTCGACGCCCGTCGCCGCGATGGCGTCCTCGACCGCGTCGGCGTGTTCCGCGGTGGTGTTCACGTAGACGGTCGCGCCCGTGTCCGTCGAGAACCACGCGGGCGTCCCGTCATCTCGCAACTCGCGCACGGTCTCGAACACTTCGAGGGTGTCGGGCTTCCAGTACACCCAGCCGGCGGGGCCGGTCATCGTGGTCGCGGCGAGCGAGAGCGAGTCGTGCTCTGCGGTCTCGAACACGCGCTCCGTGTCGCCGGCGCGGACGGCGTCCCGCATCTCCGCGAGCTGGTCTTCGACGTGGACGCGGCGCGCGTCGAACATGTGGCTGTCCTCGGCCTCGTCGTGCGCGGCCTGCGTCTCCTTGTACGCCGGGACTTCCGCGATGACGATGCGGACGTCGTCCTCCAGGCTGTCGGCGGCGTCGAGGCGGTGGCTCCGACACTCCGCGTCGCTCAGCCCGCCGCCGAGGTCGGAGTAGCCGCCGGTGACGGCGCGCGCGGCCGACGCGGACCCGCGGCGGGCGATGGTGGACATCTCGGGGTGGCTGAGGTCGAGGCCCGCGGCCTCGCAGGCCGCGACGGCGGCCGCCGCGAACCCCGACGCGGAGGAACCGAGGCCGATGTTCGTCGGGAAGTCGTTCTCGCTCACGAGCCGCGCGCGGGTGTCGATGCCGGCGCGCTCGCGCACCTCGTCGAGCACGCTCTCGATGCGGTCGGCCCCGCTCCCGGTGACGGTGTCGCCGCCGATGACGTACTCGTCCGCGTTTAGGGCGTCGTCGAACGCGACGGTCGTGGTGGTGTTGGCGGGCGCGGTGCAGACGCTGATGCTGTCGTGGTAGGGGTAGCGCGCGTCGTGGTCGCGCATCCCGTGGTACTTCACGAGGCCCTGAATCGGGTGGGCTTTCGCGGTGGCCTTCATACGTCGTAGGCGTCGCGTCGCGGGCATAAACACCCCGGAAGCCCCCGGGCGGCACAAAGGCCTTTGTCGTGGCATCTCGTGGCACGCGTATGGAGAGCGTGAATCCAGCGACGGGAGAGCGAGTCGAGACGTACGACGAACACGACGACGAGGACGTGGCGGACGCGCTCGCCGCCGCCGACGACGCGTTCGAGGAGTGGCGGGAGGTGCCGATTCGGGAGCGCGAGCAACTGCTCGCGAACGCCGCGGACGTCCTCCGAGAGAACAAAGAGCGGTACGCGAAGCTCATCACCCGCGAGATGGGGAAACCGCTCGAGCAGGCGCGCGCGGAGGTCGAGAAGTGCGCGTGGGGCTGTGAGTACTACAGCGAGCACGCGAGCCAGCACCTCGCGGACGAACCGCGCGCGAGCCCCGCCGGCACGGAGGTGTTCACGTCCTACGAGCCGCTGGGAACGGTGCTCGCGGTGATGCCGTGGAACTACCCGTTCTGGCAGGTGTTCCGGTTCGCCGCGCCCTACCTCACCGCGGGCAACACGGGCATTCTGAAGCACGCGTCGAACGTCCCCGGGTGCGCGAAGGCCATCGAAGAGGTGTTCGTCGAGGCCGGCTATCCCGCGGACGTCTTCCAGACCCTCCTCGTCGGGTCGGAGAAAGTGGACGACATCATCGCCGACGACCGCGTGAAGGCCGCGACGCTCACCGGGAGCGGTCCCGCCGGTCGCGCCGTCGCCGAAACCGCCGGCCGCCACCTGAAGAAGACCGTGCTGGAGCTCGGCGGAAGCGACCCCGTGGTGGTGCTGGACGACGCGGACCTCGACGAACACATCGAGACGATGGCGCAGGCGCGCTACCAGAACACCGGCCAGTCCTGCATCGCGGGCAAGCGCTTCATCGTTCACTCGGACGTGTACGACGAGTTCCTCGACGCCTTCCTCGACGAGGTGGACGGCTACTCGGTCGGCGACCCCGCAGACGACGACACGGACGTGGGGTCGATGGCGAGCGAGGGCCTGCTGGAGGAACTCCACGAGCAGGTCGCGGAGTCCGTGGATGCGGGCGCGACCGTCGAACGCGGCGGCGAACCCATGGAGCGGGAGGGCGCGTTCTACCCGCCGACCGTGCTCACGGACGTGCCGAACGGCTGTCCGGCGGACGAACAGGAGTTGTTCGGGCCGGTCGCGTCCGTCTTCGAGGTCGCGGACGAAGAAGAAGCCGTGGAGAAGGCGAACGACACCGACTTCGGCCTCGGCGCGAGCGTCTGGACGGAAGACCGCGACCGCGGGGAGCGCGTCGCCCGCCAGATCGAGGCCGGCTGTACGTACGTGAATCAACTCGTGAAATCCGACCCCCGCGTCCCGTTCGGCGGCATCGGCATCTCCGGATACGGCCGCGAACTCGCGAGCGACGGCATCCGCGAGTTCGTGAACCGGAAGACGGTCTGGATTGAGTAGGTCTAAGCGCCCGGCGTTCCCTCCCTCGGTATGGGCGAACGTCTCGATTCTCGGAGCGCACAAGTCGAGGAGGTCATCGACCGACTCAGCGACGAGTACCCGGAACCCGAAATCTCCCTGAACTTTTCGAACCGGCTCGAACTCCTCATCGCCGTCGTGCTGTCCGCGCAGTGCACGGACGAGCGCGTGAACACGGTCACCGCCGAGTTGTTCGAGACGTACGATTCCGCGGAGGACTACGCGAACGTGGACGAGGAGGAACTCGCGGAGGACATCAACTCAATCACGTACTACAACTCGAAGGCGGGCTACATTACGAACGCCTGCGCGAAAATCGTCGACGAGCACGACGGCGAAGTGCCGGACTCGATGTCCGAACTCACCGACCTCCCCGGCGTCGGCCGGAAGACCGCGAACGTCGTGCTCCAGCACGGCCACGACATCACGGAGGGGATCGTGGTGGACACGCACGTCCAGCGCATCAGCCGCCGCCTCGCCATCACCGAGGAGGAACGCCCCGAGCAAATCGAGGACGACCTGATGGACGTAGTCCCCCGGGAACACTGGAAGAACTACACGCACTGGCTCATCGCGCACGGCCGCGACACCTGCACCGCCCGCAACCCCGACTGCGCGGACTGCCTCCTCGAAGACATCTGTCCGTCCTCGAAACTCGACAACAGCGTGGATCTCGCCAGCGGCGAGGCGTGGTGAGAAAACCGCGACCCGCTTACAGTCGGTCGTCGTCCTGCGCGGACCGTTTTCTGCGGCGGGCACGGCGGCCCGCCGCGAAAACCCTCCACGAAAAAAACCGCGACCCGCTTACAGTCGGTAGTCGTGTTCGCCGTCCTCGCTGTCGAGGAACGCGGTGACGAGGTCGATGGTGGCGTCGATGTCGTCGCCGTCGGCGGCTTCGACGGGCGTGTGGAGGTAGCGGGTGGGGATGGACACCGCGCCGACGGGTTTCGCGCCGTGCGTGTTCTGGAAACCGGCGGTGTCCGTGCCGCCCGCGGGGAGGACTTCGAGCTGGTGGTCGATGTCCTCGGTTTCGGCGACGGTGCGGAGGCGCTTGTGGACGTTCGGGTTCGTGATGACGCTGCCGTCCTTGAGCTTTATCGCGGTGCCCTCGCCGAGCGTGGTGACGTAGTCGGCCTCGTCGCTCACCTGCGGCACGTCGTTCGCGACGGTCACGTCGAGCGCGAGCGCGAGGTCGGGGTCGAGGTCGACGCCGAGCGCGGTCGCGCCACGCAGGCCGACTTCCTCCTGGACGGTCGCGGCGAAGTGCACCGTCACGGCGGGGTCGATCTGCTTCGCGGCTTCGATCATCGCGAACAGGCAGACGCGGTCGTCGAGGCTCTTCCCCGTGACGTTCTCCCCGACGTACTCGGTGCGCTGGTCGAGCGTCACCTGGTCGCCGACGGAGACGAGGTCGGCGGCGTCCTCGCCGTCCAGGCCGAGGTCGACGTACACGTCGTGCACCTCCTCGTTCGTCCCCTGCTCGTCCTCGTCCTGGGTGTGCGGCGCGAGCGACCCGATGATGCCGGGGACGTCCTTCTCGTCGGTGTGGACGGTGACGCGCTGCGCGCGCAGGATGCGGGCGTCCCAGCCGCCGAGCGCGTCCAACTGGAGGAAGCCGTCGTCGGTGACGTGACGCACCATGAACCCGATCTCGTCCATGTGCGCCGCGACCGCGACCTCGTAGTCGGGGTTCTCCGAGCCCTCGACGGTCGCGACGACGTTCCCCATTGAGTCGGTGCGCAGTTCGTCGGCGTGGTCGTCGAGTTCGCGGCGGACGATGGTTCGGATGCGGTCTTCATAGCCGGGGACGCCCCGGGCTTCCGTGAGTTCCTTCAGCAGGTCGAAATCGAACGACATACCCAAGATTCGGCCGACCGACCGTATAAAACGATTCGTTCCGGAGTATACGTCCCGTTCTATGGCGCTGGTGACTGCTGCCGGGACGGCCGCCCGTCCCGGTGTCAGCGGCGGGACGCAACTCGGCCACGGACGCCGCGTCGCGCGAAAAACTCCAGTTCCCCTGCGAACCGTTCCACAATCCTTAACGTCGAACCACGCACAGGTGTGCCCATGAGTGACGAACTCGAAGCCGAACTCCGTGCGGAACTCAAGGACGCGTTCGAGAACGCCGACTACCCCGTGAAGAACCAGATGGGGCTCGTGCCCGCGCTCCCGAACGGCCCCGCGACGAAGTTCGAGGCCGGCGACGGCGAGGTCTCCTTCACCGCCATGGAACTCGCGTCCAAACTCAGCGGGAACGCCGACTTCCCCTACGACGACGTCGACAGCCTCGTCGACGACATCATCGAGGGCCTCAAGGACGACGGCACGCTGTAACCGCCGAAACCTAGTTTCTTATACAGGTAGCACGAAGCGCGAGTGTGCGCCGAACAGCCCTCGCCATCGCGCTTGCCCTCCTCGTCGCGCTCGCCGGCTGCGGCGACCAGCCACCCGGCGAGACGGCCGTCGAGACGACCGGAGCGACCACGGGCGCGCCGCCCGCTCCGACGACCGCTCCGAACCCGACCGCGGAGCGGGTCGCGCCCGGCGTCACCACGGAGGGCGTGCGGGACGCGTTCGCGCTCGCGGACGCCCACCGCGCCGCGCTCTCGAACACAACGTTCACGGTCGCGGAGACGACGACCGTCCGGTACGTGAACGGCACGCTCGCGATGCGTGCCGACTCGTGGATGCGCGTGAACGCGACCGCGCCCCGCGTCCACACGTCCACCGACGTTCGCGGCCCGCTCGCGTTCGCGCTCAACAGCCGTCCCGGCCACAGTGAGTACTGGGGGAACGAGACCGCCGCCCTGGTTCGGTGGAACACGACTCGCGGTATCGAGTCCGGAGAAGGGTTCACGTCGGCGGCGGCCCGCGTCCAGTACGCGACGCGCTGGACGAACCTCGTGAGCCTGCTCGTCCGGTCGGAAACCGCGGTGCTGGCGAACGACTCCGGTAACGGCGCGCGCGTGGTTTCAGATTCCCTCGGAGAATATGTGGACGCCGGCGGCCGGTACGCGAACGCGACGAACGCCACCGTCGCCCTCCGCGTGACGCCCGGCGGGTTCGTGCCGTCCTACACGGTCACCTACCACACCGTGGTCGCGGGCGAGTCGGTCGTCGTCACTCGGTCGGTCGCGTTCACGAACGTCGGTGACACGACCGTCGAACGGCCCTCCTGGGTCGGTGACGCCGCGGCCTGACCCGGTACTCGAAAACCACCCCGTATTTTTCGTGCGTTCGCGTCGAACAGTCAGGCATGGAAGTGCGAGTCGACCGCCTCGGCGTCCTCGGCGTCTTGGGCGTGCTCGGCGTGGTGACGAACGAACCGGCGCTGTTCGGCCTGTTCGGATTGTTCGCGTTCTTCGCGAGCGACCGCACGATACCGGTCGGCGAGTAGGCCGTACCGGCAACCCGCTCGGTCTCCCGTAACCGTTAGGTGCGTCCTGCGTGGACTCTCCGGTATGACCGACTGGATCGGCGACACCTTCACGTCTGACGCTGGCTGGAACCACCTCGAACGACTCGTTGACGTGGGCGACCGGATGGCCGGAAGCGACGGCGAGCGGGAGGCCGCGGAGGCGACCCGGGACGCGCTCGCGGAGTACACAGAGGACGCGTGGCTCGACGAGTTCGAGATCCAGGGCTGGGAGCGGGGGCGTTCGCGCATCGAGGCGGGCGACACCGCCCAGGACTGCATCGCGCTCCCGCGGTCGCCCGCCGGCGAGGTGGGGGGCGAGTTCGTGGATCTCGGGTACGGCCTCCCCGCGGACTTCGAAGAGCACGATATCGAGGGGAAGGTGGTGATGGTCGCGTCGAACGTCCCCGACCACTTCGACCGCTTCATCCACCGCCGCGAGAAGTACTACTACGCCGTCGAGGGCGGCGCGGCCGCGTTCGTCTTCCGGAACCACGTCGAGGGCTGTCTGCCGCCGACGGGGAGCGTCGGGAACGCGGACGCCCCTATCGGCGACATCCCCGCAGTCGGCGTGTCGAAGGAGGTCGGGGCCCGGCTCTCCCGGCGCTTCGCTGGCGACGACGTGTCCGTCTCCGTGGACGCGGAGACGCCGGACGCGACGAGTCAGAACGTGCACGCGACGCTCGGCCCCGACACGACCGAGGAACTCCTCGTCACGAGCCACGTGGACGCCCACGACATCGCGGAGGGCGCGATGGATAACGGCGCGGGCACGGCGATGGTCGTGGAGCTCGCGCGCACGCTCGCCGAGCGCGAGGACGAACTCGACACGACGGTTCACTTCGTGGCGTTCGGCGCGGAGGAGGTCGGTCTCGTCGGCTCCGAGTACGACGCCGAGAAGCGCGACCACGACACGATTCGGGCGGTGCTGAACTTCGACGGCGTCGTGCGCGGCCGCACGCTCTCCTTCACGACGCACGGGTTCGACGCGCTCGCGGACGCCGCCGAGCGGGTGGGTGAGCGGTTCGACCATCCGGTGACGACGACGCCCGAACTCGGCCCGCACTCCGACCACTGGCCGTACACGCAGTGGGGCGTCCCCGGCTACCACGTGATGAGCGAGACGGGCGACGAGGGCCGCGGGTGGGGGCACACGTTCGCGGACACCCTCGATAAGCTCGACGCCCGGGACTTCCGCGAGCAGGCCATCCTCCTCACCGACCTCGCCGTCGACCTCGCGAGCGACGAGTTCGCGGTCGCGCACGCCAGCCCCGCGGACATCGCGAGCCAGCTGGAGGACGAGGACAAGGCGAAGGGGATGAAGATCACCGGCGACTGGCCCTACGACGGGTAGCCGATGCCGGGACTCTCGGACGTGGAGACGGTGGGCGTGCTCGGCGAGCGCGCCGACGACCTCGCGGCGTTCGTCGCTGAGCACGACCGCGACGCCGTGACGGGCGACGCGAGCGCTGTAACGGACGCGGATCTCGTGGTCGTGGACGGCGAGTCAGCGCTCTACGACCTCGTGCGCGCCGACGCTGACGCGCCCGTTCTCGCGCTCGGGGACGTGCCGGGCGTCCCGTCCGCCCGCTGGAACCGGCGCGCGAACGCGATGACGCACGCGTTCGTCGGGAGCGCGGGCGTCCACCCGGCGCCGCTCCTGTCCGTTCGCGCGGACGGCGAGACGTACCGGGCGCTCGCGGACGCGATGGTCGTCACGGCCGAACCCGCGCGCATCTCCGAGTACGGCGTCCACGCGGCGAACGAGACCGTCGATACGGTGCGCGCGGACGGCGTCACGGTCGCTACGGCCGCCGGCAGCAGGGGGTACGGGAGCGCCGCTGACGGCCCCGTCGTCGCGCCCGGCGTGGACGCCGTCTCCGTCGTCCCCGTCGCGCCGTTCCGCGTCGACCAGTCGAACTGGGTGCTCCCGCTCCCGACCGACCTCACCGTCGAGCGCGAGACCGCCGACGTGGTGTTGCTCGTGGACGACCGCGAGGTCGCCACGCTCGACCACGACACGACCGTCCGCATCGACCACGGCGGCACGCTCCCCGTCGTCACCACGCCCGAGACGACCGGGTTCTTCGACTCCTGACAGCTCCGCCGTCAGTCGGTCGACACCCGGAGGTCTACGTCCCGGCGCTCCCCTTCGAGGTCGGCGACGATGCGCTCGACGACGCGTTCGCCCTCCTCGACGACGTGGGTCGCCGCTTTCCCCACCACCCAGTCGAGGCTGACGAACGCCGGGAGCGACACCGCGTTGTCCGCCGACGCCGGGTCGTACTCGACTTCGAGCGTCACCCGCGACCCCGCGCCCGACTCGGTCTCCACGGGGTCGATTCGCCAGCGCCCGCTCGCGTCGAGGTCTCTCGTCACCGCCCACTCGATGCGGTGTGGCGGCTCCACGTCCGTCACCGCTGAGTGGACGGTGTAGGTGAGTTTCCACCACGAGAAGTGGAGGCGGTACCGCGTGCCGGGGCCGCCGTCGCCGGACTGGTCGACGCCTGTGAGGTGCTTCGAGTACGCGGCGTATCCGGGGAAGTCCAGGAGGAACTCGTACGCCTCGCTCGGCGGGATGCGGACGACGGTGCTGACCGAGAGCCTGTTCACGCCCCGACCTGGGTTCGCCCGGGGCTTAGTTCGCTCGCCGGAACCGGGACGCTTCTCAATCCCCGCCGCCTTCCCCCCGCTATGTCCGAGACACCCACCGTTGGCATTGTCGGCGGCGGCGTCGCCGGCCTCACTGCGGCGACCTTCACCGCGCGCGCCGGCCTCGAAACGACCGTGTTCGACGCGGGCGAATCCATCTTCGCGCGGAACGCGCACGTCGAGAACCTCCCCGGGTTCCCCGCGGGCGTCAACCCCCGAACCTTCCTCGACCTGACGCGCGAGCAGGCGACCGAAGCGGGCGCGAGCGTCGTGGACGCCGAAGTGATGGGCGTGGACGCGGCCGCCGCCGGCTTCGAGGTCACCGCCGACGAGACCTACGAGTTCGACTTCGTCGTCGTCTCCTCGTGGTCGGACGCGTCGTTCCTCGACGGCCTCGGCCTCGACTTCATCGAGCAGGGGACGAAGACGTACCTCGACACGAACGGCCAGGGCCGCACCGGCGTTCCCGGGCTCTACGCGGCGGGCCGGGTCGCGGGCCGCTACCATCAGGCGGTCGTCTCCGCGGGGAGCGGCGCGGAGGCCGCGCTCAGCCTCCTCGAGGACTCGGACGTGCCGTTCTACCACGACTGGGTCGCGCCCGAGGGATACTTCACCGGTCGCGGTCGCGAGGTTCCGCCGGGCTGTGAGGAGATCGACGAGGCGGAGCGCGAGCGCCGCGAGCGCGCGTCGATGGAGCGGATGCGGGAGGCGTTCAGCGAGCGCCACCCGGACACGCCGACCATGCATCCGTCTGTCGAGGACTGACTTCGTCGAACGATACCACGACACATTATTTCTACGGCTATTATTGGATAACAAAACTCAAAAGGACGGAACCAATATCCTCGCTTGCTCCTCGGTGGAGCGGTGGTCGGCACGACGGCGTTGGAAGTGGTTGGATGACAGACGCTGTCAGCGGCCGACCACCACTCGACTCATTGAAATAGCGCTACATAAAAATATGCTCCGGATGGTATATTTGCGAGCTACGCGTGGTCGACGACGCGCACCGCGTACGTCGCGTCCAGCGCCGCAGTCCCGCGCCGCACGAACCAGACCTTCGTCGTCTCCGCGCCCGCAATGGTCGTGTCCACCGCGACGCGCGCTCGGAGCGTGCCGTCGTAGCGGTCGAACCCCGTGAGACACGCCGCGCGCGGCCGCGCCCGGTTCCGCACGAACACCACCGCGAGCGCGCGCTCCGCGAAGTCCGTCTCCGCGACGAACGACGCCGCGTACTCCGGGAGTGCGTCGTGCCAGTCGGGGAGCGACCGGTGCACGTCTATCCCCCGCGCGCCGTCCCCGACGAACCGGGGCGCGTCCGCGAACGTCACCTCCCGCACCTCGCCGCCGACTGATGCGTTCGCACAGGCGTCCGGGAACGACTGACTCGTCCGCGAGCGGAGCGTCGGCGTTGCGGAGCGCGCGCTACACCCAGTGAGCGCCGCGAGCGCGACCGCCGACGCGAACGCCCGCCGTCTCATACCTCAGGCCTGTCACGAACCCAATTATATGTTGGGGTGGCGGTAGCTTCTCCAAACTACTTTGGCGGTGCTCGCCCTCCACTCGGACGAATGCTGGAGGGAGTGAACGTCGCGCTCGGCGTCTCCGGGAGCATCGCGGCGGTGAAGGTAGTCGAGCTGGCGCACGAACTCCGCCGCCGCGGCGCGTCCGTCCGCGCCGTGATGACGGAGAGCGCGCAGTCCATCGTCCACCCGTGGGCGGTCGAGTTCGCCACCGACAACGACGTCGTCACCGATATCACGGGCGGCGTCGAGCACGTCGAACTCTGCGGTCGCGACGGCTGGGCGGACGTGTTCCTCGTCGCGCCCGCCACCGCGAACACCGTCGGGAAGGTAGCGAGCGCCGTTGACGACACGCCCGTGACCACGTGTGCGACCACCGCGCTCGGCGCGGACGTCCCCGTGGTCGTCGCGCCCGCGATGCACGAACCGATGTACGACCACCCCGGCGTGCTCGACGCCATCGACCGCGTGCAGTCCTGGGGCGTCTCCTTCGTCGACCCGCGCGTCGAGGAGGGGAAGGCGAAAATCGCGACCGAGGACGCCATCTGCCTCGATGTCGCGCGCGCCGCGGGCGACCGACCGCTCGACGGCAAACGCGTCGTCGTCACGTCGGGCGCGACGAGCGAACGCATCGACCCCGTGCGCGTGCTCACGAACCGCGCGTCCGGCAAGACCGGTCGCGCAGTCGCCCGCGCGTGCTACGTCCGCGGGGCCGACGTGACCCTCGTGCACGACGGCGACGACGCCCCCTACGCGACCGTCGAACGCGTCGAGTCCGCCGCGGAGATGCTGGACGCGACGCTCGACGCCTGCCGGGACGCCGACGCCCTCGTCTCCGCCGCCGCCATCAGCGACTACACCGTCGATCCCAGTCCCGAGAAGATTCGGAGCGGCCAGGAACTCACGCTCGACCTCGAACCCACGCCGAAACTCATCGACGAACTCCGAGAGACCCACCCCGACCTCGCCATCGTCGGGTTCAAGGCCGAGACCTCGGGCGAGGACGACGCGATGCTCGAACAGGCCCGCAAGACCCTGGAGCGCGCCCGCCTCTCCTTCGTCGTGGCGAACGACGCGAGCGTCATGGGCGGCGAGGACACCCGCGCGCTCCTCGTGGACGCCGACGAACACACCGAGTTCACGGGGACGAAGGACGCGCTCGGACTCAGAGTCGCGGACGAACTCGCGCGCGTTCTCGACCGGCAGAACGACTAACAACCCGGCTTCGCTAGCGTCGGTCGTGCCCTCCCTCGACAGTGTGCGGACGCGCTGGAGCGAACTGACCTCGTTCGACTCGACGGGCGTTGCGGTCGGTGTGGCCGTGCTCACTGGCGCGCTCACGTTCGTGGTCGCGCTCGGCGCGCTCTCCGTTCTCGAACGCGTCGTCTCCTACTCGTCGCTCCTCGGCGTCGCGACGACGATAGTTTCGTTCGTCTGTTCGTACGCGGCCGTCTGTTACGCCGCGACCCGCGTCATGGAAAACCGGCGTGGTTAGTCGTCGTCCTCGGGCCAGTCGGCGTTCCCGAAGAACTCGACGCCCATCTTCTGCGCGGAGCGCGAGATCATGTGCGCGCCGGTCGGCGTGGTGAGGAAGAGGAAGGCGATGCCGACGAGCGACGTGAGCCCCGCGCCCGAGGGGCCGAAGTAGACGAAGCCCGCGAGGAAGATTGACGCCGCGCCGAGCGTGGTCGCCTTCGACGTCGCGTGCATCCGGTTGTACACGTCGGGCAGGCGGAGCAGTCCGAGCGTGCCGATGGTGAGGAAGGCGCTTCCGACGACGAGCAGCGCGGCGACGACGGCGGCGGTGAGCGTGTTCATTGGATGATGTCCCCCTCGATGACGTACTTCGCGACGGTGACGGTGCTGACGAACCCGACGATGGCCAGGACGAGGCCGATCAGGACGAACAGGCCGCGGCCGGTCGCGAGCGCGAACAGGACGCCGATTGCGACGACGTTCGTTCCGATGGTGTCCAGCGCGACGACGCGGTCCGGGACGGTCGGCCCCTGAATCACGCGATAGCTGCAGGCGAGCGTGAGGAGCGCGGCGACGACCAGCGACGCCTGAATCGCGTCGTCGAGGAACGCGGGGACGGCGGCCTCACTCGCCACCGGACTCACCCCCGTTCTCCGCGTCCCGCTCGGGGACGGGGTCGCCGGGTTTCAGTTCCTCGTCGAAGATGACGAGCGCGTAGTCCTCCCACGTCCGGATGGGGTCGAGGACGTCGTCGTCCGTCGTGGCGGCCATTGCGTGTACGTAGAGCGCGTTCTGGTCGTCGTCGTAGTCCATAGTGAGCGTGCCGGGTGTGAGCGTGATGCTGTTCGCGATGGTCGTGATGGCGATGTCGCGTTCGACCCGCAGCGGCACCGTCACGACGCGCGGTTCGATCGGGAGGCGGGGGTCGACGACGCGGCGCGCCACGTCGAAGTTCGCGGTGAGGAGTTCCCAGAGGAACACGGCGATGTAGAGAACGGCGTAGGGGACGGTGCGCGCGAGCCGGACGAGGTTGACGCGGCCGGTGAAGAACTCGCGGAACACGTACGCGGTCGGGAGGCCGAGCGCGAGGCCGATGAGGAACTCCTGGGCGAGGTTCCGGGCCGTGAACTGGACGCCCCTGACGAACAGCCAGAGGACGGCGAGCGCGACGCCGGTCGCCTGCCAGCGCTTCACGGTGAGGTTCACGCCGCATCACCCCCGCGTTCGAGGACGGACGTGATGTACGCGGCGCGGTCGAGCGCGGCGTCCGCGCCGGCGCGCGCGAACTCCAGAATCGGGTTGAAGCCGACGCCGGCGGCGACGACGCCGACGGCGAGCGCGACGACGCAGGCGACCTGCACGGGGTCGGCGTCCCAGCCGTCGACCGCGGCGGACGGTTCGCCCCAGAACCCGCGGTTCCACGCGCCGGAGACGTAGGCGACGGTGAGTATCGCGCCCACCAGCGCCGCCGCGAGGCCGACGACCACGTCGGTCTGTGCGAGCGCGTCGAACACGAGGAACTTCCCGAAGAATCCGACGAGCGGCGGGATGCCGACGAGGCCCAGGCCGCCGACGAGGAACGAACCTGCGACGACGGGCGACCGCCGCGCGAGGCCGCCGAGGTCGCCGAGCCGCCTCGTCCCCGCGGCGTCTTCGACGACGCCGGAGAGGAGGAAGAGGAGGCTCTTCGCGAGCGCGTGGGTGAGCGAGTAGACGAGCGCGGCGGTGATGCCGACGGCGGCGAACTCGGGGCGGAGCGCGGCCGCGGCGAGTGCGGCGAGGATGAAGCCGACCTGGCCGATGCTGGAATACGCGAGCAGGCGGTCGAGGTCGCGCTGCCCGACAGCCGCCAGTCCGCCGAACAGCATGCTCAGGACGGCGATAGCCAGCAGGACGACGCCGAAGAAGCCCAGGACGGTGTCGCCGGGAAGGGCGAGGTCGGGGAGCGGCGCGGCGGCGAACACGGTGAAGTAGAGGCGGGTGACGGCGTAGACGCCGACCTTCTTCACGACGCCCGCGAGGACGGCGGAGACGGGCGCGGGCGCGGCGGCGTACGCGTCCGGCACCCACCAGTGGAAGGGCACCGCGCCGGCCTTCAGCATGAACACCGCGAACAGGAGCGCGGTGAGGCCCAGGACGGGCGTGACGTGGACGCCGTACTGCTGGGCGTTCGCGAGGCGGTGCGCCACGTCAGCCATGTTGAGCGTGCCCGTCGCGGCGTACAGGCCGCCGATGGCGAGCAGCATGACGGCGCTCCCGACGAGGTTGAGCACGACGTACCGGAGCGTCGCGGTCGTCTGCTCCGGCCCCGAGTAGAAGACCACGAGGACGTAACTGGAGAGCAACATTACCTCGAACCAGACGAAGAGGTTGAAGACGTCCCCGGTGAGGAAGGAGCCGGTGACGCCGACTACCATCAGGTGGAAGAGCGGGTGGAAGGACACCTGCTGGCCGAACGCGGAGATGTGGCGGGTCGCGTACACGAGTGCGGGAAGGGTGACGACGGCCGCGATGGCGAGCATGAACGCTGACAGCGAGTCGGCGACGAGCACGATGCCGTACGGCGCGACCCAGTCTCCGAGGTGGTAGACCGCGGGGCCGCCCGAGGGGTACACCGACGCGACGAGCCACGCGACGGCGGCGACGTACCCGACGCCGCCGAGCACGCTGAGCGCGCGCTGAGCGCGGCCGAACCGCCGAGTGAGGAGCGTGAGGATGGCTGTGCAGAGTGCGACGAGCAACGGCGCGATGACGAACTGATTCATAGTTCCTCCAGGTCGATGGTGCCGTGTTCTTCGTAGACGCGGTACGTCAGCGCGAGCGCGAACGCCGTCGTCCCGAACCCGATGACGATGGCCGTGAGGACGAGCGCCTGCACGAGCGGGTCCGTGGTTCCGGTGAACGGCGGGCCGTGGTGGCTGAGGACGGGGACGGAGCCCGCGATGTCGCCCATCGTGATGAGGTAGGCGTTCGCGGCCTGACTGATGATGGTGACGCCCCAGACGACCCGCACCACGTCCCGGCGCAGGACGAGGTAGGTGCCGAACGCGAACAGCGCGCCGAGCACGACGGCGAGCGTCGCCTCCGTCATTCTTCACCCACCACCGAGAGGATCGTGAGGAGGCTGCCGACCACGACGCAGTAGACGCCGAAGTCGAACACCACCGCCGACGCGAGTTCCATGTGGTCGTAGAGCGGGAAGGACGCGTACGTGTAGCCGTACGACATGAACGGCATGCCGAGCGCGACGAAGACGAGGCCGCTGCCGGTGGCGATGGCGAGGCCGACGGCGAACAGCCGGCGGTAGTCGGAGACCAGTCCGTGCTGGATGTGTTCGACGCTCCCGCCGATGGAGCGCTGGAAGACGGTTTCCTCGAGGAAGTCGAGGCCGTACGCGATGTAGACGAGCGCGAGGCCGGTGGCGGTGAGGACGCCCGCGATGAACCCGCCGCCGGGGAGGTTGTGGCCCTGCAGGAACAGCGCGAACGACGTGACGAACACGATGGGGACGGCGAGGCGCGTGACCGTGCGGAGGATTATCGTGCTCATTCCGCCTCACCTCCGCGTTCCCGCATCGCGATGAGCGTCACCACGGAGAGCGCGGCGATTGCGACGACGCCGATCTCGCCGAGCGTGTCGAACGCGCGGAGGTCGACGAGGATGACGTTCACGACGTTCGTCCCGCCGCCCTCCTCCACCGCGAGTTCGACGAGGTGACTGGTGTCGATGCCCGAAACGGGATTCAGGCTCGCGGACGGGTCACCGCCCGCGGTGGCGAGCAGGACGGTCACCGTGACCGTCGCGCCCACGAGCACGGAGAGGCCGGCGTCCCGAACCTTCCGGGAGCGCCGGGTCTCGCCGTAGTAGGAGGGGAGTCGGTCGAGCACGAGCAGGAAGATGACGAGCACGAGCGTCTCGACGACGAGCTGGGTGAGCGCGAGGTCGGGCGCGCTCGCGAGGATGTAGAAGATGGCGAGCATGAACCCGAGGATGGAGAGCGTGAGCACGCCCGTCGTGTGCGAGGGCGCGACGGTCACCGCGGCCGCGGCGACGACGGCGGTGACGAGAACGAGGAGGAGCGGAATCGACAGCGAGTACGAGAGCGGGGGCAGGGACGCGCCGACGGCCGCGTATCCGGCGAGCGCGAGGCCCGCGGTGGCGGTGAGCGTCCAGGCCGCGTACGTGCGGAGTTGGCCGGTCTGGACGACGCGCGCGGTACCGCGTGAGACGCCGTCGAGGCCGCCGACGGCCGCGTCGTACCACCAGTCCGCCTGAATCGGCGGGACGGTTCGGAAGAGCGCGTGGAGCGCGTCGTGGATGCGGCCGTAGGCCGGGTAGGCCGCGAGGCCGAGCGCGATGGTCGCGGCGCTCATGACGAGCGCGGGGCTGACGTAGGTCGGGACGTAGTAGGAGAACTCGTGGCCGCCGTGCCCGGCGGCGGTGGTGCTGTTCACGACGCGGGCGACGAACTCGGTGATTGGAGCGAAGCCGGCGTGGAAGGACGCGAGCAGGCCGTTGAGTCCGATGGTGCCCGCGACGGCGGCGAGCAGGACGGGCGGCGCGAGCATCGTCAGTGGCGGCCGGTGGACGTGCCCGAGGCCGCTCGGTTTCTCCCCGAAGAACAGCATGAGAAAGCGCACCGAGTAGAGGAACGTGAACACGCTCCCGAGCACGGCGACGGCGGGGACGACCCACGCGAGGCCGCCCGCGTGCGCGGCGAACTCGTACGTCGTCTCGAAGAGGAACTCCTTCGAGTAGAATCCGTTGAACGGCGGGACGCCCGCCATCCCGAGCGCGGCGACGACCGTGACGGCGGCCGTGATGGGGAGGTCGCGTCTGAGGCCGCCGAGTTCGCTGATCGTTCTGGTACCGGCTTCGTGCGCGACGATGCCGGCGACGAGGAAGAGCGGCGCTTTGAACATCGCGTGGTTCAGGATGTGGAACGCGCCCGTCTCCGCGCCGAGAACCGACGCGAACCCGAACCCAGCGACGATGAGGCCGAGGTGGCTCGCGGTGGAGTACGCGAGCAGTTGCTTGATGTCGGTCGCGGCGATAGCCAACACGGCGGCGACGGTCATCGTAGTGAGGCCGAGCGCCGCGAAGAGGAGTGTCCACTCGTCCGTGACGAGAACGGGGCGGAGGCGGCCGACGAGGTAGACGCCGGCTTTCACCATCGTCGCAGAGTGGAGGAACGCGGACACGGGCGTCGGGGCCTCCATCGCGTCCGGGAGCCAGATGTGGAGCGGAACCTGTGCGGACTTCGCCGCCGCGCCGACCCCCACGAGAACGACGACGGGTAAGAGGACGCCCTGCGAGCGCAGGGCCTCCCGGACGAGTTCGGGCCGGTCGAGCATCGTCGCGATGCTGAACGTCCCGGTGGCGTTCGCGAGCAGGACGAATCCCACGAGCATGAACAGGCCGCCGCCGACGGTGACGAACATGGATTTTCGGGCGGCGTACAGCGCCGAGTCCTGACTCGAGTAGTGGCCGATGAGGACGAAGGAGGCGATGCTGGTGAGCTCCCAGAACACGAAGAGCGCGACGAGGTCCGCGGCGAGCGCGACCCCGAGCATCGACCCCATGAACGCGAGCAGGGTCGCGTAGTACTTCGCGAGGCCGGGTTCGCCGTGCATGTAGCCCGCGGAGTACGTGAACACGAGCACGCCCACGCCGGACGCGAGAAAGGCGACGAGCAGGGAGAGCCCGTCAACGTAGAGGCTGAGCGAGACGTCGAGCGCGGGAATCCACGCGACGGAGACGACACCCTCCGTTCCGTACTGGGACGCGGCGAGCCCGAAACAGGCGAGCGCCACGGCCGCCGCGAAGTACGCCGTGCGTTCGCCCAGTGCCCGATGGACGAGCGGCGTGAGTGCGGCGGCGACGAACGGCAGTGCGAGGAGCGCGAGCACTACCGGTAGGTCGGGAGTTGGTTGCACGGCAGTACGATGGGGTACTCGTAACTTAATCGTTCGCTCTTGGCGATTCGTCATTGGCGATTCGTCAGTTTTTACTCTCGGGGCACGTAGCGTCAACATGGATAGGCTCAAGCAGTCCCTCCTCGACGCGCCGATAATCGAGAAAGACGGCTATCAGTACTTCGTCCACCCGATCAGTGACGGTGTTCCCGTTCTCGAACCCGGCCTCCTCCGTGAGATCGTCATCAAGATCATCCGGAAAGCCGAAATCGAGGGCGTCGACAAGATCGTCACTCCGGCGGCGATGGGCATTCACATCTCCACCGCGGTCTCGCTGATGACGGACATCCCGCTGGTCGTCATCCGCAAGCGCTCGTACGGCCTCGAAGACGAGGTCTCCCTGACCCAGCAGACGGGCTACTCGGAGTCCGAGATGTACATCAACGACGTGCACGCGGGCGACCGCGTACTCGTGCTCGACGACGTGCTCTCCACCGGCGGGACGCTGCGCGCCATCACGGACGCCCTCGACCACATCGGCGCGGACGTCAGCGACGTGGTCGCGGTCATCAAGAAGGAGGGGCCGAACGAGCTCGACGAGTCCGACATCGACGTGAAGACGCTCATCAACGTGGACGTGGTGGACGGCGAGGTCGTCATCACCGACGAAGGCGGCGACTACTGACGGCGACTCAGCGCTTCGCTAGCGTATTTTCGTGATGGTTTAGGATTTTAGCAAACTTCTTTCAGGGTCTTAGAATTCGTAGCGAAGCTCGGCGTTTGCCAACGCACCTCTTGTCATCGAAGAATATTTATGCACATGTTTGTTTTTCCATATCATGCCATCCGGCAACAACAGTGATGAACCCCAAACGGTTCTCCTCCCGAACCGGCGTAACGTCCTAAAGACCCTCGGTGTCGGCGGGGCGGCGGCGCTCGCTGGCTGTTCGAACGGCGGCGACAGCACGACGCAATCGACGACCACGAGTAACACGGACGGCACGACGACGCAGGCGGAGCGCACCGTCGGCGGCGACTACATCTCCGGCCGCGCGAGCGACGCGAAGTCCCTGTACTTCATCGGCGTCAACGACGGCGAGACCGCAGACCGCATCGGTCTGACGATGGACAGCCTCTACGGCATCACGCCCGACCAGGAAATCTTCCCGCTCTGGGGCGACGTGTCCACGGAGGACAACCGCGTGTACGAAGTCCAGCTCAAGGACAACCTCCAGTGGAGCGATCCCTACGGGCAGGTGACCGCGGAGGACTTCGTCTACCTCATCAAGAACGTCTACCAGGCCGACGACAACTGGGCGGGCTACGCCAACCCCGGCGACTGGACGTACACCGACTCGAACGGGAACACGAAGGACATTCCCGTCGAGAAGACCGGGAAGCTGACGTTCGAAGTCCGGCTGAACGAGGTCGACCCCGCGTTCAAGTTCAAGCCAGTTCTCTGGGGGCTCTGGACGCTCCCGAAGGATCTCGCCAAGAAGTACGTGCCAGACAAGGACGTCGAAGGGTTCAAGAAGGACTCCGAGATTCAGAGTCTCTCCTACACGGGGAACCTCGGGGCGTACACGCTCGAAAGCTGGGACCGCGAAGCGGAGTTCACGGCCGTTCGGAACGACAGCTACTACATGCGGGACGCCCCGAACGCGCCCGACCGCTTCAGCGAAGCGCCCTACTTCAACAGCTACACGTACAAGGTCATCCCCGAGGAGAGCACGCGTCTCGCCGCGCTCAAAACCGGCGAAATCACGGCCACGGGGATTCCGTCCTCGAAAGCGCCCCAGTACGAGGACTCACAGAGCATCAACCTCGTCACCGCTCCCCAGTCCTACCTCACGGGCCTCGTCTACAACATGCGCTCGAACGGCTGGGCGCCCTTCCGGAACACGAAGGTGCGTCAGGCGTTCGGGATGGCGGTGAACAAGAAGGCCATCGCGCAGAACATCGAGAACGGGTACGCGAACCCCGCGTACACGTTCCAGCCCGAGTACTCCCAGTGGTTCAGTGACGACGGCGTCACGAAGTACGGGACGGGCGACCTCTACGGCATCGACAAGGCGAAGCAGCGCCTCCAGGAAGGACTCTCCGAGCGGAGCGACTTCCACTACGAGGACGGCGAAGTCGTCAACAACAACGGCGAGCAGAAGACGCTCAAGTTCGTCTACGTCACCGGTAACGGCACGACGAAGACGATGGCGCAGTACATCGGCCAGCAGCTCAACCAGGTCGGGTTCGGAACCAGACTCGTCGGCGTGAAGTTCAACACGCTCCTCAACAAGTACGTCGCGAACTCATACATCGGCGAGGGCGAACCGCCGTGGTCGGGCGGTCCGTACAACGCGGGCCCGCGCGAACAGACCGCGAGCGAGGAGTCCTGGGACATGAACATCGGTATCGTGTTCAACACGTACCCGCTCACGCCGACGTCCACGCGGGCATTCTGGCTGAAGAAGGCCTCCACGAACTACTACGGCTACTATCCCGACGCGCCGCTCAAGCAGTGGTACGACGCGGCGTCGAGCGCGACGGACGACGCGACGCGCCAGGAGAACCTCTCGAAGATCTTCGCAGCGCTCAGCGAGGAGCAGCCGGAGAACTTCCTCGTGATGGGGACGTCCACGTCGGGCTACCAGGACGAAGTCGTCGGACCGGACAGCGGGACGTGGAACTACGGCTACGACTCGCAGAGCTGGTACTTCGCGCAGAAGTAACGCCCCTCCACTGCTCTCCACATACTTACAATAATGCGATGGTACGTCACGAGACGGGTTCTCTGGGCTGTCGTAGCCACGGTTATCATCCTGACCATCACGTTCGGGTTGATGTATCTGACGCCGAATCCGCAGACGGCGCAGATCAAGTGGCGCGCGGCCCAGCAAGGAGCGAACGTCTCTCAGGCAGTTGACGCGTATAACGCGTACCGCGGAAACGTCGGCGGTATCTGGCAACAGTATATCGAATTCATGGGGAACATGGTCACCCTCGACTGGGGATGGTCTGACACGCGCTCCCAGCCGGTCATTCAGGCGATAGCGCAAGCGTACCCGTACTCGCTCGCGTACGGAGCGCCGTCCATCATCATCTCCACCGTGCTCGGGATAGCCATCGGCCTGTACTCGGCGACCCACCGGTACTCCCTCACGGACTACTTCGGGACGTTCTTCGGGTTCTTCGGGCTGTCCATCCCGAACTTCTGGTTCGGCATCATCCTCCTGTTGGTGTTCAGCGTCCAGCTCGGCTGGACGCCGGTCGTGTTCAACGCGGACGCGCCCTTCCTCAGTCTCGAGATGGCACACCAGCTCATCCTCCCCGTCATCACGCTCACCACGTCCACGATAGCGGGCGAGATGCGGTACTCGCGTGCGGAGGCGATGGAGTACGTGCACGCCGAGTTCGTGAAGACCGCTCGCGCGAAGGGCGTGGACGAGATGCGCGTGCTCACCCGGCACATCCTTCGGCCGGCGCTCGTCCCGCTGATGACGATTCTCGTCGCGGACATGCTCGGCGTCATCCTGACGTCCTCGTACCTCGTCGAGATCGTCTTCGGCATCCCCGGACTCGGGCGGCTGAGTTACGATGCAATCACACAACAAGACACCGCGCTCGTCCTCGGAACCACGATGATTCCCGTGTTCATCGCCATCGTCGGGAACCTCCTCCAGGACATCGCGTACACTATCGTCGACCCCCGTATCGACTTCGGTGATCGCTAATGGCGGCAGAAAACGACCCGGACACGTTCGAAGATGTCGATTGGGACTCCATCGGCCGCACGGGACTCGCGACCGTCTCCAACAAGACGTTCGCGTTCCTCGCGGCGATGCTAGTCCTCGCAGCAGGTGTCGCCTACGACCTCTTCGTCGTCCCGATCGGCGAGCCCACGTTCGAGAGCGTGAACCTCGTGCTGTTCGAACTCACGTGGGAAGTCTCCAACGTGGACTGGCTGTTCATCGCGACGATGGTCGTGCTGTTCTTCTACGCGCTGCTCCCGCTCTACCAGCAGCCGCGGATGACGCGCATCTACTGGGATCAGTTCAAGCGCAACCGGGCCGCCGTCGCGAGCGGCGTGTTCCTCATCGCGATCTTCCTCATCGGAACCGTCGGGACGATGGTTCTCCCGGAACCCACGGTGAACATCCTCGCCGGCCTCCAGCCTCCGGTCTACACGACCGTGCCGATGGAGGTACTCGGCGGGAGCGGCTGCGTCGGCGAAGTGACGCAGACCGCGAGCGGAACGCGCCTCTGCCACGGCACGTGGGCGCATCCGCTCGGCACGATGGCGAACGGGAAGGACATCTTCCTGATGGTCGTCTACGGCATGAAGGTGACTATGGAGGTCGGTCTCATCGCCTCCCTCCTCATCGTCGTCATCGGGACGCTCGTCGGTAGCGTCGCCGCCTACTCCGGCGGACTCGTCGACGAAATCCTGATGCGGTACGTCGACATCCAGATCACGTTCCCGACGTTCTTCCTCTACCTCCTCCTGATCTACCTGTTCGGGGGGAGTCTCTTCCTCATGATACTGCTGTTCGGCCTCGTGACGTGGGGCGGTGTCGCCCGCCTCGTCCGGTCGGAGGCCCTCCAGCGTAACGAAGAAGAGTACATCATGGCCGCGGACGGCGCGGGCGCGAGCACGCCGTACATCATCCGCCGCCACATCATCCCGAACGTATCGAATACGGTCATCACCGCCGCGACGCTCACCATCCCGACCATCATCCTCGCCGAGGCGGCGCTGTCCTTCCTCGGTCTCGGTGACCCGACCGTTCCCTCGTGGGGGCAGGTGATCTCGGCCGGGCGTGGCAGTCTCAGCGACGCGCCCTGGATATCGACGATTCCCGGGCTCTTCCTGTTCTTCACGATTCTGGCGTTCAACTTCATCGGTGACGCCCTGCGAGACGCACTCGACCCCCGGAGTGACTGAACTATGAGCGAACACCTACTCAACGTCGAAAACCTCCACACGCAGTTCGACACTGACAACGGAATCGTACGCGCCGTCGACGGCGTCGACTTCAGTGTCGACCGCGGTGAGACGGTCTGTATCGTCGGCGAAAGCGGGAGCGGGAAGACCGTGACGAGCGAGAGCATCACCCGCCTCATCCCGATGCCGCCGGGCGAAATCACGGCGGACAGTATCGAGTTCAAGGGCCGCGACCTCCTCGGGATCTCCGAGAGCGACCTGCGCTCCACTCGCGGCGACGAGATCGCGCACGTCTTCCAGAACCCGCAGGGCGCGCTCAACCCCGTGTACACGGTCGGCTGGCAGATCCGGGAAGCGATCCAGGTTCACGACGACGTGAGCAACGAGGAGGCGCGGCGGCGCGGCATCGACCTCCTCGACCGCGTCGGTATTCCGGAGGCGACCACGCGGTTCGACGACTATCCCCACGAGTTCTCGGGCGGGATGAAGCAGCGCGTCGTCATCGCGATGGCGCTCGCCGCGAAACCGGATCTCCTCATCGCGGACGAACCGACCACGGCGCTGGACGTGACGATTCAGGCCCAGATTCTGGAACTCCTGCAGGACTTGCAGGACGAGTACGACATGGGCATCATCTTCGTCACGCACGACCTCGGCGTCGTCGCAGAAATCGCGGACAAAGTCGTGGTGATGTACGCGGGGAAGGTCATGGAGACCGGGGACGTCTACAAGATATTCGAGAACCCCGCGCATCCGTACACGCGAGCGCTCCTCGACTGCCTCCCCGGACAGGGCGAGGAGTCCGAACCCATCGGTGGGACGCTTCCGAGTCTCGTGAACCCGCCGTCCGGCTGTCGGTTCAGCGACCGCTGCCCGCACGCTATCGAGAGCTGTCGGACGGGCGAACAGCCGCCCCAGTACGACGCGGGCGAACCCGGTCACACGGTCTCGTGCGTCCACTACGAGACGACGACCGACCCGCAAGTGCTCGCGGAGCACGAGGACTCCGGCGCGTCCGCGGCGACCGATGGAGGTGAGCGACAGTGAGCACGGATCCGATCCTCCGGGTGGACGCCCTCGAGAAACACTACCCGATCACGGAGGGGGTGTTACGGAACGAGGTCGGTCGCGTGCGCGCCGTCGACGGCATCTCGTTCGACGTGTCGCGCGGCGAGACGGTCGGGATCGTCGGCGAGTCCGGCTGCGGGAAGTCTACCGCTGCGACGTCGCTCCTCCGGCTCGAGGATCCGACGGGCGGCGACGTGTACTTCGACGGTGACGACATCACGAAGTACGACAGCGGCGAACTGAAGCGGTTCCGTCGGCGCGCTCAGATGATCTTCCAGGATCCGACGTCGAGCTTCGACCCGCGGATGACAATCGGGGAGTCGATCGCGGAACCCCTGCTCATCCACGGCATGCGGGATAAGTCTCGGCGGCGCGAAATCGTGACGGATCTCCTCGAACGCGTCGGGATGTCGGCGGACGACATCGACCGGTACCCGCACGAGTTCAGCGGCGGGCAGAAACAGCGCATCGGCCTCGCGCGAGCGCTGTCCGTGAACCCAGATCTCATCGTCGCGGACGAGCCGGTGTCGGCGCTGGACGTGTCCGTGCAGGCCGAGATTCTGAACCTCATCGACGACATCCAGGAGGAGTTCGGTCTCGGGATCGTGTTCATCAGCCACAACATGGGCGTCATTCGCGAGGTCTGTGACCGCGTGAACGTCATGTACCTCGGCGAAATCGTGGAGTCAGCCCCCACTGACGAGCTGTTCGAGAACCCACAGCACCCGTACACGAAGGCGTTGCTCGGGTCGATTCCGCAGCCCGACCCGACGAAGCGCGGAGACTCCGTCACGCTCACGGGCGACGTGCCGTCGCCGTCGAACCCGCCGTCCGGCTGTCGGTTCCACACGCGGTGTCCGACGGTCATTCAGCCGGAGGACTACGACTTCGATCAGGAGGCGTGGCGGGCGGTGATGGACGTACGCGTCCAACTGCGTGACAGCGGTATCGACTTGGACGCCGTGAAGACGTTCCTCGGCGTTCCCGAGGACGCGTCCGAGTCAGAACTGCCGCACGAGGAGATGAAGGACGCGATTCGAGACGAGTTCGACGTCCCGGACACGCTCGGGGACGCGGGCGCCGAACGCGTGTTCGAGAACGCGCTCGACGAACTCGTCCGCGACGACCAGGACGAGGCGCGCGAGCTCCTCGAAGCCGAGTTCGAGACGGTGTGCGAGCGCGACGCGCCCCCCCTCGAACGGACGGAAGCCGGTCATCCGGCTGCCTGCCACCTTCATTCGGAGGACATGGCGCGCACACTGAACCCCGCGGACGACTAACCGGCACTCGCCACCGCCGCCACACTACTTTTGCCCGTGACGGCCGTTCGTTCTCGTATGTCTCGTGCGTTGTTTGTCGTGAGCGAGGAAGGCTACTGGGGCGAAGAGTGCGCGGAACCACTGACGACGCTGGACAGCGAGGGGTTCGATATCACGGTGGCGACGCCGTCCGGGTCGCCGCCAGTGCTGGACGAGCGCTCGGCCGACCCCGACGAGGTCGGCGAGGAGACGGCGGAGTTCGTGCGTGACGTCCACGAGAACGACGAGCGGTTGAACGACCCCGAACCGCTCGCCGCGGTGGACGCGGACGGCTACGACGCGGTCGTGTTCCCGGGCGGTCACGGAACCGCGTGGGACGTGAACCAGGACCGGGACGCCCGTCGCCTCCTCCGGAACGCGGTCGCGGGCGAGGACGGGAAAGCGCTCGTCGTCTGTCACGCGGCCGGCCTCCTCGCATTCACTAGAGCGGACGACGGCGGGAGCCTCGTCGAGGGCCGCGAGGTCACCGGCTTCCCGAACGCCTGGGAGGAGGGCATCGTGGACGAGCACGACCGGATGCCGGACGGCCGGAAGCTCCCGTACTGGGTGGAGGACGAAGTGGTTGCGGCCGGCGGCGACTGGGACGCCGAACTCGACTCGGAGACCTCCGTCACCGTGGACGGCGACCTCGTGACCGGTCGCGGCCCCGAGTCGTCCGCAGCCGCTGCGGACACCCTCCTCGGCGAACTCGAGTAAGGGGAGAACTCCCACACGGCGACCGAATCACAACCCTTATTCGTTGCACTCGTCTACGAACTGGTAGCGGGATGGGATAGCCAGGAGATTCCGCCGGGCTCATAACCCGGAGATCGGTAGTTCAAATCTACCTCCCGCTATTTCTGGCGTGAACCAACGCACTCACAGTGCGTTCGGTCGTGAACGCGGTCGTACGCGGGTAGATTCCGCACTGGTCGAACGAGGGGTTTGTCGTGTTGTTTGGCGGTTGGTGTTCGCGTCCGTATCGTGTTACCGTCGGATTGTTCTCAGCATCCTCGGCCTCTATGTGGATGGCTCGTGTAAGCGGGCGTATGTTGCTTCGTGTACTCGCGCTGCTGGTCGGCGTGTTCGAGCTGGTGGTTCCACGGCGGTTCGTCGACGTCTGGATGGATGTCGCGGCGACGGACGGACAGGACGTCGAGCTGGAGTCCTGGGTGTACGTCGCGGCGAGGCTGGAGGGCGTGGTGTTGGTGGCGTGGGCGCTCGCGGGACTGCGCGGTCGGTGTGAGTAGCGCGGTGCGAGATATCCCAAAGCGTATGCCGTCGGCCGCGGGTGTTCGTGGTGATGGAGTACGGGGTCGTACTGACGTGGTGGGTGTTGCTGGTGGCGCTGCTCGGACTGGGTGTTCCCGTGGCGTCCCGGCTAGTACCGGACGCGCGTGACGGCGGGGCGTTCGTCGCGCTCCCGCTCGTCGTCGTGTCCGTGACGGTGCCCCTCTTCTGGCTCGGACGACTCTCCTTCGGATTGCCGGTGACCCTGGGCGTGCTCGCGGTGTTCGCGGGCGTGTCGCTCTGGAGCGCGCGGAACGGGCTCGACGTGGAGCGGCGCGCGCTCGCGATGACGCTTGGCGTGTTCTCGGCGGCGTTCCTGTTCCTGCTAGCGGTGCGCGCGGCCGACCCCGGCGTGTACGCGAGCGGCGGTGAGAAGTTCCTCGACTACGGCCTCCTCCGGTCGCTCCTCCGCGGGGATAGCCTGCCTCCCGAGGACTTCTGGTTCGCGGGCGAGCACGTCGTCTACTACTACGGCGGCCACCTCGTCGCCGCACTCTTCACCACGCTCGCCGGAACCGACCCGCGGTTCGCGTACGGCCCCGCGCTCGCGTCGTTCTACGCGATGGCGGTCACCGCCGTCTTCGGGTTCGGCCGCGAACTCGCCCGCCGTCGTGGCTATCGGCCGCTCGCCGGTGGCGCGCTCGCGGCGCTCCTGTTCGGCCTCGCGAGCAACCTCCGCCCGCCCGCCCGCGTCGTCGTCACGCTCCTCCCCGACGGCCTGGGTCGCTGGCTCACCGGTCTCGTCGGCACCCCCTACGAAACGGCCGTTATCGACCCGGGAACGTTCTCGTACTGGCCGGCGAGCCGCGTCATCCCCGGCACGATCAACGAGTTCCCGCTGTTCGCGTACCTGAACGGCGACCTCCACGCGCACATGATGAGTGTCCCCGTGCTCGCCGCCGCGCTCGCCGTGCTCTACGCGTACTGGCACGCCGACGGCGCGTGGCGCCGCCGCCGCCTCGTCTACGGTGCGTTCCCGCCCGTCCTCGGCCTGCTCCTCGCGACGAACACGTGGAGCTTCCCCACGGGCGTCGGATTGGCGTGGCTCGCGCTCGCGCTCTCCTCCCACCCGCCGCGGACGCTGCTCCCCGAGCGCGTCCGCCCCTCTCTCGACGGCGTTCGCGCGGAGGTCGCGCGCCCGGTCGTCGCGCTCCTCCTCGTGAGTCCGGTGGTTCCGCTCGCGCTCGCGTGGACGTGGCCGTTCGTCTCCACGGTGCTCCTCGCGGGCGCGAGCAAGCAGACACTCGCCGTCCTCCCGGAACGAAGCCCGCTCGGACCGTTCGTGCTCGTGCACGGCGCGTTCCTCGCGGTGTTCGCCGCGTACCTCGCCCGGGAGACCGCACGCGACACCGCTGCTCGCGTGCTCGCCGCCGCGGTCACCGCGCTCTGTCTCACGCTCGCGGCGTTCGGCTGGCTGTTCGACCTCGTCGGCCTCGCGCTCGCCGGCCCGCTCGTCGCCGCCGGCTGGTACGCCCTGCGCCGCCGGGACGCCGGCTACGAGACGATGCTCGTCGTCGCGGGCGCGGGCCTCGTCGTGCTCGTGGAGTTCGTCTACCTGAACGACGCCGCGGGCGCGGGCCGGTTCAACACCGTCTTCAAGACGTACGCGCAGGTGTGGGCGCTCTGGGCCATCGCCGCCGGCGTCGCGCTCTCGGGCTTCCTCCCGCACGCCCGCGACCGACGCACCGGCCTTCGGGATCTCGACCGCGCGAGCGCGGTTCGGGTCGCGCTCGTCGCGTTGCTCGTCTGCTCGCTGTGCGTGCCGTACGCGTCGCTCTCGCTGTCCCGGCACTTCGCGGACATGGGCGACCCGTCGCTCGACGCGTTCGAGACCGCCGAGGACTACCACCCCTACGAGGCCGCCGCCATCGAGTGGCTGGACGCGAACGTGTCCGGGCAGCCCACCATCGTCTCCCGGCCGAGCAGCGACGTCTACCAGTGGGCGAACCCCGCGTCCAGCCTCACCGGCATCCCCACCGTCGCCGGCTGGGTGCACGCCCGGAACTACCACGACGCGGACGTTTACGACCGCCGCGTCCGCGATGTGGACTTCATTTACACGATCGACAGCGCGGACTCCCGGGCACTGCTTCTCGATTACTACGACGTGCAGTACATCTACTACGGGCCGCTCGAACGCGACGCCTACGGCTCCGTGTCGTTCGCATCTGAACCCGGAATCCGCGTCGCCTACGAGAACGAGAAAGTGACCGTGTACGCCGTAAACCAGTCCGCGCTCGCGTCTTAGGTGCGCGCGCTCGCGGGGTCGACGACCGTCACGTCTTCCGCGTCCACGCGCTCCACGTCCAGCCACTGCGGGACGAAGTTCCGCTTCTCGAAGTCCTCGCGCTCGTCCTCGGTCCCCATCGTGCACCAGAGCTGGACGCGCTTCGGGCCGTGCCAGTCGCCGTTCCGCGAGATACCGAAGAGGACCTGTTCCTCGCCGTCGTGTTCGATGACGGCGTCCTTCCCGACCCCTGGGTCCCCGTCGATGATGAGCCGCTTCATGACTGGAGGTTGCGCGGGCGGGCCGATTAAACGCTTCGCACTCCCCGTCAGTCGTACCGGCGGGCGAGCGCGAGCAACGCGACGCCGACGACGCCCGCGGGGAGCGTGACGATGAGCGCGACGAACCACCACGGGATGACGACGCCGGGCACGACGCCGGTATCGGGATAGTTCTCGACGAGTAGCCACGCGAAGAGCGCGACCAGGACGCCGACGAACCCGGCGCGTTCGAGGGACTCCCTGCTGGACGCGATACTCGGCGTCCTGAGAAGTGCGGCGGAGAGGCCGAGCAGGCCGGCGAGCAGGAGACCGAATCCGGGGCCGTAGAGCAGGGTTCCGCCCGCGGCGGTGCGGAGCGTCGTCGGGCCGTACGTCGCGGCCACGGCGAGTTCGCCGCGCAGGCCGGGGAGAGCGGCGTCGTCGGGCGCGAACGTGACGAGCCCCGGGGAGACGCCGGCCGCACCGGTGCCCGTGGCGTCGTTCCACCGGACTGTGTCTCCGCGGACGGTCATCGCGGTCGGCGCGTCGGTGACGCGGTAGTCCACGGGCGCATGTATCGTCACGTCCGCGCTGTCGGGTCGGTAGTCGTTCCCGTAGCCCGCGAACGGCGCGAACAGGACGCCGCCGCCCGGCCCGGTGTGCACGACGCCGTCGAGGCGGTACGTGACGACGAGCGTGTCTCCGTCGAGGCGGGCGTGGACGTTCGTTGTCGCGTGACCGAACCGGTGGTCGAACGCTCGGTCGGTGACGAGGCGTCTGAGTGTGGCGTTCTCCCGGAACGCGTCCGCGGTCTTCCGGTTGGCGAGGGTCGCGCGCTCCGTCCACGCGCTCGTGCCGTTCGCGGCGACGGCGACGGTGACGGAGACGTTTGTCACGCCCGATTCGGGGTAGTCGTAGCGATCGCCCGTGAACGCCGGAAACCCGTCCACGTCTTCGGGCGGCGGGCGGGCCGCGACAGGTGCGGCGACGCCGGCGGCGACGAGAAGGAGGGCGAGCGCGAGGAGGGCGCGTCGGGACACGCGTGTGCGTACCACTCGCACGCTATTGGGTTTTCGGTGCGGGCGGTCGCCCGCGGTCGAACCGTGCGGATTTTAAGGCCCCCAGTCGAAGCAGACGACAAGAGTCGATTCACTATGCAGATGCCACGCCGCTTCAATACGTACTGCCCGCACTGCAACGAGCACAACGAACACGAGGTGGAGAAAGTCCGCTCCGGCCGCACGTCCGGTATGACGAAGGTCAACGGCCGCCAGCGCGACCGCAAGACCTCCCGCATCGGGAACTCCGGGAAGTTCTCGAAGGTTCCCGGTGGCGACAAACCCACCAAGAAGACGGATCTCAAGTACCGCTGCAACGAGTGTGGGAAGGCCCACCTCCGCGAGGGATGGCGCGCAGGCCGACTGGAGCTTCAGGAATAATGCCCGGGAACTTCTACAGCGTCGAATGTCCGGACTGTGAGAACGAACAGATCGTCTTCGGAAAAGCCTCCAGCGAGGTCGCGTGCGCCGTCTGCGGCACGACGCTCGCACGTCCGACCGGCGGGGAGGCCGACATCGAGGGCGACGTCCTCGAAACCGTCGAGACTCGATGAAGTACGAAGGCTGGCCCGAGCCCGGTGAACTCGTCGTCGGAAAGGTCGACGAGATCGAGGACTTCGGCGTGTTCGTCGACCTCGAGGAGTACAAGGACAAGCGCGGGCTGGTCCACATCAGCGAGGTCGCGTCCGGCTGGATCAAGAACGTCCGCGACCACGTCCGCGAGGGACAGACCGTCGTCGCGAAAGTCCTCGACGTGGACAGGGACGCCCAGCAGATCGACCTCTCCATCAAGGACGTCAACGACCACCAGCGCTCGGACGCCATCCAGGAGTGGAAGAACGAGCAGAAGGCCGATAAGTGGATGAGCATCGCGTTCGGCGAGGACATGGCGGACGATCAGTTCCGCGCCGTCGCGAACGAACTCATCGCCGAGTTCGGTAGCCTCTACGAGGGCTTCGAACAGGCCGCGATCCACGGGCCGGACGCGCTCGAACCCACCGACCTGGACGAGGACGACATCGAGACCATCGTCTCCACGGCGCGAGACAACGTCTCCGTCCCCTACGTCACCGTGACCGGGTACGTCCACCTCGAATCCCCGGACGGGGACGGCGTAGACGACATCAAGGAGGCGCTGCGGGCCGCGGAGGGCGACGGCGAGATTCCGGACGAGATCGACCTCGACGTGACGTACGTCGGGTCGCCGGAGTACCGCATCACGGTGCAGGCGCCGAACTACAAGACCGCGGAGGACGAGCTCGAAGCGAGCGCCGCCCGCGCGACCGACGCCATCGAGGCGGCCGGGGGGAGCGGCGAGTTCCACCGCGAGCGCCAACTCGACGAAGACCAGTGAAGTCGGACATCCGGGTGTGCCGCGACCACGACCGCCCGGTGTACACACTCTCTCCTTCCTGTCCCGAGTGCGGTCGCGAAACTGAGAACAGCGCGCCAGCGCCGTTCAATCCCGAAGACCCGTACGGCGAGTACCGACGCGCTCTTAAGAGACGCGTTCGGGACTAAGGACATGGACGAACTCGAAGTCGAGACGCTCGCGGACGCCGACCTCACGGAGCCCGTGTTCGTCGAGGGGCTTCCGGGCGTCGGACACGTCGGGAAGCTCGTCGCCGAGCACATCGTCGAGGAGGGAGAGAGCACGCTCGTTCGACGCGTGTACTCCGAGCACTTCCCGCCGCAGGTGACGGTGGGTGACGAGGGCGTCGCGGAACTCGCGCACGTCGAAGTGCACGCGGTCGAGACGGCGGGCCGCGACCTCCTCGTGCTCACGGGCGACCATCAGGCACAGGAGAACGCCGGTCACTACCGCGTGACGGACGCGTTCCTCGATATCGCCGAGGAGTTCGGTGTTTCGGACGTGTTCGCGCTCGGCGGCGTTCCCACGGGCGAACTCATCGAGGAGTACGGCGTCGTCGGCGCGGTCAGCGACGAAGCCATCAAGAGCGACCTCGAGGACGCGGGCGTGGAGTTCCGCTCCGAGGAACCAGCGGGCGGTATCGTCGGCACGAGCGGACTCCTCCTGGGTCTCGGCGGCCGCCGCGGGTTCGACGCCGCCTGCCTGATGGGCGAGACCTCGGGCTACCTCGTCGATCCGAAGAGCGCGAAAGCAGTCCTCGAAGTCCTCGAAGACCTCCTCGGGTTCGAGGTGGACTTCGACGCGCTCGACGAACGCGCGGACGAGATGGAGGACGTTGTGGAGCAGATGCAGCAAATGGAACAGGGCCCGAGCCCCGGGAGCGAGGACGACCTCCGGTACATCGGCTGAACGCGGCCGCGGCGGGTTTTCTCTTCGGGCGTGCAGAACGCGGTTGTGAGGCGACTGGTGGTCAGAGGTCGACGACTTCGTAGGTCGCGCCGGCGTCCCGGAGCGGGTCGGTGACGCGGCCGACGGCGTCCGCGGTGGCGACGACGACGACTTCGAGACCGCGGCTGGCGGCGTCCGCGGCCACGTCCCCGACGGCGAACGTGGCTGCGGGTTCGGTTTCGGTCTTCCGGAGCGCGACGACTGCTTCGACGCCGGCGGCGAGGACGAGGTCTGCGTCCACGACTTCGGTTTCGAGTTCGTCGAGCGCGACGCGAGTGCTACCGCCGGATCTGACGGGTGGTACTTGATAGACGGTGACGGAGCCGGGCGAGAGGTCGATGATGCCCTCGAAGCCCGTGACGCCCACGTCCTCGCCCGCCTCGGCGTTCGTGGTGGCGACGCCGGTCGCCGGCCCCTCCTCGCCGGGCGTGGCGTGCAACATGCCGTCGCGCATGTCGAGCGTGACGGTGTCACCCTGCCTGATGTCGCCGGTCGCGATTGCGGCGTCCTCCTGCACGCTCCCGAGCACGTCCTCGGTCACGCGGTCGGCGTACCGCCGCACGTCGTCCGCGGTGCGGAGGAGCCAGTCCACGCCTTCTTTCGTGATGCGATAGCGCGAGCGCCCCTCTTTTTCCACCAGTCCCTCCCCCGTGAGTTCGCGGATGTACTCGGAGACCGCTTGCGTGGTGACGCCGACGGCGTCCGCGATTTCCCCCTGGCTCACCGCGGGCTGTCGATCCGCGATTTCCACCAGGATTCGAAAGCGCGTCGCGGAGCGCTTATCGGAGAGCACGTCGGCCATACTCGACTCCGGGTGTGCGACGGTCAAAGTTCCACCGGTCGCGCGAGGGCGCGGGGCGAGCGAGTGCGACCCAGCACGCGGAGTTTGCGTTGGTCGCGTGAGCGAACGCAGTGAGCGAAGTGACTCAGCAGGCGGTGCGTCGTCCCGCAAGGGTAACTCCTTTCGACGCGGGCCGTGCAGTACGTGTATGGAGACGACTGAGGCGTTCATCGGGTTGCGGTGTGTGGACTGTGGAGAGCTGTTCGACGCGGCGGACGCGACGCATCGGTGTCCGGAGTGCGAGGGGATTCTCGACCCCGAGTACGACCTTGACGCGCTCGACGTGTCTCGGGAGACGTTCGAGGCCCGGCGCTTCGATTCGATGTGGCGGTACGAGGAGCTCTTGCCGTTCACGCGGGAGTCGGCGGTGTCGATTGACGAGGGGGCGACGGCGCTCGTGGACGCGCCGAAGCTCGCGGACGAACTCGGCGTCGGACGCGTGCTGATCAAGGACGAGGGCCGGAACCCGACGGGAACGTTCAAAGACCGCGGGCAGACGGTGGCGGTTACCGCCGCTGACCAGCACGGTGCGAGCGACGTGGCGCTGGCGTCGGCGGGGAACGCGGGGCAGGCGGCGGCGGCGTACGCGGCCCGCGCGGGCCTCGACGCGCACGTGTTCCTGCCCTCGCGTTCCGGGTTCACGCAGAAGGCGATGGTGAACGTCCACGGCGGCGACATGAACGTCGTCGAGGGACGTATCGGGGACGCGGGTGCGGCGTACGAGGGCGCGATGGCGGAGAACCCCGAGTGGTACTCGGTGAAGACGTTCGTCACGCCGTATCGTCACGAGGGCAAGAAGACGATGCTGTACGAGACAGTCGAACAGCTCGACTGGGCGGTGCCGGACGCGGTCGTCTATCCCACGGGGGGCGGTGTCGGTCTGGTCGGGATGCACAAGGCAGCGAAGGAACTGCGGGAGCTCGGACTCACCGACGCGCTGCCGTCGATGTACGCGGCGCAGGCGGAGGGCTGTGCGCCGGTCGTGCGAGCGTTCGAGGAAGATCGGGACGTACACGAGCCGTGGCAGAACCCGGACACCATCTGCGGCGGTATCGAGATCCCTGACCCGGGCGCGAGTCCGTTGGTGCTGGAGGCGCTCCGGGAGTCCGACGGCGGTGCGGTGGCGACGAGCGACCAGGACATCCTGGACTCCGCTATCACGGTCGCGCAGAACGAGGGCGTGGAGATGGGTGCGACGTGCGCGGCGGCGGCGTCCGGCGCGTGGGAGCTCGCGCAGCGCGGTGAGTTCGACGAGGACGACACGATCGTCCTCTTGAACACGGGCCACGGGAGCAAGGACGACGACGTCCTCCGCAGCCACCTGATGAGCAAGGGCATCTAGTCGAGGGCACAAACTTCATAGTTAGACGAGGCTAATTTCTGGATACGTGATGCTCTCCGACGTGATGGAAGACTACCTGAAGACGATATATATGCTCCAGCGCGAGCACGGCCCGCCCGTCCGCACCTCGACCGTCGCGGACGCCCTCGACGTGACCTCGCCGACCGTCACCTCGATGCTCGAGAAACTCGAAGACCGCGGGTTCGTCACCCGCGAGAAGTACAAGGGCGTCGAACTCACCGAGGACGGCGACGCAGTCGCGCTCGAAGTCCTGCGCCACCACCGCCTCCTCGAAGCCTACCTCGCAGAACACCTCGACTACGAGTGGTCGGAGGTACACGACGAGGCGGACGCGCTCGAACACCACATCAGCGAGGAGTTCGAGCGCCGGGTCGCGGACGCGCTCGGCGACCCCCGCGTGGATCCGCACGGTGACCCCATTCCGAGCGCCGACCTCACACTCACGGAGGACGACACCGTCTCGCTCGCCGGTTCGGAACCCGGTGACGAGGTGGTGGTCGCGCGCGTGAGCGACCGCGACGACGAGGAACTCCGCTACCTCTCCGAGGTCGGCGTCGAACCCGGAACCACGCTCACGGTCTCCGATACCACGCCCATCGGCACGCTCGTCCTCGACATCGAGGGCGAGACGGTGACGCTCCCAGAATCGGTCGCCGCGACCATCCGCGTTCGTCCCGCCGCTGAAACACAGCCATGACTGCGACCGGCCTCCAGGGGGTCATCGAACAGTACGCCCACTACGGGCCGTTCCTCGCGGCGTTCCTCGCGAACCTCCTCGCGACCTTCGGTGACAAGGGACAGCTCGCGGTCGTCACGCTCGCCACGAAGTACGACGCGAAACGCATCTTCGTCGGGGCGATGACCGCGTTCGCCGCGTGGAGCGCGCTCGAAGTCGTGTTCGGCAGCACCATCACGCGCGTCGTCCCCGCGTCCGCGATGACCGTCGCGACCGGCGGTCTCTTCCTCCTGTTCGCCGCGTGGACGCTCCTGAACGTCCTCAACACCGCGCGCGCCGACCCGATTGACTCCGTCCAATCGGCGAGCGTCGTCCCCGCGTCGCTCCGTGGACTCACCGACGGTCGAGGCCCGACCCTCACCGGGTTCACGTTCATCGGCCTCGCCGAGTTCGGCGATAAGACCCAACTCCTCACCATCGCGCTCGCTGCGACGTTCCCGAACTCGCTCGCATCCGTCTTCCTCGGCGTCGTCGCCGCGCTCGCGCTCCGCACCGGCGTCGACGCACTCATCGGAGAACAGGCAGAACGCGTCCTCCCCTCGCTCTACATCGAAGCCGCGTCCGCGATCGTGTTCGCCGCGTTCGGCGTGTTCGTCTTCGGTCTCATCGACGATCTCGCGCTCATCGTCGCGGTCGTCGCCGCGCTCTTCTTCTGCGTCGGCGCGGCCGCCGAGCGCTACCACGCCGCCTAGAGGCGCTCTTCGGTCTCCATCCGCGTGACCTCGCCCTCCAGCCACTCGCGAAACCACCGCACGCGCTTCAACCGCTCGTGCGCGATTGACTCCGCTGCGTCGCTCTCCACACGGCTCACGGCCTTCTCGCCGCGCTCGTACACGCGCTCTATCATCTCCGCCGAATCCATGTGCGTCCGCGCCTCGTACCCCATCCGCAACAGCATCAACACCGTGCCGTTCGCGCCGACCTTATCCAGAAGATCAGCCTCCACGAGACACCGCGCCTCGAGCGAGAGATCTGCGAGCGACCCCTGATAGGAGTGCTTCGCGACGGCGTCACACACGCGATCCACGAACGATGCCGGGTAGTCGCCGTGCGTTTCCAGGAACTGACGCGCCACTCGCGCGCCCTCCTCCGCGTGCACGTCTTGGTCGGCCTCCAGTTTCGCCACGTCGTGGAAGAGCGACGCGACGCGAACCACGTCCACGTCCGCGCCCTCCTTTCGCGCGATTTCGACCGCGAGATCCGTCACGTTCAGGATGTGATTGAATCGGTACTCCGCGGAGTGCCACGGATACCACCGCATCCGCCCGCCGTCGTCCTCGTTCTCCACGCTCGCCGCGAGATAGTCCGAGACGAACGCCTTCATCTCCGCGAGCTCGTCCGACGAGATCGGCGATTCCCTTATTTCAACGCCCATCTCAGCACCTCCGTTCGAATCCGATACGTACAACTCATTACGTAACAGAAGGCCTGTTTCGCTCTTTAGCCTTTTGCAGGCCACCCACACGCCCCGAAAGAACCCGCGACCCGCTAGTTCGCGCGCTCGCCGGGCAACCGCGCGTCCTCGATTGCGTGCTCGCACTCCAACAACGCCTCCGTCCGGTCTTCCACGTCCTCCAACTCGACCGACTCCACCACCGACCACTCGTCGTCGAACACAACCGCCTTCGCCCACGACGCCGTCACCAACACCACCGCCTCGCTCACCGTCACCTCCTCCATCGACTCCGCACGCACCGCCTCCTCCTGCTCCACCGGCACCACGAGCTCGAACGCGTCCGACTCGTTCAACGCCGCCACTTCACCCATACTCAACGCCCGCCCCGGTAACGACTCCAAGACACTCATACCCTCAGTCACACGCTCGGCGAGGAAAACCACTCCGCTCCCACCAAAGAAAATGTAAAAATATTGATACTAGTCCCGGGCGGATTCGAACCGCCGTCAACGGCTCCAAAGGCCGCTATGATTGGCCACTACACCACGGGACTATGTGCTTTGGTCGTTGCCCAGATCGTCTCTCAGCTTGTTGGAACCGTTCGACGCCCTGGGACTTCACTTCGAAATCAGGATGCCAGTTTAATATGCGTTGCGAGACGAGCGCTTCGCTCGCCGTGGGAGCGTGGCGCTTGCGTGTTCGACGCGCATGTGACAGCGTTTGCAGAGCGCGACAAGGTTTTCCAGTTGGTGGGCCTGTTCGGGGTCGTCGTATGTCCTGAGCGGTTTGCTGTGGTGAATATCTGGTTCTTGTCCTAGGTCTTCCGCGTCGGAACCACACTTTTGACAGGTGTGGTCGTCTCGTTCGAGGGCTTTGCGCTTCGCTTCCCGCCAGCCGCCGTTATAGGCGGGTTCGTCGCCGTCTTTTCGCACCCATGCGTAGAGGCAGTCGTTACTACAGAATCGCCCCTGGCCTTGACGACGAGTGCTTTCGAGTACGGAGATATCGCTTTCGCAGTGGGCGCATGAGCGCGTCACGCGCTTCGCGTCGACGATGTCCGCGTACGGCGTGCCCAGAAAGTCATCCGATTCCTCGACGCAGTCCGGACAGTACACACCCTTCTTTTCGGATGGATAATAGCCGAACGCGTCGCTGCAGCTCTCACACGTAGCGCTTTCTTTTGCGTTCCGGTAGTTGCCGTTTTTCTCGCCGCCCTCGCTGTAACAGTCGTCGCAGTAGGTGCGGCGGGATTTCGGGTCGTAGAACTCGCGCTCGCAGTCCGCGCAGGTGCGGTTCGGGAGTGGGTCGCCGTGGACTTTCGTGTGGTGCTGGCGGACGCCCTGTTCAGTCCGAAGGTCGGACACTCCATGCACCGAGCACGAACCCAGCGATATAGTCACTTTCGCCGATTTATTTCTGCCGGTCGGTGTCGTCACCGCTCTCCACGTCGATTCGGGTCACGTCGCTCGACTCGCTGGTTCGGTCGCGGCCGCCGAAGAGTGTGTCGCGCACGTCGTCCGCGAACGACTCCACCTGGGACTTGAGCGTGGAGACTTCGTCCTCGAAGGTCTCGACGGTTCGTTCGACGTAGTGGACGCGTTCGACGGGAATGCGTCGAACCACGTCCTTGCCGTCGTCTTCGTCGACTTTCAGGATCCAGTGATCCTGGAAGTACGCGATGTGTTCGTTCTGGAGTTCGCGTTCGACGGTTCCCTCGCCGGGGTCGTCGTAGACGATGCGCGCCGTGCCGAGGTCGTCGTCCATACGCCTACTTTGCAGGCGAGCGGTGTAGGTGTGGCGGCTAGTCGTCGGCCTGCACGCCCTCGAGTTCCTCGACGAGTTTCCCACACGCGTCGGATTCGGGATCGAAGCAGGCGGGACAGTCGGGTTCGCGGTCGATGATCATGTCGAGGCGGTCAGCGACGGTTTCGTCGATGACGGGCTCGAGTTGGCGTGCTTCTTCTCGGTATTCCTCGACGTCGAGGACGTTCGCGAGAAAGCGTTCGAGAATGCAGTACGTGCCGAGCGCTTCGACTGCCCGGGCTTTTCCATCGTCCGTGAGAGACGCGCCCTTGTATTTCTCGTGCACCACGAGCCCGCGATCCTCGAGCTTTCCGACCATCTCGTTCACGCTCGCGGGACTCACGTCGAGGCGGTTCGCGAGCGCGCCCGTGGACGCCGGGCCGTCCTCTAACTGCTGGACGACGAAGATCGTCTTCAGGTATTGATTCGCTGTGTTCATGCAGACCACCCCGTGGGCCGCGTGCGCACGCGAGACTCGCGTCTCGTTCGGTTCATTTGCCGACCACCCGCGTCATACGCGATCCTCCATGAGGTTCGCGACTTCTTCGACGCCCTCGGCTTCGGCCTGCCTGATGGCCCGGAGGACGCCCAAGAGGTCGTCGCGGGAGACGGTGAACTCCGTGTCGCTCGATTCGATGGCGTCGATGAGGTCGTCGTAGAACTTGTAGGCCGTTTCTTCGCCGTTCAGTTGGTCGTAGAGCACGCCGTCGAAGTCGTCCGGGCGCGTCTGTGCGTACTGGGCGTTCACGAGTGCTTGAATGTCGTCGAACGGAATGCTGTCCGCGTCCAGTTCGTCGACGAGCGCTTCGAGGCGTTCGCGATGGCGGTGTGATTCCTCGCGCGCGTCCGCCAGAAGTTCCTCGATGCGTTCGTCGCGTTCGTCCGCGGGGAGGCGCTGGTAGTGCTGGTACGCGCGGGCTTCCACGACCTCCTCGAGCACGATACCGATCTGGAGGAGGCGCGCGAGCTGGTCGTCCGAGTCCACGCGTGCGGCGACTGAACTCACGGCTCACCTCGGCGTCCGTCCGTCATACTCGATGGGTCGTCCCGCGCGAACTTAAACAGTGCCGTCGAGTCGCTTCGCGTCCACCGCGTCCCGCGCGTCGAACTCGTTCGGCTTCTCAGACACTGCTGTCGCTCACGACACTGAGCACGGCCGCGAAAGAAAACCCCCCTACTGGAGGCGTTCGTGGATGCGCTGTTCGAGGTCGTCGCGGAGTTCGTCCACCTCGATCTCTTCGAGGACGGGGACGTAGAACCCCTCGACGAGCATGTTCTTCGCGGCCTGCGGCGGAACCGCGCGGTTCTTCATGTAGAACAAGTCCTCCTCGTCGATCTGACCGACCGTCGCGGAGTGACTCGCTTCCGTGTCGTGGTTGTTGATGATGAGCTTCGGGGACGCGTCCGCCTCGGACTCGTCGCTCAACATGAGCGTGTTCTCGCGCTGATAGCTGGAGGTGTCCCAGGCGTCCCGGCCGACGTCCTGCGTGCCCTCGTAGACGGAGCGCGCGTGGTCGTCGATGACGCCGCGCGTGACGAGGTCGGCGGTCGTGTGCTCGGCGCGGTGCCAGACCGCGCTCTCGAGGTCGAAGTGCTGGTCGTCGTGCCCGAAGAACGCGCCGACGATCTGCGTCTCCGAACTGTCGCCGTTGAGCTCGGTGCTGACCGCGGTCTTCGTCAGCCGACTCCCGAGGTTGCCCTCGATCCAGTTGATGGTGCTGTAGGTGTCGGCGTCGCCGCGCTTTACCGTGTAGTTGTACGTCTGCTGGTCGAAGTCCTGCAGGCTCCCGTACTGGACGTACGAGTTCTCGCCCGCGGCGACCTCGACGATACCGGAGTAGTACCGCTCGTCGTCTGCTCGCGGTTCGTCACCGCTCGCTCGTTCGGCGTCGCTACGCGACTCCAGTTCGTCGCCGGTGTCCTGTCGCTCCAGGATGGTGACGGACGCGTTCTCGTCGGTGACGACGAGCGTGTAGTTGAACAGCGACCGGCCGTTCATCGTCGTCCGCACCTTCACGTCCTCCGCGTCCACGCCGCTCGGGACGTAGATGACCGTGCCCGTGGTGAACAGCGCCGTGGAGAGCGCCGTCAGCCGGTTTTCGGTGGTCGAGACGATAGACCCGAAGTGTTCTTTCACGAGTTCTTCGAGGTCGGCGTCGTCGAGCGCGCGGTGGAACGGCACGACCGTCGCGTCCGCGTCCACTTCGAGGTCTTTCTCCTCGGTCTGCTCGTGCGGTTCGACGAGCGCCTCGAAGTCGAGGTCTTCGAGGTTCGTCCACGTCCGACCCGGCGTCTGGATGACGCTCGGGTAGTCGAGGCTGTCCAGTTCGTCGAGCGCCTCGAGACGCGTTTCGAGGAGCCACTCCGGCTCGTTACGCTCTTCCGAGAGCTCCCGAACCGTCTCCTCGGTGATGCCGTCGTGGAGTTGCGTGCTCATCCGAGACTCCCCTCCATCTCCAGTTCGATGAGGCGGTTGAGTTCGACCGCGTACTCGATGGGCAGTTCCTCCGTGATGGGTTCGATGAACCCGGCGACGATCATCTGCTTCGCGTCGTCGTCGTCCAGTCCGCGCGACTGGAGGTAGAAGACGTCTTCGTCGCCGATTTTACCCACGGTGGCCTCGTGGGCTACGTCCACTTTCGACTCCTCGATCTCCATGTACGGCATGGTGTCCGACGTGGACTCGTTGTCGAACATCAGCGCGTCACACTCCACCGACGTACTGGAGTTCTCCGCGCCGTCCGAGATGTGGACGAGGCCGCGGTAGTTCGTGCGGCCGCCGTCCTTGCTGATGGACTTGGACTCGATGGTGGACTTCGTCTCGGGCGCGTTGTGGTAGACCTTCGCGCCGGTGTCGATGTCCTGGTCTTCGCCCGCGAACGCGATGGTGATGTGGTTGTCCGTCGCGCCGCGACCCTTGAGGATGGTGCAGGGGTAGAGCATCGTCGCCTTCGACCCCATACTCCCCGAAACCCACTCCATCGTGCCGTTCTCCTCGACGATGGCGCGCTTCGTGTTGAGGTTGTACGTGTTCTTCGACCAGTTCTGCACGGTCGAGTACTGCACGTGCGCGTCCTCGCCGACGAAGACTTCGACGCCGCCGGAGTGAAGGTTGTGCGTGCCGTACTTCGGCGCGCTACAGCCCTCGATGTAGTGGACTTCGCTGCCCTTCTCCGCGATGATGAGCGTGTGCTCGAACTGGCCCATGCCCTCGCTGTTCATGCGGAAGTACGCCTGAATCGGCATCTGAACCGTCACGTCCTCGGGGACGTAGACGAACGACCCGCCCGACCAGACTGCGCCGTGGAGCGCGGCGAACTTGTTGTCGCTCGGGGGCACGTTCTTCGTCATGAAGTGCTCCTTCACTTTCTCCGGGTGCTCCTGGACGGCCTTGTCCATGTCCATGAACACGACCCCCTTCTCCTCCCACTGCTCCTGCATGTTCTGGTAGACGATCTCGGACTCGTACTGCGCGCCGACGCCCGAGAGAGCCTCCCGCTCGGCTTCCGGGATGCCGAGCTTCTCGAACGTGTCCTGAATCTCGTCCGGCAGGTCCTCCCAGTTCTCCGCACCGCCCCGCGTCTCGATGTCGGGACGGATGTAGGGAACGATCTCCTCGATGTCGAGTCCGGTGAGGTCGGGCTGGCCGGGCCAGTCCGTCGGCAGCGGCATCTCCTGGTAGTGTTCGAGCGCGCGCAGACGCCGCTGCAGCATCCACTCGGGCTCGTCCTTGTCCTCCGAGATGAGACGGATCGTCTCCTCGGTCAGTCCTTTCCCCGACTCGAACGCCGAGCTCTCCTCTTTCTTGAACTCGAAGCGGGCTTCCGTGTCGGTGTCTTTGAGGTGTTCGTCTGAACTCATGATTTAGTTTAGGCCGCGCCGTAGACCTCGTCACGCACCCAGTCGTACCCCTTGTCTTCGAGCTTCGCCGCGAGCTCGGGGCCGCCCTCCATCGCGATCTCGCCGTCGAGCATGATGTGGACCGTGTCGGGCTCGACGTAGTCGAGGATGCGCTGGTAGTGCGTGATCTGGAGGATCCCGGTGTTCTGTTCGTCGCGCAGGGCGTTGATGCCGTCCGCGACGTCCTGCAGGCGGTCGATGTCGAGACCGCTGTCGATCTCGTCCAGCACCGCGATTGCGGGCTCCAGAATGGCCGCCTGGAGGACTTCGTTCTGTTTCTTCTCACCGCCGGAGAACCCGGCGTTGAGGTAGCGCTGCGCGAACTTCTCGTCCATGTCGAGGAGCTCCATCTTCTCCGAGAGGAGCTGCTGGAACTCGGCGACGCCGATGTCGCCCTCGTCCGCGGGCCCCTCCATCGGGCTGGTGTCGTAGCCGGCCTCCTCGTCTTCGGCCTCCTCGTCCTCGCCGAACAGGAGTTCCTCGCGCTCCTCGAGCTTCGCGTTGACCGCGGTGCGGAGGAAGTTCGTCATCGTGACCCCCTCGATCTCCGCGGGGTACTGGAACGCGAGGAACACGCCGAGCGCGGCGCGCTCGTTCGGCTCCAGGTCGAGGAGGTCCCACTCGCGTGCGTCCTCCGGTATCTCGTCGACGTCACCGAAGTCGTCGTCGTCGAGCGTGAGCGTGATGGAGCCCTCGGTGACCTCGTACGCGGGGTGGCCCGCGATGACCTTGGAGGTCGTGGACTTCCCGCTGCCGTTCGGACCCATCAGGGCGTGAATCTCGCCGGAGTCGACTTCGAGGTCGACGCCGTTGAGAATCTTCTCGCCCTCCTCTGCGACTTCCGCGTGTACGTTCTGTAGTGTTAGCGTAGCCATGCCTTCAGTCGTATCAAACGAGGGGTTTGCGACGCATAATGCTTACGCATCCACGGGTGTCAAGTTTTCTCAAACACAAATTAATTTCCTGAAACCGTAAAAGTCGGTTTTGCGGAGTGGGAAAAGACCGAAACCACTGCCCGACGCACGGCCCGTATGGGTCAGAAACCACCCCTCGACGGACGCACCGCTATCGTCACGGGCGCGAGCGCCGGCATCGGACGCGCAACCGCCCACGCGCTCGCGGCGGACGGCGCGAACGTCGCGCTCGCCGCCCGCCGGACGAACCGACTGGAGACCATCGCCGACGCCCTCGAAACCGAGTACGGCGCCGACACGCTCGTCGCCCCGACGGATGTCACTGACGAGGCGGACGTGGACGCGCTGGTCGCGGACACAGTAGAGCACTTCGGCGGCCTCGACGTGCTCGTGAACAACGCCGGCCTCGCCCGCGGAGACGGGGACGTGCCGGACATGGACACCGACGCGTACGAGACGATGATGGCCGTGAACTGTGACGGGATGTTCTACGCCACCCGCGCCGCCCTCCCGCACCTCGTCGACACCCAGGGGAACCTCGTGTTCGTCGGGAGTTTCGCCGGACAGTATCCGCGACCGGGAAACCCGGTGTACGCCGCGACGAAGTGGTGGACGCGCGGGTTCGCGCACAGCGTGGAAGCCCAGTACGGCGACCAGGGCGTGGGCGTCACCGTCGTCAACCCCACCGAGGTTCGCACCGAGTTCGGGAGCGAGCTGGGCGAGAGCTTCGAGGAGCGGTTCGACGAGGGCGAGGTCACGGCCCCCGCGGAAATCGCGGACGCAATCGCGTTCGCCGCCCGACAGGAACGATCCACCGCCAGCGAAATCGACCTCTACCGCCGCGATAAGTTCAGCGACTGGTAGTCACATGTAACTGCCGAGGCCGGTCTGGGTCTGCCCGCTCTTCACTTCCTCCCACGAGACTTCGAGCGCTTCGAGGATGCGCTCGATTGGGCCCTTGAGGGTCTTATCGAGCATCGTGTCCCAGGCCACCTCGAACTCCTCCGGAACCTGGTCGGCGTACTCGTAACAGATGACGTCCGGGTCGCGCTTGAACTCCCCGTAGAGCGGGTCGGTCTGGGGGTCGAGTCCCTTCTCCGATTCGACGCGCCGCCAGAACTCCGGTCGAACCTTCGCGAGGTAGAGGCGTTTCGGCTTCGACCCGCGCTGGAAGTTCGTCCCCAGCAGGAGGTTCGCGTACTTCGCGCCCCGCACCTGCGCGGTGTCCGTGTCGTAGTTGTCGAGGCGCTTCCCGATACCGCCCGGAATCCCCACGTCGTCGAGGTCCACGTTGCCGTCCTGGAAGTCCTCGATGATACCGTGCACGTAGTCCTTCACGCTGTCAATATCTTCCCCGTGGACGATGCGGTCGATGACCTCCTTCTGCACCTCCTTCGTGATGGGCGCGATGTCCGAGCGCTTGTACTCGAAGCCCGTGATGTCGATGTCGTCCACGTCCTTGCCCTCCTTCCAGACGATGTGGCCCGCGTACCGCTTCTTCTTCCCCGCCTGGAAGAATCTCCTGTACAGTTTCTCGAACTCGATCTGGAACCGGTGTTCGTCCGCGTTCAGGTCGTCGCGCGCGAAGTCGTCGTACCGGCCGTTGATGTGCTCTTCAATCTCGAACGAGGTCTCGATGGCCTCGTCCTTCGAGAACTCGGGGCCGAGTTCTAACATCACGCTGTCGGTATCTCCATATGCGACTTCGTGGCCGATTTCGTTCGCGGCGCGCTCGGTGAACTCGATGACGTCCCGGCCGGTCGCGGTCACCGCCGCGCCCATCTCCTTGTCGTAGAGGCGGAAGCGCTCCCAGCCCAGCACGCCGTACAGCGAGTTCATGATGACCTTCACCGCGGCCTGCTGGCGGTCGAACCGCTCGTAGCCCTCGCTGTCCGGGCTGTGGTCGTTCCGCCGCGACTTCTTCTGCTCGCGCTCCTCGAGGAGTTCGTCCACCATCTCCCGAATCACGCCGTCGGGGGTCTTCTGGAAGTGCGTGCCGTTCGGCGCGACGTACGTCTCGCCGTCGTACTCCTCCGGATTGACTTTCGTCTCGGGGCTGGCGTTGATGGTCACCATGCACATCGGATAGAGGCTCTTCAGGTCGAGCACGGTGACGTTCTCGCGGACGCCCGTGATGGGGTCGAACACCGCGCCGCCCTCGTAGTCCTCGGACTCCTGCTGGCCCTTCGACGGCAGCGCGAAACTCCCGTGCACCTTGTGCAGGACGTACATGTCCACCGCGTCCCCGGGCGTCGTCGCGTCCTCGAGCTTACACCCGACGAAGGACGCGACCTCCTCCCAGAACGGAATCACGTCCTGCTTGCGGTCGATTTCGACGCAGAGCTCCACGTCGCGGACGTTGTACTCCAGGAGGCGTTCGGGGTCTTGCTCCCAGAGGTCGCCGATGTCGCCCGTGTAGCGTTCCTTCCCGACGCCGAGTTCGGTCTCCGCCACGGCGTCGAGGCGGTAGGAGTCGAGTTCGCTGAACTGCGTGCGCTGGTAGGCGTACAGGAGGTCGAACACCACGCGGCCCTTCACGTCGGGGCCGCCCCAGCCGCCCGTCCACACCTCGTTCACGCGGGAGAGCCGGTCGTAGGACATCCCGAGCACGTCGAGGCGGTCGATGACGTACGGCGCGTCGAAGTCCTCGAAGTTCCAGCCCGTGAGCACGTCGGGGTCGGTGTCCTCGATGTACGCGAGGAAGGCGTCCAGCATCGCTTCCTCCTCGTCGAACGACCGCACCTCGACCGAGGCGTCCGCCTTCTCGTCGAGCAGGTCGTAGTCCGCGAGGTCGTCGGGCGCGGGGACGTCGGCGTCGGGGGCGTCGTAGAGCCACGCGACGTACTCGTCGCGGTAGTTGTCGTGGCTGGTGAGGCAGACGATGGGTTCCTCGCCGTCCTCCGGGAACCCGGAGCGGTCGTCCACCTCGATGTCGAACGTGTTCACGCGCAGGCTGGCCTCGGCTTCCAGGGGTTCGACCTCGCCGTGGTGGGCGACGAGCGCGCCGTCCTCCTCGGCGCGGCGCTCCGGAACGCGGAGGCCGCTGTTCACGTCCTTGTCGATGAGGAAACGGTTCGGGAAGAGGATGTCCGCCTCGTAGTGGTCGAATCGGTCTCGAATCTGTCCGACGTCCCGGGGCGTCCGACCGAACACCTTCGTCAGCTCCTCGCCGCGAATGCTCTCGTAGCCGTCCTCGCTGCCAGTGATGACGTCGTCCTGCAGGTCGCCCTCGGAGAGGCTGTCCGTGGGCGTGTAGAAGTAGGGGCGGAAGCCGTGCACGCGGACGTGTTCGGGCGTGTCGTCCTCGCGTCGGCCGAAGACGTGGATGACCGGGCGTTCCCGGCTTCCCTGTCCCTCGACGGTGTAATCCACCTGCGTCACCGCGATGTCGACCGTTCCCTCGGGCTCTGGGAGCGCGCCCTCCTCGGCGTCGATGATTTCGTTTACGACCGGGTCGCCGTCCCCGGCGATGTACCGCGCCTCCGCGGCGGGCCGGTCGCCGTCCCCCGCGGCGTCCGCGTCGTCCCCGCCGCCGTCGAAGTCCGTCAGGCTGGCGTTAGGCATTGGGTCTCCCTTGGTCGCGCCCGACTAAAAGACCCTGCGTCCGCCGACCGCCGGGGAAAAGGGTTATACCATGGTATTTCTTATCGTGGGGTGAGGTGACACACGTGTCCGACCACGCGACGACGGGTGACGAAGAGCGCCGGAACCACGTACCCCAGCTGCCGGAGGGGGAGGAGGGTCCGACCGTCGAGTCCTACGACACCGAAGACGGGGTCGTACTCTACGACGCGGACAACCCGCTCGCGTGGCTCAAGGCCACGAACGCGACGCCGCTCGCCGAGCAGCGATAACTTTTCTTCGCTCCGACGGCTCCCTCTATCCGTGTACAATCCGCTGAAACCGCAGACCGCCGTCCCCGACTCCGACGACGACGAGGACGGGGAGTCCACGGAGGTGCCGGCGGAGATAAAACTCCGCTTCTGGAAGCTCGTCGCCTTCCTCAACGTCGGCATCCTCCTGTTCGCGCTCGGCCTCATGTTCCTCGCGTTCCGCGGCCTCCTCGTCGTCGGCGGCGGCACCGCGCTCGCCGGCGCGGCCGTCCTCGCGTACTGCGCGAGAGACTACAAGCGCTCGAAGGCCCGCATCGGCGAACTCGTCGCGCGGCGAGACGAATGACCCGACCCGTCCGATACGACGGCGACGTGTACGTGCTCGTGAAGGAGTCCGCGGAGAGCAGTCTCCTCCGCGACCCCGACACCGGCGAGGAAGCGTACGCCCCGAACGACGCCGTCGAACCGCTCGACAGCCCCGCGCTCGAAACCCGGGCCGCCGCCGTCCCCGAGAGCGTGCGCGCCGTCCTGCGCGTCGCCCACGACGACCGGTCGCTCGGCCTCCTCCTCGACCTCCACGAGAACGGGCCGCGGCCCGTCCGCGACATGCTCACCGACTACTCGTTCTGCGAGAGCGACCTCCTCGGCCTCCTCACGGAGTGCCGCGCCGCCGGGGTCGTCGAGGAAGCCACCGTCGCCGGCGAGCCCGCGTACACTCTCACCTCGACCGGCGACCGCGGCGTCGCGAAACTCCTCACTCGGCGTTGAGCGTCGGGGTGTCGTGCTCGACGTGCGAGCGGTTCGTCGTCGCGTCCTTCTGCACTCGCACCAGATCGTCCGCCGCGCCGAGCAGGCTCTCGTCGTGACTCACCACGAGAATCTGCTCCACCCCGACCTCCCGCATCGACTCCACCAGCTCCACGAGCTGTGAGACGTGCCCGGAGTCGAGGAACACGGTCGGTTCGTCGAGGATCAGCGGCGGCATCGGCGCCGATCCCTCGATGCCCTCGGAGAGCAACCGATAGATGGCGCACCGGAGGCTGAGGTTGAACAGCGCGCGCTCGCCGCCCGAGAGCTGTTCGGGGTCGAGACGCTCGCCGTCCTTCTGGTACACCGTCAGCTCGTACGTCCCGTCCAGTTCGATGCGGGCGTACGAGTCGTTCTGGTACACGAGGTCGAACGTCTCGTTCAGCAGGCGCTCCAGCCGGTCGACGTTCCGCTGGCGTAACTCCGCCCGCAGGTCGCCGTACAGCGATTCGAGGGCCTCCGTTTCCCCGTGCACGTCCTGGAGTTCTTCGACCGTCTCTTCGAGGGCGTCGCGCTCCTCGCGCAACCGTTCGAGCGTCTCGATGTCCTTCTTCACGCCGCCGAGTTCCCCCTGGATTTCGTCGCGGCGCTCGCGCAACGAGTCGAGTTTCCCCGCGACCTGTTCGAGGTACTGTTCGGCCTCCCGCTTGTTCGCCTCCGCCGTCTCGATGCGCTCCTCGTCGTACGCGGATTCGAGCGAGCGCTTTCGCTCCCGGAGTTCCGCGAGGCGCTCGCGGCGCTCCTCGTTTCGCTCGCCGAGGCTCTCGCGCTTCTCCGCCACGCGCTCGGCCGCGTCGCGCTCGCGCTCGCGCTCCCGCAACGCCTCCGCGAGGTCGCCGAGCCGCTCGATCCGCTCGTCGAGCGACTGCTTCTCGGTCTGCAAGTCCCCGAGTCGCTCCCGCCGCTCCTCCACGCGCTCGCGGGCCGCCGCCGCGTCCTCGCGCTTCCCCTCGGCCCGCGATTCGAGGTCGTCCGCGCGCTCGCGGGCCGCCGCCGCGTCGTCGCGCTTCTCCGCGACCGTCTCCGCCTTCGCCTCCCGGACCTCCGCCTTCGACTCGCGGCGGGATTCGAGGTCGGCGACCGTCCGCTCGACGGCTTCGAGCTCGCTCGCGCGCTCGATGCGGTCCGTCACGTCCTCGATGTCGCTCTCGATGCCGTCCAGGTCGGCTTCGAGGTCGCCGACGCGCTCGCGGTACTCCTCGATGGACGCGACGTGCGGCGACCCCTCGACCGGCTGCCCGCACTCCGGACACTTCCCCTCCGCGAGCAGTTCCTCGGCGTCCTCGACGCGCGACCGCGCGGACGCCAGCTCCTCCCGGACGTCCGTGCGTTCCGCGCGCAGCTCCTCGCGCTCCGATTCGAGTCGCTCGCGGTACTCGGTGGCCTCGCCGAACGCGACCGGCGCGTCCGCGAACGCCTCCCGCGACTCCTCGATGTCGCTCTCGATGTCCGCGATGGTCGAGTCGAGTTCCGCAACCTCCTCGGCGGCGTCCGCCGCGGCGGCTTCGAGGTCGTCCGCGCGCTCTCGCGCCTCCGCAGCGCGCTCCGCGAGGTCGTCCGCGCGCTCCTCGAAGGACTCGGCGTCCTTCCGGTCGCTCGTCATCTCGTTCGCGACCTCCTGCACGTCCGACTGCACGGTCTCGCGCTCCGCGTCGAGTTCCTCGCGGCGCGCCTCGACCGCGTCGAGGCCGGCGTCCCCGTCGAGGTCGGTGTCGGCGAGGAGCGATTCGACGCGGTCGTCGAGGTCGCTCGCGCGCTCGCGGTGCTCGCGCAGCGTCTCCTGAAGGCTGTCGCGTTCGTTCTCGGTGTCGCTGATGTCCTCGCGGAGGTCCGCGATGGTCTCCCGGACCGAATCGAGTTCCTCGCGCTTCTCCTCGTACTCGGAGAGCACGCGCTCCGCCTCCTCCTTCGTCTCGCGGGCGTTCTGCTGGTTCTCCTCGAAGCGCTCGATTTCGGACTCGACCTCCGCGAGGTCCGACTGCAGGGCGTTCCGGCGCTCGTGAAGGGCTTGGTTTTCGAGTTCGTTCACGTCCTCCGCGCGCTGGTCGAGGCGGCTCCGGTACTCCGTGAGCACGTCCTCGACGCCGAGGCGGGCGTCCCCGGCGCGCTCGCGGTAGTCCTCCAGTTTCCCGAGCTGGAGGAGGTCGTCTATCATGTCCTGGCGCTCGCTCGGGCTGGCGTTGATGAGCTTGTTCACCTCGCCCTGCCGGACGTACGCGCAGTTCACGAACGCCGACGCGTCCATTCGCAACAGCTCGACGATGTGCGCCTCCACGTCTGTCACGCCCTCGATGCTCCCCGCGGGGGTGGTGAGGACGCAGTCGTGGCGGCCGACGCGGCCGTCGCGCAGCTTGAGCTCGCGGGAGAGCTCGTACTCGTCGCCGTCGTGCGTGAACCACAGCGTCACCGCCATCTCCTCCGTGCCGGTCGTCACGACCTCGTTCGCCGTGCCGGGGACGGCGTCCGTGCCGTACAGCGCGAAGAAGCAGGCTTCGAGGAGGCTCGACTTCCCGCTCCCGTTCAGGCCGTACACGACGGTGACGCCGCGGTCGAGTCGCACGTCCTCCGCGTCGTAACACTTGAAGTTCCGAATCTTGACGCGCTCGAACTTCACTGGAACTCACCCATCGCCGCCTGTCCGTCGTTCTCGTCGGCCGCTTCTTCCTCCGTCACGCCGGCCGCTCCGTCGCCGGGGTCGGGGGCGTCCGAAATCGCCTCCTGCACGCGGTCTTTCACCGCATCGCGGACGTTCGCGTCGGCGAGTTTGCTCTCCCGGACGGCCTCGTCGATGTCGCGCGCGGTCTGGCTCAGTCCGAGTTCGCGCACGCGCTCCCGGACGGCCTCGTCGGGGTCGGCGAAACTCACGTCGATGTCCGCTTCGTCCTCGACTTCGCGGCGGTCGTTCACGCGCGTGACGAGCGCGCCGCGCTCCTCGCCGAACGCCTCCACGTCGGCGGGCGTCACCTGGCCGCCCTCCCCTTCGATAGTGGCGATGACGACGGCGTCCGTCACGTCGGCCTCGCGGACGCGGTCGCGGACGTACGCGGTGCCCTCGTCGCCCTTCAGTTCGAGGTCGAGGAAGACGAAGTCGCGTGTGTCGACGCCGCGGCGCGTAATCTCCGCGCCGTCGTCGAACGTGACGATGTTGTAGCCGCGGGGGTCGCGTTCGCTCGCGCTCGCGCGCTCGGTCGACCCGCAGTACGTCACCCACGTGTCCAGCACTTCGGCGCGGTCGGGCGCGTGGTTGTCCCCGAGGAGGAGCGCGTCGAACTCGACGTTCGCCTCCCCGAGTACGGTCTCCGTCTCCCAGTTCGCGTGCGGGAACGGCGTGAACAGGCCGTGAGAGACGAGTGCGGCGTGCGCCGTCTCCGGCGTAGCGAACTCGTAGTCGAGCTGGTCGCGCTTCGACTCGGGAACGTAGTCGAGGCCGTAGAACGTCGTGTCGCCCACGACGGTTCCCTGGGCGTCGAGTCGGGTTGCGAGGCCGAGCGTCTCGAAGAGGTCGAGCCACTGGCCCTGCCGGGTGCTCTCGTGGTTCCCGACGACCGCGAGGAAGGGGATGTCGTGTTCGCGAAGCGGGGTGAGGATGTCGATGGTGTCGAGGAGGTCGGGGAGGCCGGGCTGGCGGTCGTGGTAGAGGTCGCCCGCGTGCACGACCGCGTCCACGTCGTCCTCGACGGCGTCCTCGACGACGCTCCGGAACGCGTCCGCGAAGTCCTGGCGACGCACGGGGGAGTGGTACTGGCGATAACCGAGGTGTGTGTCCCCCGTGTGGATGACGCGCGTCATTGTCACTCCCTACTCCGGCGTTCGCGGATAAAGGTTCGGCGCTCAGACGTCGAGGCTGTAGAGGCGTTTCCGGGCGTCGGTGAAGGAGAAGCGGGAGTCGACGAGGCCCTCGTCTTCGAGGCGGGTGAGCGCGTAGCGGACGGTGCGCGCGGGGAGGAGGGTTTCGTCGGCTATCTCGCTCTGGGTGAGGGTGTCCTCGTACTCCAGGACTTTCGCGACGAGTTTCGCGCTGGGCGGGAGGTCGCGGACGCGTTCGAGGGTGTCGGCTTCGGCGGACTGAATGGCGCTCATCACCACCGCCTACAGCATACCGGAAGATAATAACTTCGGTTCTATCTAATTACTTATGGTAATATCACTGTCACCCGAACTCATTTAGGAACCGCCGCCCTAACACTGGTGATGACTGACACCGTCGACGACGTCGACCTCCCGTACGACGACGGCGCGTCCAAGCAGGAGAAAATCGACGCCCTGCAGGAGCGCCTCGACGTCATCGAGGAGCAGAACGAGGAGATGCGAGACGAGTTGCTCGACGCGAACGCGGAGAACAACAAGTACCAGCAGAAACTCGAACGCCTCAACCACGAGAACAAGAAGCTCAAGCAGTCCCCGCTGTTCGTCGCCACCGTCCAGGAACTCAACGACAACGGCGCCATCATCAAACAGCACGGGAACAACCAGGAAGCCCTCACCGAAGTGACGGAGGAACTCCGCGAAGACCTCGAACCCGGCGCGCGCGTCGCCGTGAACAACAGCCTCTCCGTCGTCCAACGCCTCGACGACGAGGCCGACGTTCGCGCCCGCGTGATGCAGGTGGACGAGTCCCCCGACGTGGGCTACGAGGACATCGGCGGCCTCCACGACCAACTGCAGGAAGTCCGGGAGACCGTCGAGCTCCCGATGGAGAACCCCGACATCTTCGACACCGTCGGAATCGACCCGCCGAGCGGCGTGCTCCTCCACGGCCCGCCCGGAACGGGGAAGACGATGATGGCGAAAGCCGTCGCCGCCCAGACCGACGCGACGTTCATCAAGATGGCCGGCAGCGAACTCGTTCACAAGTTCATCGGCGAGGGCGCGAAACTCGTCCGCGACCTCTTCCAGGTCGCGCGCGACCACGAGCCAGCCGTCGTCTTCATCGACGAGATCGACGCTATCGCTTCGAAGCGCACGGACTCGAAGACCAGTGGTGACGCCGAAGTCCAGCGGACGATGATGCAGTTGCTCTCCGAGATGGACGGCTTCTCGGAGCGCGGCGACATCCGCATCATCGCGGCGACCAACCGCTTCGACATGCTCGACCGCGCCATCCTGCGCCCCGGCCGGTTCGACCGCCTCATCGAAGTCCCGCACCCCGACGAGGAGGGCCGCGAGAAGATCTTCCAGATTCACACGCGCGGCATGAATCTCGCCGACGACGTGGACTTCACCGAACTCGCCGAGGAGACCGACGGATCCTCCGGCGCGGACGTGAAAGCCATCTGCACCGAAGCCGGCATGTTCGCCATCCGCGACGACCGCGACGAAGTCAGCATGAACGACTTCCGGAACGCCTACGACAAACTCACCAACGACACCGAAGAACCGGACGTCTCCCGTACGTTCGCCTGAAAGCCTTTTTCGGGCGCGGAGCGCCCGAAAAACCCCTTTAATGTCCCAACCCAGCGTGGTCGCGCCCTGCCGGGCGCTCCCGCGGTTGTGACGCCCGCTATCGCCATCCGTTTATTTGGCTCCTGCCAGTTCTTTCAGTGAGTGCGCCGTCTCCGAGAAGACTTATGCCGGCCGTGCCGCCGTGTGGTGGTATGAGCGAAGGAGACGCGGTTGCGGCGGTCGACGAGCCGGTGACGCCGGCGCGACTCGCGAGCGACCTCCGCGACCTCGAGGTGGCGGGTGAAACCGTCATCGTCCACTCGTCGATGTCGAGCCTGGGCTGGGTGCCCGGTGGCGCGCAGGGCGTCGTCGGGGCGCTCCGGGACGCCGTCACCGAGTCGGGGACGATTGTGGTGCCGACGCACACGAGCCACCTCTGCACGCCATCGGTCTGGCAGAACCCGCCGATTCCGGACGCGTGGCTCCCAGCGGTTCGGGAGTCGATGCCGGCGTTCCGACCCGACGCCACCCCCTCGCGCGGCGTCGGGGCGGTTCCGGAGTGCTTCCGAACATACCCGGACACGGTGCGGAGCGACCATCTCCAGTACTCCTTCGCGGCGTGGGGCGCGGACGCCGACGCCATCGTGGCGGGTCACGAACTCGACCGCGGACTCGGCGAGAAATCGCCGCTCTCCGCCGTCTACGACCGGGACGGACTCGTCCTCATGCTCGGAACCGACCACGAGACGAACACCTCGCTCCACCTCGCGGAGACCCGCGCGGAGTACGAGCGGGACGAAACCGTCGAGGAGGGACCACTACTGGTGGACGGCGAGCGCGAGTGGGTCGAGTTCGCGGATGTCGAGCGGACGACGGACGACTTCCCGGTCGTGGGCGCGGCGTTCGAGGACGACGTGGGCGTCGAGAGGGGACGCGTGGGCGCAGCGGACGCGAAACTGCTCGACCAGCGCGCGCTCGTCGACTACGCGGCCGAGTGGTTCAGCCGGAACCGATAGCGGCGTTCCAGCCCGCTTTGGCCCGTTGACGGGCAAATTCTGCCAAAACTCTCGGAACAGATTTATGTGGTGGTAGCCAAACCTTGAGGTATGCCATCCTATGTCAATAGACGGGACGTGATTCGTGGCGTCGGGGCGGCAGGCATCGTCGGTCTCGCCGGCTGTTCGAGCAACGGCGGGGGCGACGACACCACCACCGGCGGTGGCGACACCACACAGGCGACGACGACCGCGTCCAGCGCGCGCACCCTCAAGCAGGGCGTGCTCCTCCCGACGACGGGCGGACTCGCGGATCTCGGCGTCCCCATCAACAACGGCGCCATCCTCCCGCGCATCCTCCTCGAAGGCGAGACGGACTTCACGCTCGACTTCTCCGAACAGGACACGCAGACCGACCCGAACGCCGCGCAGTCCGCCGCACAGACACTCCGTAACTCCGGATATCCCGCGGTCACAGGCGCGGCGTCCTCCGAAGTGACGCTCGCCGTCGCGAAGAACGTCTTCATCCCCTCCGGGATGGTCGGCTGTTCGCCAGCGAGCACGTCACCCGCAATCACCGACCTACAGGACAACGGCCTCATCTACCGGACGCCGCCGACGGACGCGCTGCAGGGCGAAGTCCTCGCGCAGGTCGCGACCGAACGGCTCGACGCCTCCACGGCCGCGACGCTGTACGTCAACAACTCCTACGGGCAACTGCTCTCCCAGAGCTTCGCGACCGCGTTCAGGGACGACGGCGGCGAAATCCTCCAGCAGGTGTCGTACCCGAAAGCCCAGTCCTCGTACACGTCACGCCTCCAGCAGGCGCTCTCCGACGACCCCGGCGTGATAGTCGTCATCGGCTACCCCGAGAGCGGCAAACAGCTGTTCCGGGACTTCTACTCGGACTTCAACTCGGACATCCCGATCCTCGTCACGGACGGCCTCCGGTCTGCGAGCCTCCCCGCGGACGTCGGCAACGACATGTCCAACGTCACCGGTACCGCGCCGCTCGCGGCCGGCCCCGGCAAGCAGTACTTCACCGAACAGTTCACACAGGAGTTCGGGAACGAGCCCGGCGTGTTCACGTCGCAGGCGTTCGACGCGACCGCCGTCTGCCTGCTCGCCAACGCCGCTGCGGGCGAAAACAGCGGCGCAGCCATCGCTCAGGAGATGCAGGCGGTCGCCAACCCCGGCGGTCAAGAGGTCACGCCGAGCACGCTCGCTGACGGTCTCACGATGGCCGCGGAGGGAACCGAAATCCAGTACAAGGGCGCGTCCAGCGCGGTCGACTTCGACGAGAACGGCGACCTGAAGGCCGCGACCTACGAGTACTTCGGCTTCGAGGCCGGCGGCGGCATCCGCACCATCGACCAGATCAGCTACACCGCCTGAACTGACCGACACTCGCTTTTCTTTTTTCGACCTACTCGGAGCGCAGCGACGCGAGGCGCGACGAAAAAAGTCGAGCAGTCTAGCCGCCGAGGAAGTCCTTGCGGACCTCCTCGTCGCCGAGCAGCGTGTCGCCGTCGTCCATGTAGCGGTTCTCGCCCTGTACGAGTACGTACCCGCGGTCGCAGCGCCGCAGCGCCTCCTTCGCGTTCTGCTCGACCATCAGGATGGACGTGCCGTCGTCGTTGATGCGGTCGATGCGGTCGAACATGTCCTCCACGAGGTCGGGCGCGAGGCCCGCCGAGGGTTCGTCCAGCATCAAGAGGTCGGGGTCGAGCATGAGCGCGCGCCCCATCGCGAGCATCTGCTGTTGGCCGCCGGAGAGCGAGCCCGCGGTCTGCTCCTGGCGTTCTTCGAGGATTGGGAACCGGTCGAACACGTCCCGCAGACGGTCTTCGGGGACTTCGTCGAGGATGTACGCGCCCATCTCGAGGTTCTCGCGCACGCTCAGGCCCGCGAACACGTTCTCGTTCTGGGGGACGTACCCGAGGCTCTCGTGGATGATGTCCTCGGGGTTCCAGCCGTGGATTTCGGTGTCGGCGAACGTGATGCTGCCGTCCATGTAGGTGGTGAGGCCGAATACGGACTTCATCACGGTCGATTTCCCCGCGCCGTTCGGGCCGACGATGGTGACGTACTCGCCGTCCCGCACGTCCAAATCCACGTCGGAGAGCACTTGGAGGTCGCCGTAGCCCGCGTCCAGCGAGCGCACGGAGAGCAGGCCAGCCTCGTCCTCGGGGAGCCGGGCGTCCGTCGCGGCGTCGGTCATACCGTCCCTCCGAGGTAGGCCTCGATAACTTCCTCGTTCTCCGTTATCTGTTCCGGCGGCCCCTCGTCGAGGACGCGGCCCTGGTGCATGACGATGACGTGCTCGCAGTTCTCCATGATGAGATCCATGTCGTGTTCGACCAGGAGGAAGGTCAGTCCCTCCGCCTCCCGGAGTTCGTGGATGCGGTCGAGGAGTTTCTCCTCCAGTGTCGGATTGACGCCGGCGAACGGTTCGTCGAGCAGCATCACGTCCGGGTCGGTCATCAGCGCCCGCGCGAGTTCGAGGAGTTTGCGCTGGCCGCCGGAGAGGTTGCCCGCACGTTCCCCGGCGAGGTGGTCGATTTCGAAGAAGTCGAGCGTCTCCCACGCGCGCTCGCGAACCGCATCCTCCTCCGCGACGACGCCCGACCGGAGACCGGGGAGCACGGAGCGGGTCGCGGACTCGCCGGACTGTCCGCCCGGCGCGAGCATCATGTTTTCGAGGACGGTCATCTCTTCGAGTTCCCGTGCGATCTGGAACGTCCGCACGAGACCGCGCTGGGCGATCTCGTGGGGTGGCTCGCCCGTTATGTCCTCGTCACGGAAGTGGACGCTCCCGCTGGTCGGCTCGTGAACGCCCGTGATGCAGTTGAACGTCGTGGACTTCCCGGCGCCGTTCGGGCCGATGAGACCGGTGAGCGAGCCCTCCTCGACGGCGAACGTCGCACCGTCCACGGCGGTGATGCCGCCGAACTCCTTCCGGAGGTCGTTCACCCGGAGCGGGAGGCTCGTCGGCGTCGTCTTCGCTGCTCTCTCGGCGGGCGAGTCCTGCGACTCGGGCTCCGCGTCCAGTTCGTCGTCGGTCTCGGGGATATCGGGGTTGTCGGCGTCACTCATCGGTCTCACCTCCCGCGTCGGAACCCGCGGGACGGCTGTCCTCGGAAATCGGGACGGCGGCCGCGGTTTCGGTGCGGTCGCCCAGCAGGCCGTCCGGCTTGTACTGCACGAGCAGGACGAGCAGGACGCCCATGAATATGAAGCGTAGCGTGTCGATGTTCGCCAGCAGGAACGCCAGGACGGCGAGCGGGTCGGCGCTCGCGACCGTCGTCACGACGTTCCCTGGCGCGCTCGGAAGCGTGACGTTGTAGTCCGCGAGCAGCTTCACGACGACGTCGGAGAGCAGCGGTGGCGCCTCGTACAGCAGGCTCGCGAACACCGCGCCGCCGATGATGCTGCCGGTGTTCGAACCGGCGCCCCCGATGATGAGCGCGATGAAGATGTAGAACGTGAGCTCCGGCCGGAAGTTCGCGGGGACGACGGAGGCGCGCGGCCCCATCGCGTACCAGAGGATTCCGGCGAGCCCCATGAGTCCGCAGCCGAGCGCGAACGCGCGCACCTTGAAGCTCTGCGTGTTCTTCCCGAGCGACTGCGCGGCGACCTCGTCTTCCCGAATCGCCTTGAGGACGCGCCCGAACGGAGACTTCCCGGCGCGTTCGAGCAGGAGGTAGACGAGCAGGAGGACGACGAGCACGCCGACCGTGTAGACGACGTTTATCAGCACGATGCGCGTGAGGCCGAGCGGTTCGCCGAGCCCGAACACGAACGCGCCGATCGCGGTCGGTTCGGAGATGATGCTCCCGGGGTCGCTGAGCAGGAGGCTTTGCACGGGGCTCGTCGGGAGGTTGTCGAACCCGCTCGCACCGCCCGTGATCTCGATGAGGACGGGCGAGTTCAGCGTGAGACGGATGATTTCGGAGAACGCGACGGTGACGATGGCGAGGTAGTCAGCGTCCAGCCGTAACGCCGGGAGCGCGGCGACCAGTCCGATGACGACGGCGGCGAGGATGCCGCCGAGCACGCCGACCGGGAGCGGGAGGCCGAGGCCGGGCGGGGAGCCGCCGGGGTTCGCAGAGAGGATGACGGTGGTGTACGCGCCGACCGCCATGAAGCCCGCGACACCGATGTTGAACAGGCCCGTGTACCCCCACTGGATGTTCAGCGCGAGCACGGCGATGGCGTAGACGGCGGCGAGGAACGTCACCCGGCGGAGAGTCGCGACGACGCCGTACGTCGGGTAGCCGAGGAACGCGCTGAGCGCGTAGAACAGCGCCCAGATCGCGGCGAACAGCACGGTGACCTTGAACGCGTCGTTGCGCACCACCTGCGTGAGGAGGCTCGGTTCTTCGGTCTCGCTCATGTGGTCTTCACCCCGCTGAAGATGCCGGACGGGCGGAACAGGAGGATGAGAATCATCAGCAGGAACGCGGTCGGGCGCGCGAACGCCGACCAGTCGCCCTGCAGCCACACCAGCGACACCCGGCTGGCGAGCCCGATGACGAGGCCGCCAGCGATGGCGCCGTAGATGGAGCCGATGCCGCCCATGATGACGGCGGCGAAGATGAGGAGGAGGAGCCGCCAGCCGGTCGTGAACCCGAGGCCGCCCTGGCTGAGCACGAGCAGGAAGCCCGCCGCGCCCGTGAGGCCGGCGCCGATTATCCACGTCGTGCTGATGACGCGCTCGGTCGGGATGCCGGTGACGCGCGCGAGGTCGCGGTTGTCCGCCATCGCGCGCATCGCCTTCCCGAGTTTCGTGCGCTGTAACAGGATGTGCAGGCCGAGCATGAGCGCGACGGCGATGACGATGAGCGCGACCTCGTGTGCGTTCACGATGACGCCGCCGATGGTGGCGCTCGGGAGGTTCTCGGTCGACGTGACGATGCGGCGGCTGTTCCCGAACACGAGGCTGATGAGGTAGCGCAGCGCGAACGCGACACCGATGGACGCGATGAGGAGCGAGATGCCGTCCGCGTCCCGGATGGGGCGGTAGACGACGCGGTCGATGGCGAGCGCGAACACGAGCGTCGCGAGGATGGACACGACGAGTCCGAGCACGACCGCGAGCGGGGAGAGCCAGAGGTTCGCGCCCACGTCGCCCGGCGGCGCGCGCAGGAGGACGAGGTTGACGAGGTCGAGGCCGCCGAACCCGGCGACGACGTACGTGACCCCCCAGCCGGAGAACGCGCCCGCGGTGAGGTAGTCGCCGTGCGCGAAGTTCGCGAAGTTGAGGATGCTGTACGTGAGCGAGAGGCCGATGCTCGCGAGGCCGATGACGAGGCCGATGACGACGCCGTTCCAGACGTAGCTACCGAACTGTCCGAACGGAATCGCGCCGCCGATGCCGCCGGAGAGGTCGCCGACGACCGGTATCGCGCTGACGACCGGAACCGTCGCGAGGGAGACGCTGGCGCCGACGCCGGCGAGTTTCAGGATGAGGTCGACGACGAGGAACGCGCCGAACCCGACGACGAGCGCGCCGCCCGGGCCGCTTTTGGCGAACGCGACCCCCCGTTCGATGGCGGACTGTCCATTGTTTTCTATACCCATGGGTGGTGTCAGGACACGGGTGTTCAATAATGCTCCGCTCGGACCGATACTTCCCGATATTCGCGTGACAGGTCGTCAGGGCCCGCGGACGCGCGGCGCGAACGCGGCGAACGCGAGGCCGAAAACGAGAACCCAGAGCCCGGGAACGAACAGGTACCACGGCATCCCGAAATGCATGAAGCCGGGACTTCCGAAGCCGAGCGCGGTCACCGCGAGGGAGGAGAAGGAGAGCAGTGCGATCTGGACGACAGCGTACCCAGCGAGCAGCCGAGAGTCGGTGTCGAGTGCGTCGGGCATATCGGCCCTATTCATCAGAGCGCGGTGAAGAGCAGGTAGGGCACGCCGAAGAACAGGACGGTCATGCCGGCGAGCACGAGGAGGTAGCTGACGAGGGTTCCGAGGGCGGCCGTCCACGACGGGTGGTCGAACGACTGAGCGCTCATACTCGCTCCCTCGCCGCCGAGGGTATTAAAACGTGTCAGTCGAGGATGTCCGCGATGCGCCGCGGCTCTCCCGAGAGGTTCGGGTTCGGTTCGATGAGTTTGATGACGTCGTGGTCGGTCACGTCCGGATAGGGCTTCTCGGTCGCGTCCTCTATCATCTCCTTCTCCAGGCGGAACTCCGTCCCGGCGTAGACGGCGTCCACGCCCTCCTCGTCGAACGACATCGTGGTCATAGAGACGAGAAGGCATTCTACGAGTAAAAACGTCGCGTCACGGCGATAGTTTGAACTCCCCGCAAGCGGTTGGTTCGGATACGATGTCCGCTCTCAGTACATTCGCAGTCACCAGTCGGGAGCGGACAGTGCGCTCAGCCGCGTGACGCGGGCCTCACCCGCCTCGCGCGCCGGGCGCGCTCTCTTCGCCCCTCCGCTTCTGACGCATCGCTTCCACCCACCGACCAAGACAGATGTTTCCGGAAACCATCGAAACCGACCGACTCGAACTGAAACGCCTCGACGAACACGTGGACGTGCTCGACTACTACGAGGTGTGCGCGCACGACCCCGCAATCGAGGAGATAACCGAGCACACGACGTGGAGTCCGCACGACACGCCGAAGGAGACGAAAGACTACCTCGACCACGTCCGCGAACAGTGGGCGGACGCCGAGAGCGCGCAGTACGGTATCTTCCCGCGGGACGCCGACGAACTCGCGGGCGCGACCGGTCTCGGCGTGGACTGGGAGCGCGACCTGGGGACGCTCGGCTGCTGGCTCCGCAAGCCGTACTGGGGCCGCGGGTACTCTGGCGAACGCGCCGACGCCCTCCTCGGGCTCGCGTTCGACACGCTCGACCTCGACTGCGTGCAGGTGAGTCACGTCCCCGAGAACGAACAGTCGGCGCGCGCCATCGCGAAGTACGTCGAGCGCCACGGCGGCCGCCGCGAAGGCCGCCTGCGGAACGCGCTCGCAGACCAGGACGGCGGCGTCCACGACGAAGTCCGGTACACCGTCACCCGCGAGGAGTACGAGACCGCGCACGGATAGGGGGTCGAGTCCTCCGAGAGGCTTTTACACCCTGCCGTCCAGAATCGGTGTGTGCTGGGCACGGACCCCCTCGACGAACTCTCGATTCCGGACGGGACGACGGTCGAAGAACACGACCTCGTGACGGACGGGGACGTGCTCGTCGGCGGACAGAGCACCGTCGAGTTCGGGGTTCGCGGCCACAACGTCATCGCGGGCGAACGCGTGCAGTTCGACGGTAACATCGAAGCCGAGGGCGACTGCCGCCTCGACATGTGGTGCGAGGTCGACGGAACCGTGCTCGTCGGCGCGGACGCCTACCTCGGCGAGCGCGTGAACATCGACGGCCGCCTCGTCGTCGGCGGCGACCTCGACATCGGCGACGACGTGGACATCACTGAAGGGTTCGAAGCGAACGGCTGGATCGTGATTCGGAACCCGATGCCGACCATCGTCTTCTTCATGGTCTACCTCTCCCACCTCCTCCGCATCGGCGAGGAGGAGGAGGCTCAGGACCTCGTGGACGAACTGACGGACGCGGAGGAAGCGGAACCCGTCCGGGTGCCGCGGAGCGCGCACGTCAGCGACGACGCGTGGCGCGTCTCCACTCCCGCGACCATCGGGGACGAGTGCCGGCTTCACGGGAACGTGCGCGCCACCGAAATCACCGTGGGGCGGGAGAACAACATCTTCGGGAGCCTGCGCGCGCAGGGCGACATCGTGGTCGGCCCCGACACGAAGATCCACGGCGACGTGACCACGCGGGGCGGGGACGTGACCATCGAGTCCGGTGCGCTCGTCCTCGGGAACGTCTCCGGAACGGACGTGGAGATCCAGCCCGAGGCCGCCGTTGACGGCTCCATTCGCGCGAGCGGCGAGACGCGGATGGCGGGGACGGACGTGGAGCGAGAACCCGAGTAGTCAGTCGCGTTGCTGGTCGAGCGGGTCCTCTATTTCGCCCATCACGGCCTCGAACGCGTCCGTCGCGGTGACCAATCCGACGACCTCGCCCGCTTGAAGGACGAGCGCGAGCTCCTGGCTCTCCGCCTGAAACTGATCGATAGCGTCGCTGACGGTGGTGTCCCCGGAGAGCGTCATCGGCGCTGCAGCGACCTCCTCTAGCGTCATTTCGCCCGACCGGATGTCGTCGATGTGGTCGATGACGGCGGGGACGTAGACGATACCGGCGAGGTCTTCGGGGGTCTCGCCGACGAGCGGATAGCGCGTGTGCGGCGAGGAGGTGAGCCGGTGGAGGTTCTCCTCGATTGACTCGGCGGTGGAGAGGAACACCACGTCGTTGACGTCGACCATCACGTCCGTCACCGCGGTCGTTCCCACGTCGAGCGCGTTCACGACCTCCGTGAGGCGTTCCTCGGAGAGGTCGCCGCGTTCGAGCACTGATTCGAGTCGGTTGCGGAGGTCGGCGCGGCTCTCGATGACGTCCGTCTCGGTTTCGAGCCACGCGCCCGTCATCTCCACGCCGAACAGCCGCAGCGTTCCCTTCGCGATGCCGTCGCCGAGCGTGATGATGGGGGAGATAGCGTAGTGGAACCAGTAGAGCGGCGCCGCGGCGTACTTCGCGACGAACCGGGAGCGCTCGACGCCGAGGTAGGTCGGCGTCTGCTCGCCGTGCGTCAGGTGGAGGAGGTTGATGAGGAGGAACGCGAGCACCGCGCCCGCGCCGACGGACGCGAGGAACGTCCCGTGGAACACCGGTTCGAAGATGGCGGCGAGCGCGGGTTCGGCGACGATACCGACCGCGATGCTTGACGCCGTAATCCCGACCTGGCACGTCGTCAGGTAGAGTTCGAGGTCGTTCGTCATCTCCCACGCGCGCTCCAGCGCGGGGTTCCCGTCGACGAACTCCTCCTCGGTGAACTGGCGGGCGCGCGTCAGCGCGAACTCGATAGCGACGAAGAAGCCGTTCGCGAGAATCAGCCCGAGCCCCGCGACGAGACGTATCGCAATCTCAAGCGAGTTCATCGTCCCCTGCGTTTCCCGCGACGCCGAATAGCCCTTGTGGCGACTGTCAGCAACCGAAAGCCATTCTTCGGCGCTGTGACTACTCGGGCTATGCTCTCTCTCGCGCTCGCCGGGAAGCCGAACGCCGGCAAGTCCACCTTCTACACGGCGGCGACGATGGCGGACGTGGACGTGGCGAACTACCCGTTCACGACCATCGACGCGAACCGCGGCGTCACCCACGTCCGCACCGACTGCCCCTGCCTCGAACGCGACGAGCGCTGCGGACACGAACACTGCCACGACGGGAAGCGCTACGTCCCCGTCGAACTCCTGGACGTGGCGGGGCTCGTCCCGGGCGCGCACGAGGGGAAAGGCCTCGGGAACCAGTTCCTCGACGAGCTCACGAACGCCGACGCCATCCTGAACGTCGTCGACGCCACCGGCGGCACGAACGCCGAGGGCGAACCCGTCGAAATCGGGAGTCACGACCCCCTCGAAGACATCGACTTCATCGAGCGCGAGATGGATCTCTGGCTCGCCGGCATCATCGACCGGAACTGGGAGACCGTCGAGCGCCAGTCCCGCAGCCCCGGGTTCGACATGGACGACGCGCTCACCGACCTCCTCACGGGGTTCGGCGCGACCGAACACGACGTGGCGGCCTGCCTGCGCGAACTCGACTACCCGGAGAGTCCGATGGCGTGGGGGGACGACCACCGCGAAGCCCTCGCCACCCTCGTCCGGGAGCGCACGAAACCCATCGTCGTCGTCGCGAACAAGATAGACGCCGCCCCCGAGGAGAACGTCGACGCGCTCCGCGACCTGGACAAGCCCGTGATTCCCGCGACCGCTCAGGGCGAACTCGCGCTCCGCCGCGGCGCGGACGCCGGCGCTATCGACTACGACCCGGGCGACTCCACGTTCGAGGTCGTCGGCGAACTTCCGGACGACCAGCGCGCGCTCCTCGACGCGCTCTCAGATACGATGGCTGAGTACGGCGGCACCGGCGTCCAGCGCGCGCTCGATTACGCCGTCTACGACCTCCTCGACCACATCACCGCCTACCCGGTTCAGGACGCCTCGAAGTGGACGGACGGCCAGGGGAACGTCCTCCCCGACGCCCACCTCCTCCCGCGCGGCAGCACGCCCGTCGACCTCGCGTACGCCGTCCACTCCGACATCGGCGACGGCTACCTCCACGCTGTCGACGCCAAGACGAGTATGGAAGTCTCGGACGCCTACGAACTCGAAGACGGCGACGTGATCAAGATCGTCAGCACCGCGAAGTGACACGTCCGCGCCTGGGGGCTCCTGCAAGGGCGAACGAGCGCCAAGCGCGAGTGAGGGCTTGCGAAGGCGACGTGATCAAGATCGTCAGTGCCGCGACGTAGTCGCTACTCGTCGGTGGTTTCGACGTTCTCCCGCACCCACTGGGCGGCGCGTTCGACTTCTCCGCTATCCGTGCCGGTGACCTTGACGCGGTTCGGTTCGTCGGTCGCGGGGTAGCTGCCGACGGTCACGTCGAACGCGTCCCGCAGGTCTTCGAGTCGGCTCGTGAGCGCGCCCTCGGGGGCGGGCGTGTAGACGGTTTCGGAGACGACATCGCCGCCGAAGTCGTCCGCCATCCGTTCGAAGACGGCCTGCATCTCGCTCGGAACGCCCGGGAGGACGTACACCGAATCGACGACTGCGCCGGGGGCGAGGCCGGCGTCGTTCGGGACGACGCGCGCGCCCTCGGGCACGCTCGACCACGCGTCGAAATCCAGGTCGAGGTCGTACGCGTCCACTAACTCGGGGTTCTCGTCCGCGAACTGTTCGGCCGTCTCGACCACCTGTTCCTTCGCCTCGTCGCTCACCACGACATCCCGGTCGACGGCGTCCGCGACCGCGTCCATCGTCACGTCGTCCGGCGTCCCGCCGAGACCGCCGGTGACGAGGACCGCGTCGAACCGCTCGCGCCACTCCCGCGTGTACGCCGCGATGGTGTCGTGGTCGTCCGGCACGACCAGCACGCGCGCGACGGTCGCGCCGCGTTCCGTGAGGCGGCGTGAGAGCCAGGACGCGTTCGTGTTCTCCGTCTCGCCAGCGAGGAGTTCGTCCCCGACCGTGAGTAACGCGACTTCCATACGCAGGCTGTGCGCCCGGACGGAGTAATGCGTACCGACCGCTACGCGAACGGCCGCAGCCACACGGCGAGCAGGAGCGCCGCGAGGAAGACGTACGACCCCCTGATGAGGAGCATCGTCGCCACCTCGTCGTCCGCCCGGGACGCGACGCCCGCGACGGCGGCGAAGACGCCGACCGCGCCGACCGCGCTCGGCGGGAACACCGCGAGCGCGGCGAACCCGAAGACACCGGCCAAGCCGCCAGCAATCAACCCGTACGCGACCCATCGGGCGCGCCGCCGACCGAGCGCGACGGCGACCGTGCGTTTGTCGATACGTCGGTCGTACGCGTAATCCTGCGCGTCGTCCACGACCTTCACGCCGGCGAGCACGACGAGGAACACGCCCGCGAACGCGACCGCCACCCCGATCACGGCCCGGGACTGCACGTAGGCCCCCCCGAGGAGTGCGATTGCGACGCCGAGCGGGTAGCCGGCGGTCGCTCCGATCGGGTTCGTGTCGAGGACGGTCGCGTGCGCCACCGCGAGCAGCCACCCCGGAACTGCGAACACGGCGGCCGCTGGGCCGACGAGCGTGGCGAGCGCGACCGCGGCCGCGAGGACTCCGAGCGTTCCGAGCGCGAACCCGAGAGCGCACCCGCTCGGCGTGAGCGGATGCGTCTCGTCCTCCCCGCGGACGTAGAAATCCACGTAGCCGTCCGTGACGTGCGCGGTGTACACGCTGCAGAACACCGCCGAGGCGAACACGGTCGCGCGAAGCAGTGAGAAGTCGGCTGCGAGCACGCCGCCGAACACCGACACGGCGACCGGCGGGAGCATGAAGACCGGGTGGATCTGTGAGGCGAGCGCCGCCACAGCGCCGCGAACCCCACTCGCGTGTCGCGCTACCTGCATATCGGGGGGACGGACTAGAGCCGTATAGTTACCGTACCCGTTCCGTCGCGCGGCGCATCCGCTCGACGGCCTCCTTGATGTTCTCGACGCCGTTCGCGTACGAGAGCCGGGCGTATCCCTGACCGCGCTCCCCGAACGCCCCGCCGGGCACGGCGACGACGCCCTCGTCCATCACGGCGTCCACCCAGCCCTCCGGAACCCTCGGGAACGCGTAGAACGCGCCGGACGGCGTCGGCACGTCCAGTCCCATGTCCTCGAGGCCGTCGAGCAGGACGTTCCGCCGCTCCTCGAACGCATCGACCATCTCGTCGACGGGGTCTTGTGGGCCGGAGAGCGCGGCTTCGGCGGCGTACTGGGCCGGCGCGCTCGCACACGCCTGCACGTACTGGTGGACGCGCACCATGCGGTCGACGCGGCGCTCGCTCCCGACAACCCAGCCGAGACGCCAGCCAGTCATGGAGTACGTCTTCGAGCACGCGTTCACCACGACGACGTTGTCGGACTCCGCGAATTCGAGGGGGCTGCGGTGCTCGCCGTCGAAGACGATGTGTTCGTACACTTCGTCGCTGATACAGAGCACGTCGTGTTCGTCCGCGATGCGCGCGAACTCCCGCATGTCCTCGGGGGGCGACACGGCTCCCGTGGGATTACCGGGGCTGTTCACGACGAACGCCGCCGTGTCGTCCGTGATGTGTTCTTCGACCGTCGCGGGGTCGAGCGTCAGGTCGTCGCGGAGCGGGAGCGGGACGGGGTCGCCGCCCGCGAGCTTCGTGAGCGCGTCGTACGCCACGAACCCGGGGTCGGGAAAGAGAACCTCCTCGCCCGCATCGACGTGAGCTTCCAGCGCGAGGTGGAGCGCTTCGCTCCCGCCCGCAGTAGCGACGACGCCCCGCTCGGGCACGACCACGTCGTTGTCCCGGGCGTGCTTCTCCCGAATCGCATCCCGGAGTTCGGGAATCCCGTAGTTCGACGTGTAGCCGTCCGTCTTCCCGGACTGAATCGCGTCCACGGCGGCGTCCCGTGCGTGCTGGGGCGTCGGGAAGTCCGGCTGGCCGATGCCGAGGTTGATAGCGCTCTCGCTCGCAGCCTCGAACACTTCCCGGATGCCGCTGATGGATATCGACTCCACGCGCTCGGAGAACTCCGTCATATGATACTGGGGGACACCTGCGCCGATAAATAGGCGGGGGTTTCGCGCGAACCGACCGAACCGGCGTTCCGCTCCCCCGTATACTTGCCCCTACCTACGACGAGCCTATTCGTCTCGAAACGCCGCTACCCGGTCGTTAACCCGCCGTAAGAATCGAACAACGCGCGGCTCGCCGTCACGCACGGTGGCGTGCATCACCGTTATACCCGGATGAAAACCCACGGGGCGCGAACTGACGGTACGATGCAGCACTCCCGTTCGACGCGACGGCAGTACCTAGAGGCCGCCGGTGGCGCGCTCGGTGCAGTCGGTCTCACCGCACTCGCCGGGTGCACCGGTGGCAGCAGCGACCAGTCCCTGAGCGTCGCCTACATGCCGATCTATCCGGATATGCAGCACTTCGTGATGGAGCGCGAGGGCTACTACGAGTCGCTCGACGCCGAGGTCGACGCGACGGAGTTCTCCGACGGACCGAGCATCGTACAGGCGTACGCGACCGGTGACTACGACGTCGCGCTCTTCGGCATCGTTCCCGCGATGATCGTCGCCGACAAGACGGGGTTCGCGAAGGTCACCGCGGCGAACATCCAGAACGCGATGAAGATACTCGCCCGCGACGAGTTTGCGGCGATGTACGAGCAGCAGGGCGCGGACGCGTTCGCTGCCTGGGCGGAAGAAACGGGCGAGAAGTTCACGTTCGGGACGTTCCCTCCCGGCTCCGTTCCCGACATCCTCCTGCGGTACTGGCTCAAAGAGGAACTCGGTCTCGACCCCGAACGCGACGTCAACATTCGATCGCTCGGCGGCGCAGGGCCTGTCCGGCAGGCGCTCGCGGCCGGTCAGATCGACGGAACCTCAATCATGGAACCAGTCCCCACGCTCGCGAATGCCCGGGACATGGGCTACGCCAGCATCGCGTGGGCGGGTGACTTCATGCCCGGTCAGCCCGCCGCCGTGGCGATGATGCACGACGACCTCCGGACGAACCGGACGAGTCTCGCGAAATCCTTCATCGAACAGCACATCAGAGCGACCGAGTTCACCGCAGTCAACCCGGACGCCGCCGCGGCGCACGCCAGTTCCGTCATCGGGCCTGACGTCCTCCCCGAGAACATCGCGCGACGGGCGATGGCGTCGAAAGCGTCCGACTTCATCTCGAATCCCCACAAGATCGAATCCGGGGCCCGGACGTTCGCCGCGTACGCGCACCGCCTCGGAAAGATACGCCAGAAACTCACGATAGACCAGCTATTCGATTACAGCCTCTACGACGGCGTCAGCGAATGAGCGCTGACACGACGAGGGGCGGACGCAGCCCCGGAATCGACCGCAGTCCGTCGACGATCCGCCAGCGCGTCTTGCGTGGCGCTATCGGAACCACCGCGTTCCTCGTCCTGTGGACGGTCGCCGCGCTCCAGTTCCCGGTCTACCTTCTCCCCGCTCCCCTCGAAGTCGCGGCAGCGTTCGCGGGACAACTCAGCGCTACCGCGACGTACACGACCCCGGTCGTCGAGGCGCCTCTCGCACTGCCGGCGATACTGACACACCTCTTGCAGAGCCTCCAGCACTACCTCCCCGGACTCCTCATCGGCTCCACGCTCGGCGTGACGCTCGGCGTGCTCGTCGGCTGGTTCGCCGCGGTTGACGACGCGCTCACGCCCGTGATCCGTGTGTTGCGCCCGATTCCTCCGCTCGCATGGGTCGCGTTCGCGATCGTGTGGTTCGGTATCGGTCACACAGGAGCGACGTTCATCGTCTCTATCGGCGCGTTCTGGATCACGTTCTACAACGCCCTGAGCGGCGTCGAAAGCGTCGATTCAGCAGTTCTCGAAGCCGCTGCAAGCCTCGGCGTTCACGACCATCCGACGATGCTTCGCAAGGTCGTGCTTCCCGCGGCGAGCCCGGGTATATTCACTGGCCTCCGCACGAGCATCGGACAGTGCTGGATGATCGTCGTCGCCGCGGAACTCGTCGGCCCGCCCGGCGTCGGTGAGGAGATACTCATCGCCGCACAGAACCTCGCACTCGACGTCAGCGTCGCCTACATGCTCGTCATCAGCATCGTGTTCCTCGCGAGCGACGCGGCGTTCCGCGCCGTCGAACGGGAGGTGCTCGCGTGGCAGACGTGACCCCAAAAGTAGCGGTCGACAGCGTTTCGAAGCGGTTTGACGGCCGACAGGCCGTACAGGCGCTCGACGACGTGTCGTTCGAGGTTGAGGACGGTGAGTTCGTCTGTATCGTCGGCCCGTCGGGCTGTGGGAAGACAACGCTCTTCCGCATCATCGCGGGCTTGGAGACTGCGACCGACGGTGAGGTTCGCCTGGACGGATCCCGCGTGCGCGGGCCGAGCACCGACCGAGGGATGGTGTTTCAGGAGTACGGGCTCTTCCCGTGGCGAACCGCGCGCGGGAACGTCGAGTTCGGGCTCGAACAGCAGGCTCTCTCCGCGACCGAACGCGAGACGCGCGTCGACAAAATGCTCGATCTCGTCGGTCTGCGTGACGCCGCCGACCAGTACCCCAAGGAACTCTCGGGGGGGATGAAACAGCGCGTCGGCATCGCTCGCGCGCTCGCCGTCGATCCGGACGTCCTCTTGATGGACGAGCCGTTCGCGAGCGTCGACGCGCAGACGCGGGCGAACCTCCACGCCGAACTCCTCACTATCTGGCGCGAGACGGCGAAAACCGTACTCTTCGTGACGCACGACGTCGAAGAAGCAGTGACGCTTGCGGATCGGGTCGTCGTCCTTCAGCCCGGCCCGGGACGGCTGAAAGAGGTCGTTCCTGTCGACCTCGAACGACCTCGAGACAGGACGACGGCGGCGTTCCGCGAGTACGAAGACCGAATTCGCTCGCTCATCGGCGAATAAGGGCTTACAGGCAGAGACCGCCTCACTATCGTGCCGGCGTCTCCGCCGGTTTCGCGCTCCGACACGACGCTCACCCGTCAACTCATGGCCGGGACTGGCCGCGTCCTCACTGATAAACGTTCGCCGGCCACAGCTGTTCTCGCGCGAAGCGCGGGATTCTCGGTCACGGGGGCGACCGCTTTCCCCGTGACGGGTTTTCCCGCGAGCGGTTAGCGCGGAGCGCTAACTCGAGCGGGAACACGGGTCATTGGAACATCCGCATCGGCTGGGCTTGACTGGATTCCTCTTCGGAGGCTTGCTGCATGCGCTGGGCGAGTTTCTCCTTCTGCTCGCGGATTTCCTCGGCGCGGTCGACGAGTTCGTCGGTGTCGGCGTCGACGCCCGTGATGGGTTCGATGCCGTTGGTGAGGAGTTGGTCGGCGGCAGCAGGATCGGGGAACTGGGGATCGCTCTCTACGACGAGCCCGACGGCGTCGAGGTGGGTTTCGCCGGCGCGGTTGAGGAGTGCGCCGGTGGGGCCGCCGACGACGCCGCGTTCGGGCGGAGTGGCGATGTCGTTCTCGTCGAGGAGGGTGGCGGCGTTACCGGTGGCGACGCCGTAGATATCGGGGATTGCGTTGGCGGTCTGGTCTTCGACGGGGAGGCCGCTGAGGTAGATGGGCGTGGCGTCCACGTCGGTGAGCCAGTTGGTGACGCTGTCGGCGAAGTCGACCGCGGCGGTGCGGGAAACGGGGACGTCGCTCTGGAGGGCGAGGAGGTCTCGTTCCTCGTCGGCGTAGATCCGGACGGGTGGTTCGATACCGCGGTTGCCTTCGTCGTAGATGGCGACGCGGGGGATGCCGTCGGCGTCGATGCTGGCGACGTACTCCATGTCGAACTGGTCGACGAGCAGGTCGGTCGCGATTTTCCCGACCAACCCGACGCCGGGCAGTCCTTCCACGAGCATCGGGTCGTCGAGGGATACGTCCGTCTTCTCGCGAACTCGGGCCATACCGAGTGAGACGGGGGGCGGACACATAATTCGTGGGGCGGAGGCGAAACGCATTAGCGCGCGCTCGCCCACTCCGCTAGTAATGGAGGCTCTGCGGCGGTACGAGTCGATTATCGGCGACTTCGAGGCGTTTCTCGACGCGTGCGAGCGCCCGCTTCCGACGGTGGTTCGCGTGAGCGGAATTACGGGAACTGTGGAGCGCGCGGTCGAGGCGTTCGAGGCGGCGGGCGTGGCGGTGACGCGCCGCGAGTGGAGCGACCGCGTGCTCGAAGTCGAGACGGAGAAACCGGGGAACACGTGGCCGTACGTCCACGGCTGGGTGCACGGACAGGAGGAGGTGTCCGCGATTCCGGCGCGCGTCCTCGATCCGCAGCCGGGCGAGTCGGTCTGGGACACCTGCGCGGCCCCTGGAAGCAAGACGACGCAGCTCGCCGACCTGATGGACGACACCGGGTTGTTGGTGGCGAACGACGACAACCTCGGGCGGCTATCCGCGCTCCGCGGGAACGCAGACCGACTCGGCGTGACGTGCGCGGCGGTGACGAACGCGGACGCCCGCCGCTTCGATCCGAGCGTGGTCGACGTAGACGAGTTCGACCGCGCGCTCGTGGACGCGCCCTGCACGTGCGAGGGGACGATTCGGAAGAACCTCGACGCGCTGGACGAAGCGAGCCCGAGTGCGAGCCGGAATCTCGCCCGGTTACAGGCGGACATCCTGCGGCGCGCCGTCGAACTCACGCGCGACGGCGGCACCGTCGTCTACTCGACGTGCACGTTCGCGCCCGAGGAGAACGAGGCCGTCGTTGACGAGGTTCTCCGCGAGTTCGACGCCCTCTCCGTGGAGCCGTACGACATCGCGCTCGACCACGACGACGGCCTCACCGAGTGGGACGGAGAATCGTACGACGAGTCGCTGGCGAACGCGAAGCGCTTCTACCCGCATCAGAACGACACGGGCGGGTTCTTCGCGGCGAAACTCACGCTATGAGAGGAAACGACAGCACGCAGTTCGACCGGCTCCCGGAGACGGCCGCCGACCGCGAGGTCGAGGGCCGCCCCAGCCGGGAGGCCGTGGTGGAGTGGTGGACGGACAGGTTCGGCCTCGACGACTCTGTTTTCGAGGGATACACGTTCTGGGAGAAGGGCGCCGGGCGCGTGTGGGCGCTCCCCGCCGACCCGAGTCCGCCGGTGCCCGTGGAGGCGCTCGGATTGAACGTCCTCCGGACGCGCCAGGAGCACTGGAAGCCGACGACGGCGGGCGTCCAGCGGTTCTGCCGGGACGCCACGCGGAACGTCGTGGAACTGACTCGCGAGCAGGCGGAGCGGTTCCTCGCGGGCGACGACCAAGACCTCGACTGGGACGGCGACTGGGGCTACCTCGTCGCCGCACACGACATCGCGGGCGACATCGAACCCATCGGCGTCGGCCTGTTCACGTACGGCTCGCTTCAGTCGATGGTGCCGAAGGGACGGCGGCGCGAGTTCTAGCGCTCGCGGAGTGTCCCGTTGCCGAGCCCCTCCCACGCGACCCGGTAGCCGAGCTCCGCGAGCACCGCGCTCGCGTCCGACAGCCCGTACCTGTCGAGCACGTCCTCGGCGTCGCTGAACGCCATTCCCTCGGTCAGTTCGTCGGCGAGATCGTCGAGCACGCGGGGTCTGACGAGCGTTCGGCCCACCCGGCGGTGCTCGGGGACGTCGACGCGCTCCACCGCGTCCTCGCTCACGCCGTGTTCGTCGGCGAGCGCCGCGATGGTGAGCACGTCCGCGTCCGGCCGGAGCTCGTCTGGAAGCGACGCGGCCGCCGCGTCCACGAGGTCGGACTCGTACGCGCGCAACTCTCGCACCACGTCCTTCACGCGCACCGACCCCGCGTAGGGAATCGCGCGGTGGTCTCGGAGTTCGACGTCCTCGCCCGCGCCCAGCGACTCGTCCACCGCGACGAGCAACTCCTCGTCCACCGCGTCCAACTGCTGAAGCTTCTTCTCCACGTACTCGGGCGTCCAGAACCCCATAATCTCGAACAGCACCTCGAAGTCCGCGTGGTCGTACTCGAACGCGAAGTCGGGAACCATCACGCGGTCGCCGGCGTCGAGCACGTCGGGTTCGCGGACGAGCGTCCAGTCGAGGTCGAGGCCCTCGAACGCCGCCGCGAACTCGCGCTCGACGCCGCTGTCGTACGACACGTCCGTCACGGGTTCGACGCCGGGCGCGCGAACGGGGTCGTCGCTCGACAGCGCCATCTCGCGCTCGGTGCCGCGGTCGTCGATGGTCGCTTTGAGCTGCCAGTCGTCGGCGTCCACGACGGCCCGCAGCACCCTGGCGAACCGCGTGCCGTACCGGCGGGTCGCGCGGAACAGCGCGTCCGGCCCCGTGAGAACGACTTCCCGACCGTCGTCGGTTTTCACGATTTCGTACAGCAGCCCGAGTCGCTTCACGGCGGAGACGAGTCCACGCGGGTCGCTCGTCCGCACTCGCACCTCCGTCGCGTCGAACAGCGCCGTCTGCGCGAGCGAGAGGTTGTACTGCGCGACGAGTTCGGTCGGCGTCCAGCGCGCGTCCACCGCCGCGAGCACCTGCCTGGCGTCTCGGTCGGCGTACAGCGACCGGTCGAGCGCGGCGGGGTCGGTGTCGAGGCGGTTCGCGGCCTGCGCGATCGCCGTCTCTCGCTCGTGCTCGGTGACCACACCTGCGTCCTCGGCGGCGCGGAACGCGGCGCGCCGCGCACGCTCCGGATCCACAGCCGCCCGCGTCTCGAACGTCGCGTCCCGCTCGACGAGCGCCGCGAACCCCCGGACGAGCTTGAAGTCCTCGCTCTCGCGTTCGAGGCCGGTGAGCGCGTCGTCGAGCGCCTGCCGGGATTCGCCGACGTGGCCCTGATAGGTGCCGAGCACGCGCGCGGCGAGCGGCTCGCTGTCCGCGTCCGCGAACCGGGGCCGGTAGCCGCCGCCCCGCCGGGACACCCGCAGCAGGTCTTTCGTCAGCACGCGTTCACGTACGTCCGGCGCGGGTAAAAGCCTGACAGAAAGTATTTTCCGCGGACGACGGAACCCACTCGTATGCATCGACGCGCGTTCCTCCGGCGCGGCGCGGCCGTCGCCGTCGCGGGCGGACTCGCCGGCTGTTCGTCCGGCGGGCCCGCGGACTTCACGCTCTCCACGCACGGCACCACCATCATCGAACTCGACGACGGCCGCCTCGCCGTCGAGGTCACCGTGACGAACACCGGAGACGCCGCTCAGTCCGGCATCGTCTACGTCACCGCGACCCTGAACGGCGAGAAGTCAGTCGAACTCCAGCGGGTGACGCTCGCCCCGCACGCCACCCGCACCGTCACCGTGCCCTACGACGCCCAGTACAGCGAGGTCGAGTCGTTCAGCGCGAGCGCGAGCGTCCGCCGCGCCGATGACGACGATTAGCGCCGCCGCGCCGCCACCCGCTCTTCTGCCGTGTCCTCCGAGACGAGTTCGTAGAGAACCGCTCGACCGCCATCGTCGGTCGGTCTGAGAAGGCGTCCCAGCCGCTGTGTAAACTCCCGCTCCGAGCCGCTGCCGGCCAAAAGCACACCGACATTCGCCGCTGGTACATCCACGCCCTCGTCCAGGACGTTCGCCGTCACCACCCGCGAGTAGTCGCCGCGGCGGAACGCGTCGAGCACGCGCCGTCGCTCCGACGCGCCCGTCTCGTGCGTGATGGCGGGGATCAGGTAGCGCTCGCTCAGCCGGTAGACGAGGTCGGTCGAGGCCGTGAACACGATCACTCTGTCCCCGCGGTGGCGGTCGAGAATCGACGCCAACTCCCGAACCTTGTTCTCCGACTCCTGAACGATTTCGCGGGCGCGCTGTTTCGCCAGCAGGGCCTCGCGGGCCGCGGGGTCGCTCCCGGAGCGCTTTACGAGCTCCTGGTAGTCGCTGCCCGACCGGAACTGGATGTTCGACGACTCCAGGTAGTCCGTGAAGGTTCCCTGCGCGTCCTCGTAGCGCTCGCGCTCGTCGTCGGTCAGCGGGACGGAGCGGCGCTTGACGTCGTAGTCCGCGAGGTGCGTGCCCGCGAGGTCGTCCGCCGAGAGCCGGTAGACGACGGGGCCGACGAGGTCCTCGATGACCGCGTGTTCGCCGTCCGGTCGCTCGAACGTCGCGGTGAGGCCGAGGCGGGCGGGCGCGGCGAACAGCCGGCCGATGTCGCGGTAGCCTTCGCCGCCGAGGTGGTGGACTTCGTCCAGGACGAGCAGGCCGAAGCGGTCGCCGAGGCCGTCAGCCCGCAGGTACGCCGAGTCGTACGTCGCGACGGTGAGGTCTTCGACGACCTGCTCGCCGCCCCCGAGCTGTCCCACCGGAACGTCGAACTCGGCTTCGAGTTCCTCGCGCCACTGCACGAGCAGGTCGACCGTGGGAACGACGACCAACGCGCTCCGCCCGACGGACTCGATCGCGTGCACGCCGATGACGGTCTTCCCCGACCCCGTTGGGAGTTCGATGACGCCGCGGCGGTCGTTGTCCCGCCATGCCGAGCTGGCTTCGCGCTGGTAGTCGCGGAGTTCGTACGACGACGCCACGCCGAGCGCCGAGTCCCGAAGCACGTCGTCCTCGTACGCGACCCCCGCGTCCCCCAACGCCGCCCGAATCGCGGCGTACCGGTACGCCGGCGCGCGGCCCGTGTCCGTGCGCGCGTCCGACTCCACGCCCGGCAGGTCGCGCTCGCTCGCGCCCTCCACGCGCACCGTGCCGTCCTCGAACGAGAGGCGAATCACTGCGCCCGTCCGGCCTCCCCGTTCGCGTCGTCTTCTCCGTTCGATTCGTCTGCGAGCGCCTGCGAGAACGCGAGGGAGAACGAGATCCCCATCGCGACGCCGACGCCCATCCAGAGTGCGAGGTTGTCGAGGGCGACGCCGAGCGCGACGCCGATGGAGAGGCCGACGCCGACGCCGATACCGACGCCCGCCGCGGTGAACTCGGGGTCCGTGTCGCTCATATCCGTATTCGGACGCGCCGGCTAATGGGCCTTTCTCGTGGCGTTCTGAAATCCTTATACGCGAGCGCGGTTCAGACATGGAGTATGAGTGACGAGGAAGCCATCGGTGCCGACGAGCAGACTCCCGACGCAGCGGGTGCGCCCGAGCAGCCGCTCGCGGAGCGCGTGGCCGAGTACGACGACGCGCTCGCCGCCGAGGTGGACGCGCTCGCTGCGGAGAACGAGGAACTCCGCGCGGAGGTCGAGGAGCTCGAAGGGGAGGTCGAGGAGTTAGAGGAGCGCGCGCAGCGCGTGCAGGCGGACTTCCAGAACTACAAGAAGCGCGCGAAGAAGAAGCAGGCGCAGATCGAGGAGCGCGCGACCGAGAGCCTCGTCTCCGACCTGCTTGACGTGCGGGATAACCTCGCGCGGGCGCTGGAGGAGGACACGGACGACGCGGATTCGCTCCGGGAGGGCGTGGAGATGACGCTCTCCGAGTTCGACCGCGTGCTGGAGAACGAGGGGGTCGAGGAGATCGCACCCGACCCCGGGACGGACGTGGACGCGAACCGCCACGAGGTGATGATGCGGGTCGAGAGCGATCAGTCGGCGGGAACGGTCGTCGACCTCTACCGGCCCGGCTACGAGATGGGCGGAAAGGTGTTGCGGGCGGCGCAGGTCACCGTCGCGGACGAGTAGCCTACCGCTTCGACATAAAGGTAGTGCCGTCGGGAGGTGGGACGCCTCGAAACGCTTGTTTTCGAGGAGTACGGCGGTCGTGGTAGGCGTTCACACTAGCAAGGTTTAAACGAAACGCGCGGCTTATTCGGTACCAAGATGGCAAGCGAGAAAATTCTCGGTATCGACCTCGGTACCACGAACAGCGCGTTCGCCGTGATGGAGGGAGGCGACCCCGAAATCATCGTGAACTCGGAGGGCGACCGCACCACGCCTTCCGTCGTCGCGTTCGACGACGGCGAACGCCTCATCGGCAAACCGGCGAAGAACCAGGCCGTCCAGAACCCCGACCAGACCGTCGCGTCCATCAAGCGCCACATGGGCGAGGACGACTACACGGTCGAACTCGACGGCGAGGAGTACACACCCGAACAGGTGTCGGCGATGATCCTCCAGAAGATCAAGCGCGACGCCGAGGACTACCTCGGCGACGACGTCGAGAAGGCCGTCATCACCGTCCCCGCGTACTTCAACGACCGCCAGCGGCAGGCGACGAAGGACGCCGGGGAGATCGCGGGCTTCGAGGTCGAGCGCATCATCAACGAACCCACCGCCGCCTCGATGGCGTACGGGTTCAACGAGGGCGACGAGAAGACGATTCTCGTCTACGACCTCGGCGGCGGCACGTTCGACGTCTCGGTCCTCGAAATGGCGGAGGGCTACCACGAAGTCCTCGCGACGAACGGCGACAACGACCTCGGCGGCGACGACTGGGACGAGGCCATCATCGAGTGGCTCGCGGACGAGTTCGAGGACGAACACGGCATCGACCTCCGCGACGACCGCCAGAGCCTCCAGCGCCTGAAGGACGCGGCCGAAGAGGCGAAAATCGAACTCTCCAGCCGGAAGGAAACCACGATCAACCTCCCGTTCATCACCGCGACGGACTCCGGCCCCGTCCACCTCGAGAAGGACTTGACGCGCGCGAAGTTCGAGTCCCTGACGGCGGATCTCATCGAGCGCACGGTCGGCCCGACGGAGCAGGCGCTCGCGGACGCGGACCTCTCCAAGGACGACATCGACGAGGTCGTCCTCGTCGGTGGGTCCACGCGGATGCCGCAGGTCCAGGAGCAGGTCGAGGAACTCGCCGGCCAGGAGCCGAAGAAGAACGTCAACCCCGACGAGGCCGTCGCGCTCGGCGCGGCCGTGCAGGGCGGCGTGCTCTCCGGGGAAGTCGACGACATCGTCCTCCTCGACGTCACGCCGCTCAGTCTCGGTATCGAAGTGAAGGGCGGCCTGTTCGAGCGCCTCATCGAGAAGAACACCACCATCCCGACGGAGGCCTCCAAGGTGTTCACCACCGCGGCCGACAACCAGACCTCGGTCCAGATCCGTGTCTTCCAGGGCGAGCGCGAAATCGCCGAGGAGAACGAACTCCTCGGCGCGTTCCAGCTGTCCGGCATCCCGCCCGCGCCCGCCGGCACGCCCCAGATCGAAGTGACGTTCAACATCGACGCCGACGGTATCGTGAACGTCGAGGCCGAAGACCAGGGCTCGGGCAACAAGGAAGACATCACCATCGAGGGCGGCGCGGGTCTCAGCGACGAAGAGATCGAGCGCATGCAGGAGGAAGCGGAGAAGCACGAGGAAGAGGACGAGGAGCGCCGCGAGCACATCGAGGCGCGCAACGAGGCCGAGTCCGCGGTGCAGCGCGCGAACAAGCTCCTCGACGAGAACGAGGAGATGGTGGACGACGACACTCGCGAGGACGTCGAAGCCGCCATCGCCGATGTCGAGGACGTGCTCGACGACGAGGACGCGTCCACGGAAGCCCTCCAGTCCGCGACGGAGGACTTGACCGAGACGCTCCAGGAGATCGGCAAACAGGCCTACCAGCAACAGCAGGCGCAGGCCGGTGCGGCCGGCGGCGCTGGCCCCGGCGGCATGGGCGGCATGGGCGGCATGGGCGGTCAGGCCGGCCCCGGCGGCATGGGCGCGGAAGGCGGTGACGGCGAGGAGTTCGTCGACGCCGACTTCGAGGACGTTGACGAGACGCAGAGCGACTCGTCCGCGGGCCAGAGTGCAGGCTCTAGTGACGAAACTGACGCGCAGGACGAGGACAACTAACTATCCGGTCACTCGTCAGCATCGATGACTGAGAGCTACTACGACGTGCTCGGGGTGAGTCGGGACGCCGACGAGTCCGAGATAAAGCAGGCGTACCGAGAGCAGGTGAAGAAGTACCACCCCGACGTGAGCGACGAACCCGACGCCGAGGAGCAGTTCAAGAAACTCCAGCAGGCGAAGGAAGTGCTGACGGACGACGAGAAGCGCCAGGCGTACGACCAGCTCGGCCACGAGCGGTTCACGCAGGCGGAGAAGCGCGGCGGGTTCGACCAGGACGGCGGCGCCGGCGGTCAGGGCGGTGCTGGCGGGCCGTTCGGCGGTCAGGGCGGTGCTGGCGGAATGAACGACATCTTCGAGCAGTTCTTCGGCGGGATGGGCGGCCAGGGCCGCGGCGGTCGCGGCGGCCCCCAGCCCGGGCAAGACCTCCGCACCAGACTCAGCATCGACCTCGAAGACGCCTACGAGGGCGTCGAGAAACAGGTCACTGTCCGCCGGCCCGAGCGGTGTCCCGACTGCGGTGGCTCCGGTCATCCCGACGACGCGGACGTGCGGACGTGCCCGGAGTGTAACGGCCAGGGCCAGACGACGCGCACCCAGCAGACGCCGCTCGGACGCGTCCAGCAGACCCAGACGTGTCCCCGATGTGGCGGCGACGGCGAACTCTACAGCGAGAACTGCGACACGTGCGGCGGTCAGGGCGAGGTCGAACGCGACGCCACGCTCACCGTGAACGTCCCCGCGGGCATCCGGAGCGGCCAGACCCTCCGCATGGACGGCGAGGGCGCGCCCGGCGACCGACGCGCGCCGAACGGCGACCTCCTCATCGAAGTCGACGTCGACGACCACCCCGACTTCGAACGCGACGGCGACGACCTCCACCACCGCCACGCCATCAGCTTCCCGCAGGCGACCTTCGGCGACACCATCGAGGTTCCGACCGTCACCGGGAGCGCCGAGTTCGATCTGCCGGGCGGCACGCAGAGCGGCGAACGCTTCCGCCTCCAGGGCAAGGGAATGCCCCACCTCCGCGGCCGCGGCCACGGCGACCTCTACGTCACCGTCCAGGTCGTCACCCCCGACAGCCTCAACGAGGAGCAACGCGACGCCCTCGAAGCCTTCGCCGAAGCCGGCGGCGAAGAGATCGACGTCGAGCAGGGCTTCTTCGAGAAACTCAAGAACTCCTTCTAGCGTTTTTCCCGCTCGGGTTCGCCGGCGGCGAACCGCTTGCGTGCCCTCCTGTTCGCGCGAGCAAACGACAGCGAGCGTTCACGTCGGAATCCGGGGGGAGCGTCGGAGACGTGCAAGTGGGTTCGCGGACTCCACGACGTCCACCGTCCGTCCGCGCACGACTCCAGGGACGGAGGGAGGCCGCGACGCTGTCCGGCGAGTCGGTGTCCTCACATGGGGAGGATGGTGATGCCGACGGCGATGATGGCGCCGCTGCCGACGAGGACGACGACGCAGTACCCCATGATGTCGCGGACGCTGAGTCCGGAGATGGCGAGCAGCGGGATCGCCCAGAACGGCTGGAGCATGTTCGTCCACGCGTCGCCCCAGGCGGCCGCCATCGCGATGCGGGGGACGCTCTCGCCGCTGGCCTGCGCGGCGGTGACCAGGGTTTCACCGATGACCGCCCATTCGCCCCCTCCGGACGGGACGAAGACGTTGACGACGCCAGCCGTGAGGAACGCAACCGCAGGAAGCGCGCCGTCCGGGGAGAGCGCGACCATCTGCTGGGCGATCTGGGTAGCGAGGCTCGTTCCTTCCTGGGGGGCGTATCCCATGATTCCCATGATGCCCGCGTAGAACGGGAACTGGAGGATGATTCCCCAGACGTTCTCGACGCCGTCCTTCACGGCGTCGACGTACGCGCCGGGTGTGCCGTGGAGTGTGATACCGAGGAAGAGGAACGTGAAGTTGACGATGTTGAGGTTGAGGTTGTTCCACGGCATGACGCCGTTCTCGACGAGTGGGATGGCGAAGTAGAGCGCGACGGCGACGAGGCCGGCGAGTCCGATGGTGTACGCGATGAGCCGCGAGTGCTCGATGCGCTCGGCGAACGTCATGCTTCCGGTGGTCGGTGCGGGGTCCGCCGGACGACCGGGTTCGCCGGCGTCGTCGAGTTTCTCCGGGTCGATCGTCGTCTTCTTCGCGTCGTCTTCGGGGTACATGATCGCGAAGACGGCGGGGAGGAAGAGGAACGCGATGACGGCGAAGATGACGAGGTTCGCCACGGTGAATATCGTCTCTCCGGTGGGGATGGTCGACTCGAGGATGCCGCGCTGGAGGAGGAAGTTCCCGGCCTCGGCCGTCGAGTTGATATTGAGCGGGATGGAGCCGGCGAGGCCGCCGTGCCAGACGAGGAATCCGGCGTACGCGCCGGCGACGATGATCGGGAAGTCGATGGTGCGGATCTCGTCGGCGACCTTCTGAGCGAATATTGCGCCGACGACGAGGCCGAGCCCCCAGTGGATGAAGGACGCGACCGCGGCGACGACGGGGACGAACGCGGCGGCTCCCTTCTCGGATGACGGGAGTCCGGCGAGCCACGCGAGCAGGCGGTCGACCACGTCCGCTTGTGCGAGCGCGTATCCGGTGAGGAGGATGAGCGTCATCTGCATCGCGAACGTCAACAGCCCCCAGAATCCACCGTACCAGCCGTCCATGAGGATGTTCTTCGCGTGGGTCGGGTACCCGTTCGCGGGGGAGACGAACGCGAACGCGAGCGCGAACGCTACGAACGTGAGTCCGATCGCGAACAGGAACGCGTCTGGGAGGTATCGTTCGACGAGGCTGCTGCTCCACTCGGCCGCTCTCCTCACAATATTCGCCATTGGTACGTGCTGGCTTGTGTCATTATGTGCCTTAAATCGGTAGGATGAACTCGACTCTCGCACGAACGCCCGTATGGAGACGCTGTACGACCTCGTGAACGACCTCCCCGAGTCCGCTGCACTCCGCGCGCCGCCCCGGGAGTACAACCGCCGCGAACTCCGTCAGACGGCGTTCAAGACGGGGAACTTCCTCCGGCACTGCGGCGTCCACGAGGGCGCGACGGTCGCCGTTGCGGACGACCGCGCACCGGAAGCCGTGCTCGCGCTCCTCGGCGCGGCCCTGCTCGGCGCGCGCGTCCGGTTCGGTGCGACCGGCGACCTCGACGCCCGCGCGTACGTCGGGCCGACGGAGGCGCTCGACGACGTGTCGCTCCCCGCGGGCGGCCAGTACGTCGGGTACGGCGAGCGACCCGGCAACCCGAGTCGCGCGCACTTCGAGCGCGACGTGTGGAGCGAGAACCCCGCGTTTCCCCCGGTGTCGTTCAGCGGCGACGCGGTCGCGCTCGCCGGCGACGACCGCTACACGCACGCCGTCCTCCTCGACGCGGCGCGCCGCCTCGACTACGACAGCGACGACGTTGTCGCGGTGCGCGCGCCACTCGCGTATCCCGGGACGGTCGTCGCGGGCGTCCTCGCGCCCCTAGTCGCCGGGGCAACGATTCTCCTCCCGGATAGCGACACCACGGGAACGGTCGCCGTGACCACCGAGGACGCGCCCGAACAGCAGACGGTCGATCCGACACTGAGTCCCGAACGCGTATAGGAACCGTACGGGTCGGTTCGTGTCCATGTCCGAGAAAACCTGGCGGGACATCCGACCGGTCGCACTCGGCGTCCTCCGAAGAGGCGACGAAACCCTCCTCGCCCGCCACCGAGACCCGTCGGACGGGGAGACGTTCTATCGTCCAGTCGGCGGGGGATTCGAGTTCGGCGAGCACAGTCGCGACGCCGTCGTTCGCGAGTTCGCGGAGGAACTCGGCGTCGAGTTCACCGTTGAGCGCCGTCTCGGCACGCTCGAACGCACGTTCGGATTTGACGGGCGGCGCGGACACGAGATATGGCGTCTGTACGCGGGAACCACGGTCGAGGAGTGGCCGTACGAGCGCGACGAGTTCGAGGCGGAGGAACCCGAACACGGCGAGACGTTCCCCGTCGAGTGGGTCGAACTCGGTTCGCTCGACGACCTGACCGTCTACCCGGAGACTCTCGCGGCCGTTCTCTAGCGGGCTTCCTTCAGTTTCGCGAGCGCGTCCGGGTTCTCGATGCTGGAGAGGTCGCCGATGTCCTCGCCGGTGTACGCGCCCTCGATGGCGCGCCGAATGATCTTCCCCGACTGCGTCTTCGGGAACTCGTCGACGAACAGGATTTCCCGGGGCTTGAACGGCTTTCCGAGTTCCTCGCCGACCTGTCCGCGCAGCTCCTCGCGCAGCGCGTCGGACGGCTCGTAGCCGTCGGCGAGAATGACGTACGCGACGACGGCTTCGCCGGTCGTGTCGTCGGGGACGCCGACGGCGGCGGCCTGGGTGACGGCGTCGTGGTCGATGAGCGCGCCCTCGACTTCGGCGGGCCCCACTTTCCGGCCGGCGACGTTGAGCGCGTCGTCCGCGCGACCGTGGAGGAACCAGAACCCGTCGCCGTCCTTCTGCGCCCAGTCGCCGTGATCCCACATGTCCTCGAAGCTACTCCAGTACTCGTCGAGGTAGCGGTCGTCGCCGCTCCAGAGACTCTTCGTCATCGACGGACAGGAGGAGCGCGCGACGAGGAACCCGCGTTCGCCGGTGTCCGCGATCGAGTCGCCCCGGCTGTTCACGATGTCCACGTCCATCCCGAGGCCGGGGCCGCCGAGCGTGCAGGGCTTGAGGGGTTCGGTTGGGAGCGGCGAGAGGAAGCACCCGAAGATTTCGGTGCCGCCGGAGATGTTGATGATGGGCGCGTCGCCGCCCCCGACGTGCTCGTGGAACCACCGCCAGGACTCGGGATCCCAGGGTTCGCCGGTGGAGCCGAGAATTCGGATGCTGGAGAGGTCGTGGCCGTCAAGCCACTCGTCGCCGTGCTTGCGGAGCGCGCGAATCGCGGTGGGGCTGACGCCGAACGTCGTCACGTCGTGGGTGTCGATGAGGTCCCAGAACCGGTCGGGTTCGGGGTGGTCGGGCGCGCCCTCGTACATCACGACGGTGCCGCCGAGCGCGTGGTTCCCGATGAGCGTCCACGGCCCCATCATCCAGCCGATGTCGCTCACCCAGAAGAAGCGGTCGCTGGGCTTGTGGTCGAAGTTGAAGTGTATCTCCTTTGCGGGCTGAACGAGGCCGCCGGCGTGCGTGTGGACGATCCCCTTCGGTTTCCCTGTCGTGCCGGACGAGTAGAGGAGCATCGACTCGTCCGCGGACGCCATCTCGGTGGTGTCGTACTCGCCGGACTGAGTCGTGACGGCGTCCGCCCACCACTCGTCCCGGTCGTCGTCCCACGGAACGGCGTCCGTCTCGCCCCCCAGGCGGTCGAAGACGATGGTGTGTTCGACGTGCCCGGCCTGCGCGATGGCGTCGTCCGCGCCGCCCTTGAGGCGGACTGCGCTCCCGCGGCGGTAGAAGCCGTCTCCGGTGAACAGCACGCTACATTCGGCGTCGGCGATGCGGGTGGCGGTCGCGTCGACGCCGAACCCGCTGAAGATAGGGACGGCGATCGCGCCGACCTTGAAGACTCCGTAGAGGATTGAGACGACTTCGGGCACCATCGGCATGTAGAGGCCGACCGTGTCGCCCCGGCCGATGCCGCGTTCTTCGAGCGCGTTCGCGACCTGGTTCGACTCTCGATAGATGTCGTGATACGTCTGCTCGCGGACCTCGCCGTCCTCGCCCTCCCAGATCGTCGCGACGTGATTCCGGGTGCCGGAGTCGCGGCGGGCGTGTCGGTCGACGGTGTTGTGCGCGATGTTCAGCGACCCGCCGGGGTACCAGTCCGTGAACTGGGGGCCGTCGGACTCGTCGCGCACACTGTCCGGGTCGTCGTAGAAGTCGAGGCCGAGGTAGTCGGGGAGTTCGCCCCAGAACCAGTCGAGGTCGTTCGCGGAGCGCTCGCGGAGTTCGGCTTCGCTGTCGATCCCGTGCTCCCGCATGAACGCGCGGACGTTCGTGGCGTCGGCGAACGCCTCACCGGGTTCGTGGACGACCTCGTTCACGTCGTCGAGTGACTCCATGCGCGCAAATTCTGCCGGCTGTGTCTTATAATGCTGGGACGGCCGTCTTCCCGCTGGAGGAACGCTTTTGATGCGCGGGGCAGACGTCTCGTGTATGCACGTCAGGCCCGCGGAGAAACACGAGGAGGTGTGGTTGCTGGACCGGCTAGACGAGTTCGGGATGCCGGACCCCGCCTTTCGCTCCCGGGACTACGTGTTCGCGGTGGACGAGGAGACGGGCGGGAAGGCCGGGTTCGGTCGGCTCCGCGTTCACTCGGGCGACGAGACGTCCGTCTGCGAACTCACGAACATCGGCGTCCTGGTGGACTGGCGGAACCGCGGCGTCGGCGCGCACGTCGTCGAACGGCTCGTGGAGTCCGCGTACGACCAGGGGTTCGACCGCGTCTTCTCGCTCAGCGTCGAACCCGCGTACCTCGAACAGTTCGGGTTCGAGCGGATTGACGAGTCCACACTGCCCGACCCACTCGTCCGCCGCCTCGCCGAAGTCCGCGAGACGGAGGGCGAGGACGCCGTTCCGCTCGTACTCGACGTGGACGACTTCTCCGTTCCGGGCCGACTCCGCCGCCGGTTCCGGTCTGAGGAGGGCGAGAACGACCCACAGGAGACCGCGGAGGACTTCGGTATCGACTCCGAGACAGCGACCTACAAGTACGACACCGGCGGTTAACGACGCCGAATTTTCCCGGGAATTCACCTCGGATTCTGAGCCCCAAACGGCGTAAGCGGGGCGTTCCTTCTATCACGTATGGAGCGACGGGACTACCTCGTTCTGGTGGCGTTCGCGGCCCTCATCGTCGCAGGCGGTGCGATTGCGTCGACCGAACCGCTCGACACGTACCTCCTCACGGGCGCGGAGGAGACGGTGCGGACCGCGGTCGAGATGGCGTGGATAACGTGGTGGGCGCTCGTGCTCGGGTTCGCCATCGCCGGCGGCGTCGAGGCCTGGCTGTCCGAGGACGACATCTCCCAGCACCTGGAGGGCGCGGGCGTCCGCGAACTCGGCACCGCGACGTTCTTCGGGTTCGTCTCCTCCTCCTGTTCGTACTCCGCCATCGCCACGGCGAAGAACCTCTTCAAGAAGGGCGCGAGCGCCGCCGCCAGTCTGGGCGCGTTCATGTTCGCCTCGACGAACCTCGTCATCGAGATCGGGTTCGTCATCTGGATTCTGCTCGGCTGGGAGTTCGTCGTCGCGGACTTCGTCGGCGGCGTCGTCCTCATCGGCCTGATGGCGGTCGGGTTCCGGTTCGTCCCGGACGAAGTCGTCGAGTCCGCGCGCGAGCACGCGTCAGACGACACCACCGTCCGCGACCCGAACTGCGGGATGGAAGTCGACCCCGACGAGACCGAGCACACCGTCGAGTACGACGGAACGACCTACTACTTCTGCTCTGCGTCCTGCAAGCGCGGCTGGAACCCCGCGGACGCCGACACCACCGTCGTGGAGCAGGCGACCTCGCTCTCCGGGTGGCGCGCGCTCGCGGACAAGCAACTCAAGGAGTGGGGGATGCTCTGGGACGAGATCGCCATCGGGTTCGTGTTCGCCGGTCTCATCGCCGGGTTCGTGCCGGACTCCGTCTGGCACGCGGTCTTCGCCGGGCCGATCGTCGGCGAGTACACGTACGTCGTCTGGACCGCCGTCTTGGGAGCCGTCGTCGGCATCGCGACGTTCGTCTGCTCCGTCGGGAACGTCCCGTTCGGCGCGATTCTCTGGACGCGCGGCCTGCCGTTCGGGAGCGTGCTCTCCTACATCTACGCCGACCTCGTCATCCCGCCCATCATGCAGGCGTACCGGGAGTACTACGGCACCACGTTCGCCGCCGTCCTTTCGGCGATGATATTCGTCGCCGCCGTCGTCACCGGCGTCGCCGTCCACGTCGCGTTCGACCTCCTCGGTCTCATCCCCGACCCCGCGAGCGCGACCGTCGAGCGCATCTCCATCGAACTCGACTACAAGGCCGCGCTCAACGCCCTCGCCACCGCCGCCTTCCTCGCGCTCTACTCCCTCCACCGCACCGGTGACAGCAGTAGCGGCCACAGCGACGGTCACGCTCACGGGAGCGAGTGACGGCGGCGTTCAGTTCCCTAACGTACAACCATTAAGACGGTCTCGCTCGTTCCCCAAGGTATGTTCGACGACGACGACCTCGCGAGTATCCGCGAGGCAAAGGAGGAGTGGGAGGAAGAGACCCTCGACCCCGTGCTCGACCGGTTCGGCGAGCGCAAGGACGAGTTCGACACGGACACGGGCGGGCAGACAGTAGATCGGCTCTACACGCCGAACGACGTGAGCGACCTCGACTACGAAGAGGATCTCGGGTTCCCCGGCGAAGACCCCTACACGCGCGGCGTCTACTCCACGGGCTACCGCGGCCGCCTCTGGACGATGCGGCAGTACGCGGGCTTCGGCACGCCCGAGGAGACGAACGAGCGCTTTCGCTACCTCATCGACCAGGGGTCGTCGGGGCTCTCGATGGCGTTCGACCTCCCGACCCAGATGGGGTACGACTCGGACGCGGCGATGAGCGCGGGCGAGGTCGGGAAGTCCGGCGTCGCCATCGACACGCTCGCGGACTTCGAGAAGGTGTTTGACGGCATCCCGCTCGACGAAGTCAGCACGTCGATGACCATCAACGCGCCCGCCTCCGTGTTGCTCGCGATGTACATCGCCGTCGGCGACAAGCAGGGCGTCGACCGCGACGAACTCCGGGGAACCATCCAGAACGACGTGCTCAAGGAGTACGTCGCGCGCAACACCTACATCTATCCGCCCGAGCCGTCGATGCGCATCATCACGGACATCTTCGAGTTCTGCGCGGAGGAGACGCCGAACTTCAACACGATCTCGATCTCGGGCTACCACATCCGGGAGGCCGGTTCGACGGCCGCCCAGGAAGTCGCGTTCACGCTCGGAAACGGCATCGAGTACGTCGAGGCCGCGCTGGACGCCGGTCTGGACGTAGACGAGTTCGCGCCACAGCTCTCCTTCTTCTTCAACGCCCACAACAACATCCTGGAGGAAGCCGCGAAGTTCCGCGCCGCCCGCCGGATGTGGGCGCAGATCATGGATGAGCGCTTCGACGCCGACGACCCGCAGTCGAAGCAGTTGAAGTTCCACACGCAGACCGCCGGCTCCACGCTGACCGCCCAGCAGATAGAGAACAACGTCGTGCGCGTCGCGTATCAGGCGCTCGCCGCGGTTCTGGGGGGAACGCAGAGCCTGCACACGAACGGAAAGGACGAGGCGCTGTCGCTCCCCACGGAGAAGTCCGTGCGGACGGCACTGCGCACCCAGCAGATTCTCGCGCACGAGTCGGGCGCGGCGGACACCATCGACCCGCTCGCCGGCAGTTACTACGTCGAATCCCTCACGGACGACATCGAGGACGAGGCCTTCGACTTGCTCGACACCGTCGACGAGAAGGGCGGAATGCTGTCCGCCATCCAGCAGCAGTGGGTGCAGCGCCAGATTCAGGACGTGGCGTACGAGCGCCAGCAGGAGATCGAGGACGGCGAGCGCACCATCGTCGGCGTGAACGAGTACGAGGTCGACGAGGAACCCGAAGTCGACATCGAGGAAGTCACCGAGGAGGACGAGAAGCGCAAAATCGAGGGCCTGGAGTCCGTGAAGGACGAGCGCGACGACGCCGCGGTCGAGGAACGCCTCGCGGCGCTCCGGACGGCCGCGGAGGGCGACGAGAACCTCATGCCGTACATCGTCGCCGCGGTAAAGGCGTACGCGACGGTCGGCGAGATCTGTAACGTCCTCCGCGACGTGTTCGGCGAGTACCAGCCCGGCACCGCACTCTAACCTTTATCGGGCCGTCGCCCCCACGTCGACGTATGCGTCTCGACCACGTCGGCGTCGCCACCCAGGACGCCGTCAGTCTCGCGGAACAGTACGTCTCGTTGTTCGACGCCGAACTCGCGCACGAAGAAGCCTTCCAGGGGATGAACGTCTGCTTTCTCGACCTCGGAAACGCCTACCTCGAACTCCTCGAACCCACGGGAGCGGAGACGACTATCGGGCGGTATCTGGACGAGAACGGGCCGGGAGCCCATCACGTCGCGTTCCTCACGGACGACATCGAGGACGCGCTCGAGCGCGCGCGGGACGCCGGTGTCTCTCTGGTGGACGAAGAACCCCGAGAGGGCGCGTGGGGTCACACGGTCGCGTTCCTCCATCCTCGCGACACGGGCGGCGTGCTCGTGGAGTACGTAGCGCACTAGTCGTCGCCGGCCGCGGGCGACAAGCGCTCCGAAAGATGGGGGCCGACCTCTCGCGGCGGACGGGAGAACCACTGCGCGTCCGAGATGCCGGGGCCGAGCGCGAGGTCGGTCTCGTCCGCCTCCGCTTCGAAGAACACCCAGAGGCCGGTGACGCCCTCGCCGCCGTCCACGAGCGCGAACTCGCGTTCGATGGCGGCGAACGCGTCCACGACCGTGCACTCGATGCCGACCTGCTCGGCGACGTACTGCGTGCCAGCCCTCGCGTGCGTGTCGTGCCGGGAGAGGCTTCCGCCGGGAACATCCCAGGCGTCACCGCTGTCCTCGCGAACGAGCAAGAATTCGTTTTCGTGTGAGACGAGGACGCGGGCGCCGCCGAGTTCGCCGTTGTCCGCGGCGTTCATGCACTCGACGTACATCTCGCGCGGAACCGGCGTCGACTCGCGGTGGATCGGAACCTCCCCGTAGACGTCTTCGAGCCGGTCAAGAACTCGGTTCACGTCGTGTTCGGGGTCGTCCATTCCAGAGTCTACGTGGAGGGACGGTCGGAGAAAACTTAAAATCGTTCCCCGGGATCACCCGAAGGACTCGATTTTCGCGTCGTCGCTGTCGACACCGCGTGCTTCGAGGATGTCGGCGACTTCCCGCACGAACTCGCTGAACCCGTAGACGAACACTTGACCGCCGACCGCGGAGAGCGCGGCGTCCACCGCGGGCCCGAGGTCGTTCCCGACGAGGAACACGTCCGCGCCGTGGTCGGCGAGGCTCGCGAGTCGGTCGGTGTGCGCGTGCGCGTCGTCGAGGTAGACGACCGCGACGTCGCCGCCGTCCTGAACGACGCGCTCCGCGATACCGACCGCGGGGCCGACGCCGGGGCCGCCGACGACGAGCGTCACCGCGGGTTCGCCCTCGTAGAACGCGTGTCCGAACGGGCCGTTGATGCCGACGGTATCGCCGGGCTCGAGCGATTCGAGGTGGGGGCCGACCGTGCCGTCGGGGTCGACGCCGACCGTGACTTCGAGGCGGTCGTCGGCGTCCGGCGAGGAGAGCGTGTAGTGGCGCGCTTCCTCGTTTCCGTCTACGGTGACCGCGAGCTGTACGAACTGCCCGGGTTTCGCGTCGAAGTCCTCGGGCGCGTCCAACTGAATGGCGATTGTGTCGGGGCCGACCGCGCGAACCGCGCGAACCGTCACCTCCGTCGTGTCCATACTCGTGGTTGCCGTGGCCGGGGGAAAGCAGTTGCGTTAGGGGTCACGTCGACCGGCGTCCGCGATCCGTCCCGGGCTGTGCGTGCGGCCGCGACCGACGCCGAGACGCTCGGGTCGAACCGGTATTTCGACCGGGGAAAGAGCGAGGAACGGACAGTGAGAACGATAAACACGAACGGGCGTTCAGTAATTATCTTTCGACTCGGACAAAAATCGATTTCGAGACGTCCACCGGGTTCAGAAGGCTTTTTGCCGGGCGATTCGGAAGCCTACACCACATGCACGAGGACCTGAACTGGGCCATCGGCGGCGAAGCCGGCGATGGAATCGACTCCACCGGCAAGATCTTCGCACAGGCGCTCTCGCGCGCCGGCCGGCACGTCTTCACCTCGAAGGACTTCGCGTCCCGCATCCGGGGTGGCTACACCGCATACAAGGTACGAACGTCCGTCGACAAGGTTCGCAGCGTCGTGGATCGCCTCGACATCCTCATCGCGCTCACCGAACGCACCGTCGACGAGAACCTCGACGAACTGCACGACGGCAGCGTCATCATCTACGACGGCGAGCGCACCGAGTTCTCCGACTTCGAAGCCCCCGACGACGTCACGGGCCTCGACGTTCCGCTCAAATCGCTCGCTGAGGACGCGGGCGGCGCCATCATGCGCAACATCGTCGCGCTCGGCGCCGTCTGTGAAGTCGCCGGGTTCCCCATCGAGAACCTCGACGAGTCCCTCGAGAAGAAGTTCGGCGGGAAGGGCGAGAAGATCGTCGAGAACAACAAGGAGGCCGCGCGTCTCGGCGCGGACTACGTCACCGAGGAGTTCGACCTCGCGTTCGACTTCGACCTCGAGACCACGGACAACGACTACGTCCTCCTGAACGGCGACGAAGCCATCGGGATGGGCGCCATCGCCGCCGGCTGTAAGTTCTACGCCGGCTACCCCATCACGCCCGCGACGGACGTGATGACGTACCTCAAGGGCCGCATCGAGAACTTCGGCGGGCACGTCGTCCAGGCCGAAGACGAACTCGCCGCCATCAACATGGCGCTCGGTGCGGCGCGCGCCGGCGCGCGCTCCATGACCGCGACCAGCGGCCCCGGCATCGACCTGATGACGGAGACCTTCGGATTGGTCGCCACCTCGGAGACGCCGCTCGTCATCACGAACGTCATGCGCTCCGGCCCCAGTACGGGGATGCCGACGAAGCAGGAGCAGGGCGACCTGAACCAGATGCTGTACGGCGGCCACGGCGAGATCCCGCGGTTCGTCCTCGCGCCCACGACGGTCGCGGAGTGCTTCTGGAAGACCATCGAGGCGTTCAACCTCGCCGAGAAGTACCAGACGCCCGTCTACCTCACCGCCGACCTCGCGATGGCGGTCACCGAGCAGACGTTCGACCCCGAGACGTTCGACATGGACGCGGTCGAAATCGACCGCGGGAAGGTCGTCGACGAGGACGACATCTCGAAGTGGCAGAACGAGAAAGACCAGTTCAAGCCGCACGCCGTGACCGCCGACGGCGTCAGCCCCCGCGCCTTCCCCGGCACGGAGGGCGGCGTGCACATGAGCACGGGCCTCGAACACGACGAACTCGGCCGCCGCACCGAGGACGTGGACGTGCGCGTCGAACAGGTCGACAAGCGCCAGCAGAAGGTCACCACCGCAGAGGAGGAAGAGGACTTCTCCTACCGCGAGTTCGGCAACCCCGACTCCGACAACCTCGTCATCTCGTGGGGTTCCAACGAGGGAACGCTCATCGAGGCGATGGACTACCTCGACCAGGAGGACGTCGACGTGCGCCTGCTCTCCGTCCCCTACATCTTCCCGCGACCAGACCTCACGGAGGACGTCGAGGAGGCCGAGGATGTCGTCGTCGTCGAGTGTAACGCGACCGGGCAGTTCGCCGACCTCGTCGAGCACGACACGCTTACCCGCGTGAAGCGTGTGAACAAGTACAACGGCGTCCAGTTCAAGGCGGACGAACTCGCCGAGGACATCCAGGAGGAACTAGCATGAGCTCCAACGTCAGATTCACCGACTTCAAGTCCGACAAGCAGCCCACCTGGTGTCCCGGGTGTGGCGACTTCGGCACGATGAACGGCATGATGAAAGCCCTCGCGAACACCGGGAACTCGCCCGACGACACGTTCGTCGTCGCGGGTATCGGGTGCTCGGGGAAGATCGGGACGTACATGCGCTCGTACGCGCTCCACGGCGTCCACGGTCGCGCGCTCCCCGTCGGTACGGGCGTCAAACTCGCGAACCCCGACCTCGAAGTGATGGTCGCGGGCGGCGACGGCGACGGCTACTCCATCGGCGTCGGTCACTTCATCCACGCCGTCCGCCGGAACATCGACATCACGTACGTCGTGATGGACAACCGCATCTACGGCCTCACCAAGGGCCAGGCGTCCCCGACCAGCCGGTCGGACTTCGAGACCGCGACCACGCCCGAGGGCTCCAAGCAGCCGCCCGTGAATCCGCTCGCGCTCGCGCTGTCCGCGGGCGGGAGCTTCATCGCGCAGTCCTTCAGCAGTCACGCCCAGCGCCACACGGAAATCATCGAGGAAGCCATCGAACACGACGGCTTCAGCCTCGTGAACACGTTCAGCCCGTGCGTGACGTTCAACGACGTGGACACCTACGACTACTTCCGCGACAGCCTCGTCGACCTCGGCGGCGACGACGCGGACTACGACCCGAGCGACCGGGAGCAGGCGAAGGACAAGATCCTCGACAGCGAGAAGGAGTACATGGGCGTCCTCTACCAGGACGACGACGTGCAGTCCTACGAACAGGCCCACGGCGTCGAGGGCAACATGGCGGACATCGACACCGACGGCGCGCCCGACGGCGCGATGGACCTCGTCCGCGAGTTCTACTAACGGACTTTTTTGCTCGGCGGGTCGCGCGAAGCGCGACCGCTTGAGCAAAAACCTCCACTAAAAACGCCGAGCACGCCGACGGCGCGCTCGGTACGATGTCAGTGCAATCACCGCGACCGCCTTATTCTTTCCAGACGACGCCCTCGAACGAGCCTGTGAGGACTTCGTCTCCCGCTTCGTTCGTGCAGACGTTTTCGCCGCGGATGTCGTAGCGGTCGTCGCGTTCTTCCACGTCCGTGAGCGTGGTTTCGCAGGTGATGGGTTCGCCCGTATAGACTGGTCTGTGGAAGTGGTTATCCATGTGGTAGGCGAGCACGCCGAGCGCGGAGCCGATGGCGGTCGGGAGCGTCGCGGTGAGGAGTCCCTGCACCATCAGTCGCCCCTCGTCGTCGGGCACGCTGTGAACGGGCTGGTCGTCGTGCGAGAGCTCCGCGAACGATTCGACCTCGTCGGTAGTGAACGTCCGCTCGTAGGTGTACGTATCTCCCTCCTCGGGCGGCAGACTCACGTCCATACGCCCGGGTCGTGGCGGAGAGCCGTAATCCCCGGCGATTCGGTTCTGTTCTCCGGGAAACGTCGGAATACGGGCGCTCTGCGTGCGTATTCGGAAAGGTTGATTAGCGCGACGGGGATGTTTCTGGGTATGACTGAGCGTTTCGACGTGGTAATCGCGGGAGCGGGGCCGGCGGGCGCGCAGTGCGCTCGCGACCTGGCGCAACGCGATTACGACGTTCTCGTTCTCGAAACCGAACCAGAAGACGAGTTCCCGCGACAGTCGAACAAGTCCACTGCGGGAACCTTCCCCTCTATGATGGGCGCGTTCGGGATTCCCGACGACGTGGTGATGCAGTTCACGGACAGCGTCGTCCTCGAGTCCCCGAACGAGCACTTCGTCCAGAACCAGCCCGGTGCGGTGCTGGAGTTCGCGGACTTCAAGCGCTTCCTCGTCGAGGAGGGGCGAGAGCACGGCGCGGAGTACCGCTTCGGCTCCCGCGTCTCGAAGCCCATCATGGAGAACGGTGAAATCGTGGGCGTCGAGTACAGCGGCGACGAGGAAGTGTACGCGGACATCGTCGTCGACGCGACGGGCCCGGCCGCGCCGCTCGCGAAACACCTCGGTGTGAGCGACCTGGAGCGCCACAATCAGGCCATCGGCATCGAGTGGGAGATGGACGGCGTCGCGGTCGACCATCCCGACTACGCCGACCTCCACGGCGCGATGATGCTCCGCCTCGACCACGACCTCGCGCCCGGCGGCTACTCCTGGATCTTCCACACGGGCGAGGACACGGCGAAGGTCGGGCTGTGTTACATCCAGAACGAGTCCTACCAGGAGCGCGGAAAGGACGGAATGAGCATCGACGGCTACCTCGACTACTGGCTCGACAACGACCCCCGGTTCGAGAACGCGACGAAACTCGACGGTAAACAGCACCGCGGCTCCGCGCACATCCAGGAACCCGGACAGCTCTGCACGGACAGCTTCATGGCAATCGGGGACACCGTGCCGAGCATCGACCCGCTCTGGGGCGAGGGAATCCACAAGGGCATGAAGTCCGCGCGCGCCGCCGCCATCACCGCCGACCGCTGTCTCACCGGAACCGTGGACACGTCGAAGGCGGCGATGGAGACGTACGCCGACCTCTGGCATCAGGACGTCGCGCCGGGGGCGAAGCGCCGCCTCGCGATGACGCGCCTCCTGTACCTCGCGGACGACGACCGCTACGACCGCCTCCTCCGTGACGTGAAGGACGCGAACATGGACACGCTCACGGACGCGAACGGCGGAAACCCGATCGCGATCGCGAAATTCCTCCACTTCGACGACCTCTCGCTCCTCAAGCGCCTCGTCACCGAGCACTACCTGTAGCGCCGCTACCAAAACGTCTTTTCACGTTCCGCTCCATCCAACAGATATGTCTGAGTTCGACTACCCCCAGCATAGCGGCATGCCCGCGCTCGGTATCGGCACCTGGCAGAACGAAGACCCCGAACAGTGCGCGCAGTCCGTGCAGACCGCGCTCGACATGGGGTACCGTCACGTGGACACCGCCCAGATTTACGGGAACGAGGACGCCGTCGGCGACGGCATCGAACGGGCCGACGTCGACCGCGACGACGTGTTCCTCGCGACGAAAATCTGGACGAGCGAACTCTCCCACGACGACGTCCTGGAGAGCTTCGAGGAGAGCCTCGACAAACTCGGGACGGACTACGTCGACCTGCTCTACGTCCACTGGCCGGCGAACGAGTACGACGCCGAAGACACGCTCTCCGCGTTCGACGAACTCTACGACGAGGGGAAGATAGAGCGCGTCGGCGTCTCGAACTTCGAACCCCGTCATCTCGACGAGGCCCGGGACGTCCTCGACGCGCCGCTGTTCGCGAATCAGGTCGAGTTCCATCCGTTCCTCCCCCAGACGGAACTCCGCGAGTACACGGAAGCGCACGACGTCGAACTCGTCGGGTACAGCCCGCTCGCCCGCGGCGCGGTCTTCGACGACGACACTATCGCGGAGGTCGCGGAGACGCACGACGCGAGCGCCGCGCAGGTCGCGCTGGCGTGGGCGCGCGAGAAGGGCGTCACCGCCATCCCGAAAGCCACGAGCGAGGAACACATCCGGGACAACTGGGAGAGCCTCGGCGTCGACCTCGACCCCGAGGACGTCGAGAAGATCGACGGCATCGACCGTCGCGAACGCGAGGTCGACCCCGACTTCGCCCCCTGGAACTAGCGGTTACTCGGCTCCGGTTTTTTGTTTTTCGAGCGCCTACCCGTCGGTATGGCAGTCGTCGAAACGCTGGCGGTCACGGCACTCGCGCTCGCCGCCGTCGGCGTCGTTCTCTACGTCGTGTACTCGGTTCTCGGAGTTGCGCGTGAACGCTATCGGGACGGAAAGCGGGCAGTGCCCGAGTCGGAGGAAGACCGGTAGTTCGTCAGAACGGGGATTCGACGGTCTGGTCGTCGTCTGCGTCGTCGCTCGCGTCGACCTCGACGTCTTCGGCGTTCAGCGTCTCCGCCAGGTCGCCGCGTTCGTCGAGTTCGGCGAGGATGTCGCTCCCGCCGACGAACTCGCCCTCGACGTACGTCTGGGGGATGGTCTCCCAGCCGGAGTACTCTTCGAGCGCGGCGCGGAACGCCTCCAGGTTCTGGAGCACGTCCACGGTCTCCACGTCCTCTCTGTACTTGGTGAGGAGGCCGATGGCGCGCTTGGAGAACCCGCACTGGGGCATCATCGGCGTGCCCTTCATGAACAGCACGACCTCGTTGTTCTCGATGGTGTCGTCCACGAGCTCCTGGACTTCGTCGGTGTCGAGGCCTTCGTCGGCGGGGTCGAACGTCATACACGAATGGTGGGTGTCGAGGGGGAAATGCGTTGCGTCACCTCACACCGCCGCCGCTCGGGGCACCTATCGTTAAGTCGACTCGTGTCGTCCGTGTGCGTATGGCATACAGCGTGGATTACGAGTTGGGCGACGACGACGAGAACATCCACAACGCGTGGGACAACTCCCTCGACCCGATTCTCACCGTCGAACCCGGCGAGGTGGTGCGCTTCGAGTGCCGGGACGCCGTGGACGGCCAGGTGGACATGGAGACGACCGCCGCGGAGTTCGGCGAGGTGAGTTTCGACCCCGTTCACCCGCTCACCGGCCCGGTCTCCGTCGAGGGCGCGGAACCCGGGGACGTCCTCGAAGTCGAACTCCTCGACCTCGAACACAAGGGCTGGGGGTACACGGGCTTCATGCCGGGCGACATGGGTCTCGGCCTGCTCCCCGAGGACTTCGAGGACTCGGGCTATCACGCCTGGGAACTCGACGGCGACACCGGCCACTTCGTGAACGACATCGACGTCCCGCTCCACCCGTTCCCGGGAACCATCGGGAACGCGCCCGCGGCGGACGGCGCGCACGACACCCTCCCGCCGCGCGACGTGGGCGGGAACATGGACGTAAAGCACATGACCGCCGGCTCCACGATATACCTCCCCGTCGAGGTCGCGGGCGCGCTGTTCTCCACCGGCGACTGTCACGCAGCACAGGGCGACGGCGAAGTCTGCGTGACCGGCATCGAAGCCCCGATGTTCGTCACCGCGCGCTTCGACGTCCGCACGGACATGGACATCTCCCAGCCCCAGTTCGAGAGCGACCACCCGTACACGCCGACCGGCGCGGACGAACCGATGTACGCCACCACCGGCATCGCCGACGACCTCATGGACGCCACGAAGAAGGCGATTCGCCACATGATAGACCACCTCGAAGCCGAACGCGACCTCACTCGCGGCGAGGCCTACATCCTCTGCTCCGCCGTCGTCGACCTCAAAATCAGCGAGGTCGTGGACGCCCCCAACTGGACGGTCACGGCGTACCTGCCGGAGTCCATCTTCCCGTAGCGAGTCGAAAGGGACTCGGCGGGCGGGCGAGTGCTCGGGGTATGGAGTACGCGCCGGACGAGGTGGGGTCGATGTACCGAACGCTCTCGGGGGCGGTGGTGCCGCGTCCCATCGCGTGGGTGTCCTCGACGAGCGCGGACGGGGTGGACAACCTCGCGCCGTACAGCTTCTTCAACGTCGTGTCGGTGGAGCCGCCGACGGTGATGTTCTCGCCGATAGACACGGGCGAGCGCTCGAAGGACACGACGCGGAACGTCCGGGAGACGCAGGAGTTCGTGGTGAACGTCGTCACCGGGGAGACGGTGGAGGCGATGAACGAGACGAGCGCGACCCTGCGCGCGGAGGCGTCCGAGTTCGAGCACGCGGGCGTGACGCGCGTCGAGTCGGAGCGAGTGGCGCCCCCGCGGGTGGCGGAGTCCCCGGTGAACTTCGAGTGCTCGCTCTACGACACGCTCCGCGTCGGCGACTCCGTGCTCGTCGTCGGCGAGGTGGAGTACGTGCACGTGGACGACGCGCTCGCGCCCGAGGGCGAACTGGACGTGCGGGAACTCGACGCCGTCGGCCGCCTCGCGGGCAGTCTCTACTCCTACACGCGAGACCGGTTCTCGCTCGAACGCCCCCCGTAGCGGCGACACGTATTTACTCCCGGGGTCGCCCCTTCCTGTATGCAACACGCAGAGGCAGCGTCTCGCCTGCGCGACGTCCTCGACGAGGTGAGCGGCGCGGTCGTCACCCGCGAGGAGTTCCTCGAACTCGTCGTCACCAGCCTCGTCGCGGACGGCCACGTCCTCCTCGAAGACGTTCCCGGAACCGGAAAGACGCTCACCGCGCGGAGTTTCGCTACCGCGCTCGGCCTCGAGTTCTCCCGCGTGCAGTTCACGCCCGACCTCCTCCCCGCGGACATCACGGGGTCGAACATCTACAACGAGTCCACGGGCGAGTTCTCGTTCAACCCCGGCCCGCTGTTCGCGAACGTCGTGCTGGCGGACGAGATCAACCGCGCGCCGCCGAAGACGCAGGCCGCGCTCCTCGAAGCGATGGGCGAAGGCCAGGTGTCCGTTGACGGGACGACCCACGACCTCCCCGACCCCTTCTTCGTCATCGCTACCCAGAACCCGGTCGAGCAGGAGGGAACGTTCGGTCTCCCCGAGGCCCAGCGCGACCGCTTCATGGTGAAGACAGACATGGGCTACCCGGACTTCGCGGGCGAGCGCGACCTCATCGACCGCCGCGCGGAGCGCGACACTCAGATTCCGACCGTCGGGCGCGTCCTCGACCCGGAGACCGTCCGGGCGATTCAGGCGACCGTCGAGACGGTGGACGTGGAGGAACGCCTCCGGGACTACGTGGTGGAACTCGGGCGGCGCACGCGCGAGGACGACCGCGTGGACGTGGGCGTCAGCCCGCGCGGCATCCAGAAGCTGTTCGAGGCGTCCCGGGGCGCGGCGGTCGTGCAGGGCCGCGACTACGTGGTTCCGGACGACGTGAAGCGGGTCGCGGGGCCCGCGCTCCAGCACCGACTCGTCCTCACCGCGGAGGCGAACGTCCGCGGCGTCGACCGCGCGGACGTGATCGGGGACGCGCTCGACAGCCTCGACGTGCCGGCGGTCGCGGACTGATCACTTGAGCGCGAACACGAGCGCGAGCAGCGCGACACCGGTTCCGACGACGGCGACGGGGAGCGCGTTCGGGTTCGCGAAGGACATCGCGGTGCCGTAGTCCGCGACGCCGACCGCGAGCAATGCGGCGGCGGCCCCGACGAGCAGCGTGCCGACGAGGTGGACGCCCTCGACGCCCGCGGTGGAGACGTGTCGGCCGATTTCGTCACCGAGTCGGGTGGCGTACTCGCCGGCGTCCCAGACGACGAGCGCGGCGACGACGCACGCGAGGAACCGCACGGGCGTGACGGCGTCCGTCGTGCCGGCGAACGCGGCGGCGACGAACAGGCCGGCGGCGGCGAGCGCGGGGCCGAACGCGTTCAGGGGGAGGATTCGGACGGCGACGCCGACGCGCGCGGCGACGAGGGTCGCGGTGGCGGCGACGAGGACGAGGGCGAGCAGGACGGCGGCGACGGTGAACGCTCCGTAGTAGGAGAGTATGGCGTCGGACTGCTCGCGCACCGTGCCGACGACGGTGTACGGAAGCTGGGAGAGCACGAACCCGCGGAGGGCGGCGACGAGGGGTTCGTGGACGGCGAACGTGCCGGCGACGAGTGCGCCCCCGGCGACAGTCGGCGCGTTCCGCGCGACCGCCGACTCGGCGGACGCCCGCGCGAGCCGGCGGAACAGCCGGCCGACGAGCACGCCCGCGATACCGGCCACGGCCGCCGCGACGAACACGGTTCTCAGGGCGCCGAGCGTCGTGGCGGCGAGCAGTACGTCGTAGGCGCTCGCGGGGAGGGCGCGGCGGAGGCGGGTCGGCGAGAGGGCGAACCGCGTGAGCGTGCCCGCGGCGAGCAGGACGAGGCCGGCGAGCGTGAGCTGGTAGAGCCCGCGGCGAACCGCGGTCACGGCCTCGGGGGCGTCGAGGAGTTCCGCGACGGGGAGCGAGCGGAGCGCGCCCGCGACCGTCAGGGACGCGAGCACGAGCAGCGCCGCGAACGAAAACAGGTGTGGACGGTCGGCGCTCGGCGACAGTAGCGCCGTCGAGAGTGTGTCCACGCCCCGCGACGCGGTGTCGCCGACGGTTCCCTGGAGACCGCCGATTTCGGTGTGGCCGACGACGGCGAGCGCGACGAGCACGCCCGCCGCGGTGATGGCGACGAACGCGGTTCGACCGGCGACCTTCGAGAATCGCCGGAGGCTGGTGCGGTCCGCGAGGTCGGCGACGCTCACGGTCGCGCCGAGCGCGGCGGCGGTGAGGCCGACGACGACGGCGAGGCGGCCGAGCACGACGAGCGTCGCCTCCGCGACCTGCGCCGCGGTCGGCTGTGGGAACAACGCTCCGAACAGAGTCACGGCCGCGTACACCGCACCGACGGCGACGCCGACGCCGATCGGGAGGGCGGCGACGCCCGCGAGGAACCGCGCGGCGGGCCGCCAGCGTTCCCGTTCGACGAGCCAGAGCCCGAGCGCGAACGGCACAGCCGCCGTCCACGCGAGCATCACCGAGGGTTCGAGGCCGAGCGGACGAGCGAGCGCGACGCTGACCGCGAGCGTTCCGAGCAGGACGACTGCAGTCCCGAGACGGGTCGGCCGCCACGTGGTGTCGGTGAGTGTCCGTGTCATTGGCTGAGGACGTGGGAGAGGGAGGCGTCGAGGACGGTGTCGAGCGGGGCGTCCAGGCTCCAGTCGACGACGCGCACGTCGCGCTCGCGGAGGGTTCGCGTCCGGAGGTCGCGGTGGACGCGCGCGAGGCGGCCGCCGACGGACGACTCGGCAACCACGTCGGGGCTGACGACGGTGACGCCGTAGCCGCGGGTGGCGAGCGCGCTCGCGGCGCGCACGGGCCAGTTGTCGAGCAGCGGCGACACCACGACCACCTCGGCGCGGGCGGGGAGGCGCTCGCCGAGTTCCGTCACCCAGTCGGTCGTCGCGGCGTCCCAGGACTCGGCGTTCGGCGGCGTCGACTGCCAGGCGGCGTCCGGGTCGGGGGTGTCGTCCGCGGCGGCCTCGACGGCGGAGAACACGAGGGCGGCGGTCTCCCGGCCGTCCGCGGCGTCCGCCCACGGGAGGCCGTCCGGGCCGAGCGGCGCGCCGTGGTCGGCGGCGAGGCCGACGGCGGTCACGTCCGTGTCGATGCTCGCGGCGGTCAGCGCGCCGTGGAGTCGGCGGCCGACGTACCCGGCGAGTTCGGTTCCCGTCGGTTCGCCCGGCCTCGGCACGACCCGGGTCGGCGTGCGCGCGTCCACGACGAGCGCGGCGCGAACCGCGTGCTCCTCTCGGAACTCCACCGTGGAGAGTTCGCCCGTCTTCGCGTACTGCCGCCAGTTCAGGCGGTTCACGGGGTCGCCGTGCTGGTACTCGCGGGTCGCGTGGAATTCGAGGCCGCTCCCGCCGCGGTCGGTCGTCTGCGTGCCCGCGCGGAGCGTCGTCGAGTCCGTGATCGGCGGCGCGTCCACCGCGCGCTGGCCGACGAGTTCGGTGTCGCCGTCCGGGTCGACGTCGACGGTGACCGCGGTAGACGCGGAGAACGACCGCGCTCGCGCGACCGGCGCGCCGAACTCGTACGTCCCGCGCTTCGCAACCACCGCGTACTCGACCGTTGTCGCCGACCCCGCGCTGAGCGCGGTGGACACGCGGGGCGCGCCGGACGCGACGGCGAGTTCGTCCGGCACGCCGTCCACGACGCGGAGGTCGGGAATCGCCGACTCGCCCGTGTTCTCCACGGTGAGCGTGACCGTGACGCGCTCGCCCGGCCGCGGCGCGCTCGCGCCGAACTCCCGCACTACGCGCACTCGACCCCGCGACGGAACCGTGGTCAGGGCGTCGTACGCGGCGAACGCGGCCGGAATCGCCGCGGCGGCGATGACGAGCGGCGCGGTGTAGAGAAAGCCGACGCCCGCGAGCGTGAGCGCGCCGACGCCCGCCACGCTCCACCGGCCGGAGCGCTCGCGCACGCCGTCACTCATCGCGGCCCCTCCGTTCCTCGATGGCGGCGAGCGTGCGCTCGATACGGCGCTCCCGCGCTGCCGCGGGGTCGACCCACGACCGGAGCCGACTCAACAACGGATAGGACGCATCGTCGGCGAGGAACGCCGCCGCGACGCGGTCGTCCGTCCACGCGCCCGCCGCGACCGCCGCCTCCGCGTCGTCCACGCCGTCCGCGCGGTCGAGCACCGCGACCGCCGTACTGCGGAGCGCGTTCCGCGTCGTCGTGAGCGCGTCCCGGGAGCCGTCGACGGCGCCCGTCACCGTCGCGTCCATCGCGGCCGCGGTTCGCGCGCGGTCGTCGCCGTACACGAACTCGGGCGGGCGCTCGCGGGCGGCCGCGAACCGCGCTGCCGCGGATCCGTCCGTCGGCGAGGCGTCCCGGCTGAACGGCTGCCACGCCCGCAGCGCCGCGTACAGCGTGAGCACCGCGCCCACTCCCGCGAGCACCGGCGTTGGTTCCAGGCCGCCGAGCGCGGCCTGCACGTTCGCGAGCGGCGCGACCGATGCGACCAGCCGCGGTCGGTACGTGTAGAGGGAGGCCGCCGCGAGCGACGCCAGCCCGACGGTTCCGCCGAGCCACGTCCGGAGGCGCATCACTGCTCACCTCCGTCGTCGGGGCGGCGGGCCGCCTCTATCTCCCGCATCGCGTCCTCGACCGCGGGGAGGCGGTCGTCGGGGTCGCGTCGGCCGTACTCGACCGACCGGAACGCGTCCCGCACCTCCCGCACTGCGTCCGCCGGCAGGTCGTCGCGCTCGACGGCGTGCGTCGCGAGCTCCCCGGGCGTGTGCCGGGCCGGCCGCCGAACCGAGGTCGCCTCGAGGAAGTCGCGCCACGCGTCCCGCAGCGTCCGCTGGGCCTCCGATACCTCCGCGGCCTCCCCGTCCGCGTCACCCGACCCGAATACGCCTCGAACCGAGCGCGTTCGGGCGGCGGCGTCCTCGCGCAGCGCGGCGAGCCACGCGGCGAACGCCGCCGCGAGTTCCCGGGGCGACCGCCGGCCGCGGACGGTGTTCGCGACGGCGGCGAGCGCGCGCTGCACCGCCGCGACCGCGCGTCCTGCGAGCGCCACGACGAGGTTCACGGCGGCGCGCGCGACCGCCACCGCCGCGCCGACCACCCACGCGAGCAGGCCGCGCGGCGACGTGCCGTACCGCCCCAGTCCGTAGACGGCGCCGCCGAGCACGCCGAGCAGACCGAGCGCGACGCCGCCCGCGTGCAGGAAGAGCCCGTCGAACGTCAGCGTGCGCTCCTGTCCGTACGCGATGGCGGTCGCGGCGGCGGACGACGCGACCGGCAGCGACACGCGGAGCGTCCCGTCCGCGCCCGTCACGCCCACTCGCTCGCCGTCGAGGAACACGGGCACGTCAGCGACGGGCGTGCCGTTCAGCGTCGCCGTCACCGTCGCGGCCGTTCCCGGGAGTGCGAGCGGGAGCGACGGCTCGCCCGACAGGGACAGCCGTTCGAGTCGCACCGCCGCGGAGCCGTTCACGGGGTCGCGAACCACGCGCACGGTCGCGTTCCCCGGCTCCGCGGGTAGCGTCACCCGCGCCCGCCCCGAGTCGTTCGTCGTCGCCACCCGCTCGCCGTTCAGGAAGACCGCGGCGTCACGCACGGGAACGCCGTCGACCGCTGCGACGACCGTCACCGGGTTCCCGGTGACCGTCCGCCCCAGCAGCGAGACGGACGCGTTCGTCGCCACGGCGTACGTCGTGGAGTTGTTCGCGGCCGCGGCCGGAATCGACGCGCTCCCCGTTGCGAACCCGCTCTCGAACGACGCGCCGACGGCCTGCCACGTCACCGTCTCCGCCTTCGCGCGCACCGTCAACTCCCGGGCGTACGGCACCACGCCGACCACCGTTCCGTCCGCGCCCGTCACGCCGACGCGCTCCCCGTTGAAGAACACGTCCACGCCGGACGCCGGGTTCCCGCCCGCGGTCACCGTCACCGCCACGGCCGCGCCCGGAACCGGCGTCCGGTTCAGCGACACCGACAGCCCGCCGGCGGCCTGCGAACCGTCGGAACCGGAGCCGTCCGATTGCGCGCCGTCCGAACCGGAACCGTCGCCGGAGTCGCTCCCGCTGCCGGAACCGTCGGTCGTCGTGGTCGTGCCGTCAGTCGTGGTGGTGCCGTCGGGCGGCGTCGTGGTCGTGTCGTCGCTCGGCGGCTGGGTGGTCGGCGTAACCGTCTCGTAGCCGGAACCGGTCTGATTCCGGAGGGCCTGGCTCTCCTGGCTGAGCCGCTCGCTCGCGGGCGTCGGGTCGAAGCGCACCCAGCCCACGTCCGGGAAGTAGACCTCCACCCACGCGTGGGCGTTCATCGCGCGAACCGTGTACTCGTCCTCGCCGGTCTGCTCGCCGGTCGAGTACCCGACGACGTACCGGGCGGGAATCCCCTGCGTGCGCAGCATCGCGGCCATCGTCGTCGCGAAGTACTCGCAGTACCCCGTCTCCATCTGGAATGCGAACTGGGTCGCGACGTTCCCGTTCGGCGCGTCGGTGACGTTCAGCGAGTACTCCTTGGTCGATTCGAGCCAGTTCTCCACCTGTTTCGCGGCGTCGTACGGCGTCTCCGCGCCCGCGGTGATGTTGTTCACGAGCGGCGTCAAGGCGTCCCGGGACTCCTCGGGAAGCTGAGTGTACGTCGACTCGATGCCGCGCGGATAGTCCGTGCCGAGCGACCGCAACAGGCCGGGGTCGTCCGGCGGCCGAACGCTCGTCCCCGAGTACGTCGTGCCCGCGGGAAGCCGCGACTGCGCGATCACGCCATCGGTGGGTGTCACCGACAGGTCGGTGTTCGTGTCGAGCGTTCGCGGCGTCCACACCGCCGGGAGCGAGGTCGCGGCCTGCCGGAGCGTCACCCGATAGGAGAACGCGTTCCCGGCCCCGGAGGCGACCGGTGGGTCGTACGCGCGCCGCTCGCCGTCACTCGACCAGCCCGTTCCCGTGTAGGTCGTGTACGCGTTCGTCCGCCAGTAGGCCGGCTGCGGGCTCTCGACGACGAAGTGAACCTCGTCGTTCAGCGACTGGAACGCGGAGGCGTTCGACGCGAGGTCGCCCCCAACGCCGACCTGCGAGCCCGCGTTCAGCGCGCCCAGCCCACCGCCGGACAGCGCGCTCCCCGAAGCCCCGCCGGCCCCGGCGTCCGCGGGCGGGTCGACGACGGGGAGGAGGCTGGCGAGCGGCGCGCCCCCGGCGACGGAGCCGAACGCGGGCGCGACGCCCGTCGCGAGCACGACGCCGACGACTACCGCGGCCGCGAGCAGCGCGCGCCCCACGCTCCGACCGCCGCCGTCCGTGCCGATCGCCGTCCCCTCAGCCATCGGCTACCCCGTCTCGTTTCACGTACACGTCACACGACCGCGGGCCGGCATAATTCTTCGGTCGAGACGGTGGGCTATTACGCCCGGCCGCCCTTCCCTCGCGTGATGGAGCGCTCCCGCTGGACCGTCGGCACCGGCGACGCCGTCGCGCGCGTCACGCGCGTGCTCGGCGACCACGAACGCGGCGAGAATCCCGAGCGTCGCTACCGACTCGACTTCCCCGCGGACGCCCCCGCGCTCGACGCCGCGACCGGCGCGACGCTCGACGACTGGACGGTCACCGTTCCCGAATCGACACGGCTCGCGCGCGTCCGACTCGCCTTTCCGAGCGACCACCTCGCCATCCGCCTCCCCGGCCCCGTCCTCGGTGACGCGCTCGCGGACGCGGCCGACGGCGACCGAACGGCCGCGAAGACCGTGCTGAACGCCGTCCCGAACCCCGAATCCCTCCCGTTTCTCGCGGGGTTCGTCCTCGACCCGCCCGGCGTCGCGCGCCTCCTCGGCGCCGTCACCGCCGCGAGCCAGCGCGCCGCAGACGCCGTCCACGCCGTGCGCTACCCGGTCGTCCGGCACGCCGCCGTCGCCCGCGTCGGCCTCGCCACCGGCACGCGGCGCGCGTTCGAGTCGTTCGCCGCCAGCCTCGACGACATCGACGACATCGGCGACGTAGACGTCTCGGACGCGCTCTCCGCCCTCGTGTCCGTCGCGCCGGACTGGCCGACCGCCCGCGCCCGACTCCGACGCCTCGACTACACCCCTGGCGGCCTCGCCGAGCGCGACGACGGGCGGTTCCACGCGGTCGCGCTCTCCCGCATCGTCCGCGGCGACGCGGGACGTGAGCGTGCTCGCGAGTACGTCCGCCGCCACCTCGACACCCGGGAAGCGTACGGTTCCGCGAAGCGGCGCGCGCTCGACGCCGACTACTGGGACCGCGGCCGAGAGTGGCGGGACGCGCTCGCCGCGGCCGCCACCGAGTCCGACGACGACTTCGCGTTCGCGCTCGCGAACGCTCTCCACTGGACGGGAGAGGTCGCGCGAACCGACGCCCGATTCCCGGAACTCCTGCACGCGGCGGCCGCGGACGTGGCAGAAGCCATCGGCCTCGGCGCCGTCTCGGCGCGCGCCGAGTACGCTCGCCTCCTCGCGGTCGGCCACCGCCACCGGAGCGCGCGCAACCACGACCGCGCCGTCGCGGCGTTCGACCGCGCGCAGGCGCTCGCGGCCGACCACGACGCCCTCGACGCGTGGGATCCGCTGTACAGTCGGAGCGTCGTCCGCGCGAACCAGTACGCGTCCTCGGGTCGGGACGCGCGCGCCGTCGAACTCGTGGAGGACGCAATCGACGCCCTCGCCGAGTACGACGTTCCCGGGGGTCGGCGGCGGGAATCCGTCGCGCACCTCCGCGGGCAGAAGCGCGAGGCGGAGGCGTCATTGGAGGGCGACGACCCGGGCGTTCGTCGCGTCCACCTCGAAGCCGCGCGCGAGCACTACGAGCGGGCCGGGCTCTCGCGGTCGGTCGCGCGCGTCGACCGGAAGCTCGACCGCGCCGACCGCGACGCCGCCGAGAAGGGGCGCGCGCCTGTCGAGCGCGGCGAACGCGGAACCGCGGGGGTCGGCCCCGAGTACGACCCCGAACCGGTCGGGAGCGCCGACCCCGGCGTCATCGAGGACGACTCGTTCCCCGGACGCTGAAGTGGGTGCCGTGACTCTCTCCCGTATGGACATTCCGGACGTGGACGACACTGACCCCGACGTGGACGACACGCCGACGGTGTCGTGTTCGCGCTGCGGCGACGAGTGGGATCTCGCGTACGAACTCGACGAACTGAAGGCGGGCAATCAGGCGGTCGAGCAGTTCGCGCTCGACCACCAGCGCCACACCGGCCACTTCCCGGACGGCGTGACGCCCTACCGGGTGGAGTGCCGGCAGTGCCCGAACCGGGAGTCGTTCCTCGCGGAGCGTCCGGCGACGCGGTGGGCGCGCACGCACGCCCGACACACCGGGCACGCGGTCGCCGTCTCTCACGACGACGCGGAGACGCTCGTGGAGTGACCCCGGCGGATTTCCGGAGACCCTAGGCTCTTTGGGGGCGTGTGCGACGAACACCCATGAGTGGCGACTTCTCGGCGGAGCGGTACTACGACTACAGCATCCCGAGTTCGCCCGCCGTGTCGCCGGACGGCGACCGGGTGGCGTTCCTCGCGACCGAGTTCGACGAGTCCGAGGACGACTCGCGGACGTCGCTGTTCGTCGCGCCGACGGACGGCTCCCGCGACCCCTACCGGCTCACGCGGGCGTCCGACGCGTCGAACCCCCAGTGGGGGCCGGACGGCGAGCGGCTCGCGTTCGTCGGCGCGCGCGACGAGGACGCCGAACTCGCGGTCGAGCGCGAGAGCGAGAGCGGGGACGACGAGGAGGACTCCGGGCCGGTGGGCGGGGACGGACCGCGGCCTCGTCACTGCGCTCGCGTACGGCGACGTTGGAGTCGACGCGCTCGCCCGCCTCCTCGCCGCACTCGCCATCGCGTTCCCCGTCACTGACGCGCTCGACGCCGCCGGCATCCCCCGCGAGACCGTCCGACTCACCGGCGTTCCCTACGCCAGCCTCTCCCGGCGCGCCGGCGGCGGCTACCCGGTTCACCTCGACGCGACCTCCACCGGCCTCGACGAACACCACCTGACCATCCGGTATCCCGTCGCCGCCCAGAACGGCCTCGGCAGCGTCTCCACCTACAACTATCCCCCGCTTCCCGAGGACTACGTGCTCGACGGCCGCACCATCCACCCGCCTGCCACGTTCACCACGGCGGATCTCGTCGAACTCGCCGCGAACATCGCCAGCGCGCTCTGGCTCAACGGCACTCCCGTCGCGGGCAGGTCGCTCACCGAGGAGGCCGTCCGCGAGAACGCCCGCCGTCTCGACAGGTAACGGCCCGGCACGACCACTGGCGGCGGTCGATACCGCCTCAGGCGTCCACCCACGCCCACGCGTCGTCGATGTCGCCCGCGTCGAAGTGCCGGATGTCGATACTCGAGACGCGGTCACCGGCCGCGGTCGCCCACTCGACGAGCGTGCTGTCGCCGACGACCGCGTACTTCTCGATGTCGTCGCCGTGCTCCAGCCAGAACCCGACGTCCTCGTCGAGCGCGTCCAGCTGCGGCGTCGGCACCGACGGCATCTCGACGAGCACGCGAACCGACCCCTCCTCGCGAATCGTCTCTTCGAAGTCTTCGAGGATCGCCGCCAGGTCGTCCTCGCCGAGTTCGTCCCGCACCTCGTAGCCCAGTACGTTACCGTGGCTGCGGTCGAGTTTCTCGTGCATACGCGGCGACAGAACCGGCACGCCGAAAACTGTTCCGGCGGTGCGCGCCCGATGGGAGCGGCCCGCTACCGGCTGAGTTCCTTTCGGAGGCGACGTCGAACCGGCGTACGTCGGGCTCGCCGGCGAGGCCGTCGGGGAGCGCCGTCTCGAACTCCTGGCCGTGTCCGGTTCGGGTGTGCGACTCGAACGCGGCTTCGTCCTCGTACTGCTCGAAGAACCGGATCAGGTTCGGATCCGAGACGTCCGTCGCCGCGTGGTCGGCGAACATTCCGTCCTCCGCTTGCGACGCTTCGACGAGGCCGTCGATGCGGTCGAGTGCGTCCTCGCGGGTCGCCGGGCCGAGCGGGAACGTGGCGTGACTAACGATCCTCCAGCAGCCTCGACACGAAGACGAACGCTTCGGACACCCCTCGGTGTGACGGCAGTCGTCTCGGCGTGGGGCGTGACACCGGCTTTCGCTGCCCTATCGCGTTCCGGACGTCATCGCTCGGCCGAGTCCGTGTCGGTGTCGTCGCCGCGTTCCCGGCTAACGACCCAGACGCCGAGCGCGATGACGAGGCTCCCGAGCGCGAAGCCGGATCCGATTTGCTCGCCGAGCAGGATCGACCCGAGCGAGATACCGACGACCGGCTGGACGAAGTAGAAGACCGCCACGGTTCCGGCGGGAACGAACTCCAAGCCCTTGTACCAGACGTACCACGCGGCGGCGGTGGAGGCCAGCCCGAGATACGCGACGGCGAACACGACATCGGCGGACAGCGGGATGGAGCCGATCCCTCGCCCGAGGACGGCGAGTTCGACGGCTGCCAACGCGGCGAGCATGGGCGTGGCAGCGATCGTGGAGTAGGTGGCGGCGGTCAGCGCGCCGTACGTTCGGACGACCGACACGCCCCAGACGGTGTAGCCCGCCCACGCGAGACTGGCGAGCACGAGCAGGGCGACGCCGGCGGCGTTACCCGCCGCGACGCTCGTCAGGTCGTACTGGCCGGCGAGCACGATGACGGTTCCGACGGCGGCGAGGGCGATTCCGCTCGCCTTGGCACGCGTGACGTGCTCGCCGAGCACGCTCGCACCGAGCACGACGGCGAAGACGGGCGTCAGAACGGTCAGAAGCGACCCCTGGCTGGCGTTCGTGAGTTCCGTTCCGAGGAACTGCGTGACGATGGTGGCGGTCACCCAGCAGCCGAGAACCACGAATGCCGGCCAGTCTCCGGGGTCGATTCGGTTACGGCGGTTCCCGCCAGCGTCACGGCGTGCACGCCAGTCGCTCGCGCGGACGCTGAGCCAGAGCGCGACGGCGCCGACGGTGACGCGCAAGAACCCCATCGTCACCGGTGGTACGAACGCGAAGCTCCACTTGCTGACGACGTACATCCCGCCCCAGAGGGCGGCCGCAGTGAGCGGGCCGAGTGCGAACGCGTACTTGCGGAGGGCGGTCACGTATCGAGGGCAGGGCGCTCCCGAATAGCACGCCCGGAATGGGTCAGCGAGTGGAGCACTGTAGTCGGAACGACGGATGGGCGTTCAGGCACCGCCGAGGTAGAGCTTCGACACCTCGTCGTCGTCCAGCAGGCTGTCGGCCTCGCCCTCGAACCGGACGGTTCCCTGATCGAGGACGTATCCGCGGTCGGAGATACCGAGGCCTTCCTTGGCGTTCTGCTCGACCATCAGGATGGCCGCGCCCATGTCGTTGACCGCCTCGACGTGGCCGAACACCTCCTGTGCGGTGTTGGGAGCCAGCCCCGCGGACGGCTCGTCGATGAGCAGGACGTCCGGCTCCATCACGAGCGCCCGAGCGAACGCGAGCACCTGGCGCTGACCGCCGGAGAGCGTGCGCGCCTTCGCGCGCCGCTTCTCGTCGAGCAGCGGGAACCGCTCGTAGAGGTCGTCGATGACCGCGTCGAGCCCGTCGTTCCGGGCGACACCGCCCATCCGGAGGTTCTCCTCGATGGACAGCGACCCGAACACGTTGTCGGTCTGCGGGACGTAGCCGATGCCGTCCCGGACGATCTCCTCGGGGGCCATGCCGCCGATGTCCTCCCCGTGGTAGGTGACGGTTCCCGTCCACGGGTCGAGCATCCCGAACACGGTCTTGAGAACGGTCGACTTGCCGGCGCCGTTCGGGCCGATGAGGCAGACGATCTCGTCGGAGTCCAGGTGCATCGAGCAGTCGTCGAGGACTTGTACCTCGCCGTACCCGCTGTCGACGCCGTCCAGTTCGAGGACGTGGTCGGTCACCGCCTCGTCACCGCTCGCAGCCGTCTCGTCGATGGGGGGTTCGTTCGTGCTCATGTTAGCCTCCGAGGTACGCGTCGATAACGCGGTCGTCGTTCTGGACTTCCGTGGGCGTCCCCTCCATGAGGACGCTTCCGCGGTCGAGAACGATAACCGGGTCGGCGAGACTCATCACGAACTCCATGTCGTGTTCGATGAGCAGGAACGTCGTCCCCTGCTCGTTGAGCCGCCGGATCTGTTCAGCGAGTTGCTTTCGCAGCGTCGGATTCACGCCCGCCGCCGGCTCGTCGAGCAACAGGATTTCCGGGTCCGCGAGCATCGCCCGAGCGAGTTCGACCAGCTTCATCTGTCCGCCCGATATCTTCGTCGCGGGCTGGGTGGCGAGGTGGTCGATCTCGAAGTCCTCCAGTATCTGCTGGGCGTCGTCGAGGTTCTTCTGCTCGTACTCCCGGACGCTCTCGGGGTCGGTGAACAGTTTCACGAACGACTCGCCGGGCTGATTGCGTGGCCCGACCAGCATCGCTTCGCGGACGGTCATGCCCTCGAGCTTGCGCGGGGTCTGGAACGTCCGGATGAGCCCGTACTCGGCGACCTCGTAGGGCTCCATGCCGGTCACGTCAGTCCCGTTGACCTCGACGCGGCCCTCGTCGGCCTCGTAGAACCCCGAGATGAGGTTGAACAGCGTCGACTTGCCGGCGCCGTTCGGACCGATGAGGCCGGTGATGGTGCCGCGTTCGACTTCGAAGGTGGCGTGGTCGGTCGCGACCAGCGCGCCGAACGACTTGACGAGATCCTCGACGCTGAGGACGACGTCCTCCGTGTCCATGTTCGCGGTTCGCTCGTCGTCGTTCGATTCGCCTTCGGCGACCTGCGTGGCTTGACTGTCCGTCATTCGCTCTCACCTGCTTTGGCGTCACGAACGCCAGTGTCCGGTTGTTTGGGTGCTTCGTCGACGACGCTCGGCCAGATGAGCTCGCGCTGGGGTGGCAGGACGCCCTCCGGGCGGAACCGCATGATGAGGACGATGATGACGCCGATGACGAGCAGGCGCAGCGGCGCGACGTCGAACGGAATCCACCCGAAGTCGTTGAGGAACCGCGTTCCCTGCTGGATGGCGACGATGACGAAGCCGCCGAACAGCGCGCCGCGGTTCGACCCGCTGCCGCCGAGGATGACGGCGACCCAGACGTAGAACGTCGTGATGGGGTTGAGGTCACCCGGGCCGACGTAGAGGTTCAGGTGGGCGTAGAACACGCCCGCCAGCGCCATGATGAGGCTGCCGAGCACGAACGCCTGCATCTTGTAGCGGTAGGTGTTCTTCCCGAGCGCCCGCGCGAGATCCTCGTCACCCCGGATGGTTCGGAGGAGGCGGCCCCACGGCGAGCGGTGGGCGCGCTTCAGAACGAAGTAGCTCACGCCGATGAAGGCCAAGACCAGTGTGACGTTCAGCGTCGCCTGCCAGAACGACTGGCGGAGAACGATGGTCTCCCCCGGAAGCCACGAGATGGCGATGCCGGGCATCGTCTGTGGGAACGTCGAGAGCACCGGCCAGCCGTCGAAGAAGGTCGGGATGCCCCGGAGTCCGGCGCTCCCGTTCGTCCACTGGTCTTCGTTGAGGATGATGATGCGAACGACTTCGGCTAGTCCGATGGAGGCGATGGCGAGATAGTCGGCTCTCAGTCTGAGGGTCGGGATGCCGATGAGGAGCGCGAGGACTGCCGCGAGCACGAGCGCGACGAGCAGTCCGACGACGGGCGCGAGGTCGCCGGCGATGGGCGAGGAACTCGACGAGGCGAGTGCGGTTCCGTACGCGCCGATACCGAAGAAGGCAGCGACGCTGAAGTTGATCAGGCCGGTGTACCCCCACTGTACGTTGAGGCCGAGTGACATGAGTGCGTACATTCCGGCGAGTCCGACGAGGAACAGGAAGTACGTCGGCGCGAGCCCGCCGGTAAGCAGCCCGAAGAGCAGCAGTACCACGAACGCGACGATGAAGCCGCTTACGCCCTGTTCGGCGCGGGTGAGTCCGTTCCAGTAGCCGCTCGGGTCGGCGACGATCGAGCGCACACCCATTTCAGGTCGCCTCCCCGGCGATGCCGTTCGGCCGGACGAGCAGGACGAGAACCATGATGACGAACGCGAGGGCGTCCGCGTACTCGATGCCGATGGGAATCCCCCACGCGTCGGGCACGAGCGGGAGCAGACTGCCGAGCTCCGAGAGCGCCGGCGTCAGCTGGTTTATCATTCCGATGAGGAACCCCCCGAGCATCGCGCCGTAGACCGACCCGATGCCGCCGAGGATGACGGCGGCGAAGATGATCAGGAGCAGATTGAACCCCATGCGGGGAACTAGCCGGCTAAACAGTCCGAGGAAGACGCCGCCGGCGCCGGCGAGACCGGCCCCGATGACCCACGTCCACAGTTTCACCCGGTCGGTTCGGATGCCGCTGACGCGCGCCAGCTCGGGGTTGTCGGCCATCGCGCGCATCTTCCGCCCGAGGTCGGTGTACTGCAAGAGGACGTGCAGGCCCGTGACGAGGACGACTGCCGAGCCGACGATGGCGACGTCGTGGAGCGTGACGCGGACGCCGTAGGGCACGAGCGCGTCGATGGGGCGGAGCACCTGGATGTCGTACCGGGTGAAGCCCGCGCCGAAGCGCAACTGGATGACCGCCCGGTAGATGAACGCGATGCCGATCGACGTGATGAGCAGTCCGATGGAGCCGATGTCCAGTCCCGCGTAGACGACTTTCTCCGTGATGACGGCGACGACCGCTGCGGCGGCGATACCGACGGCCAGCGCGACGAAGAAGCCGTAGGGAAGACCGAGCAGGGATCCGCCGAGTCCGCCGACAGCACCGAAGGTCACTAGCGCCGAGTACGCTCCGACCGTCATCGTGTCGCCGTGCGCGAAGTTTGCGAAGTCTGCGATGCTGTAGATCAGCGAGAGCCCGATGCTCCCGAGCACGATGATGCTGCTGAACACCAGGCCGCTCGCGATGAGGTCGAGTATCATCTGTCGATTAGGACTCGATGAAGCCGATCCGCTCGTAGCTGTGGTTCCGGACTTCCTGGATTTGCAGGAAGCCGACCGGGTCTCCGTTCTCGTCGAAGTCGATAGGGCCGCTCACTCCCTGGTAGTCGACATCGCTCGGACTCCCGCCGTCCGCGAGGATGTCGTGGGCGGCCTTGTACGAGGTCGCTTTCTGGCCCTCCGGACGCGTCACGTCACGGACGACGTCGGAGAGGGCGGCTCCCGTGAACTCGTCGGCAGCCTGAATCGACAGCGCGGCGATGGCGACTGCGTCGTAGGCGTACGCCGACCAGACGGTCGGGCTCTCGCCGTATTCGCTCTCGAACGTCGAGACGAACTCCTTGTAGTTCTGCTGCTCGACCGGCGCGGAGGGGACGACGACCTTCATGCCGTCGATGCTGCCTTCCGGCGTGTTCTCCAGGACGTTGTCGCCCGAGACGGAGTCGGCTCCGTACAGCTGTGGGTCGTACCCGCTCGAGTACATCTCGTTGACCATCGTCGCGAACTCGGCCTGGTAGGTGATGAACAGCCACGCGTCCGCGCCGGAGCTGTTCATCTCGCTGATGACGCCCGAGTACGACTGCTGGTCTTGGTCGTGGGGGTTGTTGTAGGCCATCGTGCCGTCCCACGCGTTGGCGAACGCGTCGGCCAGGCTGGAGCCGTAGTTGTTGTTGACGTAGGTCATCGCCACGGTATCGTAGCCGTCCTCGGCGATGATGTTCGCGAGCGCTCTCGATTGTGTTCGCCCGGTCGGCGATACCCGGAGGAGCCCCGGGAACTCGGTGAGCCCCAGGCCCGTGGAGTTCTGACTCACCTGAACGACGTCCGTCCCTTGGATGACGCTCTCGTAGATGGCGAGCGAGACGCCCGACCCCACGGCCCCGATGACGAACGGAACGCCGTCCTGGTTGACGAGCTTCTGGGCCGCCGAGACGCCACCCGAGCTCTGACTGCCCGAGTCCTCGACGGAGATGCTCAGGTCGCGTCCGTTGACGCCGACTGCGTTGACGTCCGCGAGCGCGATGTCCTTTCCGCGCTGGTTGCGCTGGCCGAACGCTGACAGCGACCCCGTGAGCGCGTCGACCATCCCGATGTTGTACGGGCCACTTCCACTGTCGGCGGTGGTGGTGTCGGTGCCGGTTCCGCCCTCGGTGGTAGTGTCGGTGCTGCCGGTCGTCGAACAGCCTGCCAGTCCGGTGAGTCCCGCCACACCCGCGCCGCCTGTCAGTTTAATCATCGTTCGCCGGTCGACGTCCGTCATGGTATCACGTGGCATGTTACTTCAGTAGTGTATCGAATACAGTCCGCCCTCAATCGCGGCCCTACCATGGGCGGGTCGCCGCCGCCCACCCACACACATCGACTTTATTTCGACGCTCAAACTCAAGATATATTTGGTCGGGTTCCGATATAGGTTCGTTCCGTGCGCACTGGTGACTATGATTCCCCCGATCGCCAGCGACTTCGTGGCGGGCGAGACGCCCGAAGAAGCACTAGACCACGTCGCGGAGCTGAACGCCCGCGGCGTGAAGGCCATCGTGAACCTGCTCGGCGAGCACTACGAGAAACGGGAGAACGCGGACGCGGACGCGGACGCCTACATCGCCCTCGCGAACGACATCGCCGCGCGCGACGTCGACGCCTGTATCTCGGTCAAACCCAGCCAGGTCGGCCTCGGTATCAGTGACGCCGCGTTCGAGGAGAACATCGCACGCATCGTCGACGCTGCCGAGTGCTTCGTCTGGATCGACATGGAAGACCACCCGACGACGGACGTGACGCTCGACGCCTACGAGCGCCACGCGACGGAGACTGACGGTCGCGTCGGCGTCTGCGTGCAGGCGAACCTCAAGCGTACGCGCGACGACCTCGAACGCCTCGCGGATCTCCCCGGAAAAGTCCGCCTCGTGAAGGGCGCGTACGACGAACCCAGCGAACTCGCCCACACCGAGAAATCGAAGGTCAACGACGCCTACGAGACGTATCTGACCTACATGTTCGAGGAGTTCGAGGACGGCGTCGCCGTCGGCAGCCACGACCCACGGATGATCGACCTCGCGAAGACACTCCACGATGAACACGGCACGCCCTTCGAAATTCAGATGCTCACGGGCGTCCGCGAGAACGCCCAGTTCGACCTCGCCGACGACTACGAGGTCTACCAGTACATCCCCTACGGCTCGAAGTGGTTCTCCTACTTCTACCGCCGCGTCCGCGAGCGCAAGGAGAACCTCCTGTTCGCACTCCGGGCCGTCATCGGGCGCTAAGAGCTCCTGGCCGCGTTCTCGACCGCGCTCGGCGTCCGCCTCGCCGTCTTACGGAAGTACAAGGAGAAAACCCCGCCCTGACGGGCGGGGACGAATCCGCCCCTCTCTTTCACGGATTGAGTAGCTTCGCTTCGGCCTTCCGGAGGTGTTCCAGCAGGGTTGTCTTCGAGACCGACAGATCGCTGGCGAGCTCCCGCGTCGAGGACTCGCGCGGCCACTCGTAGTAGCCGGCCGCGCGGGCGTGCTCGAACACTTCCCGCTGCTGCGTGGTGAGCGTGTCGAGTCGCCGGTCGCGTTCGGTTCCCCCGGCGTTTTCGGTCGTCGTAATCGAGTCGACCGTGACCTCGGCGCCCGCGTCCCGGCGGACTCCGTCGAGGGCGTCTTGAATCTTCGAGCGGTCGTCGACGAAACAGACCTGCCACTCCTCGCGGCCGTCCTCGATGCGAACCGGGGCGCTGTGGATGAATCCGTGTTCGAGCAGCGTCGGACACACCATGTCGTCCGGGTCGTACTCCAAGAAGAACTCCTGGACGACGTTGCCCGGCGCGTTGCGTTCGCGACCGAACCGCTCTTGGAGTTTCGAGAGCCCCCCGGAGTGGTCGGACGCCTGAATGGCGTCGAGGAGCTGTTCCACGTCGTCTTCGGTGTCGCCGAACGCCGTGAACAGGCCCTGCACCGTTCCCGGGTGGTCGCCTTCGGTCGTCGGTGAGTTGTATATCGCGTGCGCCAGCACGCCACCCGGAGTGCGGCCGGTCGCTTCGATCGCCCAGCAGTTCGGGTGCCAGAGGTCTAGCGTCAACCGCGTCGTGGTTCTTTGATCGGCGATGGCCATAGGTGTCTGTATCGATCCGGACGGTTATCCGTGTGACGGAATACCAAGGATCCGGGCGACCATGGTCGGTGTTTTAAATACCGGGGCGCGGCTTCGGAACCGATCGCGGCGCGATGCGAACCCCGTCCATGGTCGGACGGGGCTTTTCCGGTGTATGCGTGGTCTTCTCACCAATGGCAGAACCATACAAACACTACATCGACGGCGAGTGGGTGTCGGGCGACGGCGCGGAGACGTTCGCGAGCACGAACCCCGCGACCGGCGAAACACTCGGCGAGTTCGACCGCGCCACCGACGCCGACGTGGACGCCGCCATCGACGCCGCAAACAACGCCGAAAACACGTGGCAGGCGCTCTCCTACATCGACCGCGCCGAATACCTCTGGGACATCTACCACGAACTCCGCGACCGCCACCACGAACTCGGCCAAATCGTCACCAAAGAATGCGGAAAAGAGATCTCCGAGGGAAAAGCGGACGTCACCGAAGCCTGGCATATGGTCGAGTGGGCCGCCGGCAACGCCCGCCACCCACACGGCGACGTCGTCCCCTCCGAAATCCCGTCGAAGGACGCCTACATGCGCCGCAAACCCCGCGGCACCGTCGGCTGCATCACCCCCTGGAACTTCCCCGTCGCCATCCCCTTCTGGCACATGGCCGTCAGCCTCGTCGAAGGCAACACCGTCGTCTGGAAACCCGCCGAACAAACCCCCTGGTGCGGCCAAATCATCGCCGAAATGTTCGACGACGCCGATATTCCCGACGGCGTGTTCAACATGGTGCAGGGCTTCGGCGACGCCGGCGCGCGCATCGTCGACGACAACGGCATCGACACCGTCCTCTTCACCGGAAGCGCCGAGGTCGGCCACGAAATCGCCTCCAAAGTCGGCGGTGAACCCGGCAAACTCGCCGCCTGCGAAATGGGTGGAAAAAACGGCATCGTCATCACCGAAAAAGCAGACCTCGACGTCGCCGTGCACTCCGCGGTGATGAGTTCGTTCAAGACCACCGGCCAGCGCTGCGTCTCCAGCGAACGCCTCATCGTCCACGAGGACGTCTACGAGGAGTTCAAAGAGCGGTTTGTCGAGCAAGCGAAACAGGTCGCGGTCGGCGATCCGCTCGACGACGCGACGTTCATGGGGCCCGCCATCGAATCCGAGCACGTCGAGAAAATCAAGACGGGGAACGAGCGCGCGCGCGAGGAGGGCGCGCGCGTGCTCGTCGACCGCACCAGCCTTGACGCCGCGGAGATTCCGGATGGCCACGAGGACGGGAACTGGGTGGGGCCGTTCGTCTACGAAATCGATTACGCGCCGGATCTCGAGTGTATTCGGGAGGAAGTGTTCGGGCCGCACGTGGCGCTGATCGAATACTCGGGTGGTATCGAGCGCGGGGTTGAAATCCACAACGACACGCCCTACGGATTGGCGGGCGCGGTGATCAGTGAGGACTACCGCCAGATCAACTACTTCCGCGATAACGCCGAGGTTGGATTGGCGTACGGGAACTTGCCGTGTATTGGGGCGGAAGTTCATCTGCCGTTCGGCGGGGTGAAGAAGTCGGGGAACGGGTATCCGAGCGCCCGGGAAGTTATTGAGGCCGTCACTGAACGCACCGCCTGGACGCTCAACAATTCGAAGGATATCGAGATGGCCCAGGGGCTCTCAGCGGACATCAAAACCGAAGACGACTAACGGTTCTCGCATCCGATTGCTATCTCCACCGGCCTGGTGGAATCTCCAAGGGCGAGCGAGCGTGAGCGAGCGAGGGCTTGGGCGAGGATATCGAGATGGCCCAGGGCTTGAGCGCGGACATCAAGACCGAGGACGACTAACGAGTTCGCGTCCCGCTCGTGTTTTGTCACTCCTTCCGGAGGCGTCCGCCTTAGAGACCGACTCGCTCGCCGTCTTCGGGAACGTGAACGCCGTCCGCCGCCGACCGGAGTTCCTCGCGCGATAGCAGGCAGTGATTGATCGCGTCCATGTGAACGACGGCGATTGCCGCGTCCGTCGCTTCGCGAACGGCGGCCACGTCCTCGACGCCCATCGTGATCGGGTCGCCCTCCACGAACCGTGCTTCTCCGCCGTTGAGCACGACCACCTCGGGGTCGAACCGGTCGAGCGTCTCCGCAACCGGATCGTACCAGATTGTGTCGCCCGCGACGTACACGGACTCCTCGCCGTCGAACACGAACCCCGACACCGGCCCCATCTCCGCAGCTAGCTGGCCGTGGCCGTGCCGTCCCGGCGTTCGATGAATCTCCACGCCCGCGAACGCCGCCGCCTCGTCCACCGGCCGAACGTCCGTGAACCCCTCCGCGGCGAACGCGTCCGCGTCCGCTGGCTGGCAGAACAGCGGCACGTCGGCGTCGAGTTCGGCCGCGGCCGCCTCGTCCCAGTGGTCTTGATGCCGATGCGTGACCACCACGGCGTCGTGCGAAACATCCACGTCGGGCATCGGGACGAGCGGGTTCCGGCGGTCGTTCGGCGTGTTCGGCACCGGCGGATTCTCCCCCGGCGGCGAGAACATCGGGTCGACGAGGAACGTCACGTCACCCACGTTGACGAGGAGTGTGGCGTTCCGAACCAACTGCACACGAAGAGGCATACGCCACCACTACACAACCCATCGACATGGCGTTTACCCAGCCCGTCGCTCCGCTACTCACGTTCGTTCGGAGCCGGAGCGGGGCGACGGGAGTTGTACCTCCGTCGGACGTGCTCACGTCGTTGCGCGCGCCCTCCCTGATTCAGAATCCCGCTTGTGCGTCAAATCACTTCGCTTCGCTCAGAATTTGACGGGCGCGACGGGATTTGAACCCGTGATCTAGAAGTTAGGAACCTCTCGCCTTGTCCGCTTGGCCACGCGCCCCTATCGGGGTGAGTGGGGCGCCCGAAAAAGCCGTGTCGGTTAGTTGGTGGTCGTCTTGTCGGTGTCCGAGTCCGTAGTGGAGTCGGACTCCGTCTCGGCGGGTGCGTCGCCGTCGCGGATTTCCTGGAGTTCTTGTTCGACTTCCTCGCGGCCCTTCTGGAACTCACCCATCGCCTGACCGGTGGAGCGGGCGAGTTTCGGGATTTTGTTTGCGCCGAACAGGAGGACGGCGAGCAGGAGGATGACCGCGAACTCCATCCCGCCCGGGAGACCCCCGATGAACGCTGGTGCAGTGAGCATCTCTACCCATTGGTAGCCAATAGCCGATTATAGGCCTTTTGCTCGTGTGGGTCGGTGTGACCCGCGGTCTTTTTCGGCGCGGCGGTCGGACGCAGAGGTATGAGCGAAATGAGTGGAACGCACGCGTACGACCCGAGCGAGGAGCACGCGTTCCCGGACGAGAAAGCGAACGACGTGTTGGCGTACATCGAGTCGGACGAGGAGATTCAGGCCTACTTGGAGGCGCAGAACGTGAACCCGGTGGCGCGAAAGGGGTACAACGACCACGGCGCGAAGCACATCGAAATCGTGCGGAATCGTGCGTTGCGGCTGTACGATCTCCTGAAGGCGGGTGGCGTGGCGTTCAACGGGGCGAGCGATCAGGGGCTCGCAGAGGCTGACGAGGCGGTCATCGTCGCGCTCGCGGCGACCCTGCACGACATCGGGCACGTCGTCCACCGCGACGACCACTCCTACTATTCGATTCCACTCGCAGCGGACTTGCTCGACCGCCTCCTGCCCGAGTTCTACGGGACGGCGGACGCGGTGCGCGTGAAAGCCGAAGTCCTGCACGCGATTCTCTGCCACCACACGGAAGAAGAGCCGCTGACGACGGAGGCGGGCGTGATTCGGGTCGCGGACGGGCTGGACATGGAGCGCGGGCGCTCTCGGATTCCCTACGAGCGCGGCGGCCGCGGCATCAACACGATCTCGAGTCAGGCGATTCAGGAAGTGTCGCTCGAACCCGGCGACGACACGCCCGTGCTCGTCGAGATCAAGATGCATAACGCGGCGGGCGTCTACCAGGTCGACACCCTCCTGAAGGATAAGCTCGAACGGTCGATGCTCGAAGACAGCATCCGCATCGTCGCCGTCAACACGAGCGGGGACGGCGAGCGCCTCGTCGAACGCATCGAACTGTAGGCAAACTCCTCGCCGGACGCGTTTTTTAAGGAGGGCGCGCGGGTAGCGTCACGTACTCGTGGCCGCCTCCGAAGACCGTGGGAGTCCGCTCTCGCTCTTCAGGAACGCCGAGTTCGTCGCGCTCTCCGGCACGGCGTTCGCGCGCAGTCAGGCGTACTCGACGCTCCTCCTCGCGCTCGCGCTGTACGCCGACCTGTTCGGCACCACGGGACTCGTCGAGGGGTTGTTCGGCGCGACGTTCGCGCTCGCGCAACTCCTCATCGTCCTCCCGCTCGGACGCAAAATCGACACCGGGAACGCGAAGCGCTACCTCGTCGCCGGCCTCCTCGTCAACGTCTTCGTGTTCGTCGGGTTCATCTTCGTGGAGAACGCCGTCCACGTCATCCTCGTCCGCATCCTCCAGGGCGTCGGCGCGAGCGTCCTCTGGATCACGGGGTCGGCGGTCGTCGGCGAAATCAGCCCGGACGGCGAGCGCGGGCGCTGGCTCGGCACCTACAACCAGGTCGCGGCCTTTTCGAGCATGGCGGGCGACCTCGTGGGCGGCTACCTCCTCTACGCGCGCGGCTTCACGTTCACGTACGTCGTGCTCTCCGCGGTGACGCTCGCCGCGACCGCGCTCGTCCTGCTCTTCCTCCGGGACAACCCCGGCGGGATGACCGACCCCGCGGACGCGACCGGACGGGAGACGCTCGTCGCGCTGCTCGGCCGGCCGATGGTGCGCTCGCTCGTCACGTTCCGCCTCGCGTTCAGCTTCGGGAAGATGGCGGTCATCCTCTTCCTCCCCATCTACGCCCGCACCGTGTTCGGCGTGAGTTCGCTCGTCATCGGCGGCATCCTCGCCGGCGGGAAGCTCGCGAAGACCGTGCTTCAGGGCTACATGGGCGACCTCACCGACCGCCTCGGCGGCGAACACCGCTTCGTCGTCGCGGGCGCGCTCCTCTACGCGGTCGGCACGGCGATGCTCCCGCTCGCCGGCCCCGCGAACGACCTCCTCACCACCGCGGTCCTCCCCGTCGTCGGCACCGTCACGAACGCCGGCGCGCTCGCCGTGATGTTCAGCGCGTACGCCGTGCTCGGGGTCGCGGACAGCATCCGCCTCCCCGCGAGCATGAGCCTGTTCGTCAGCGAGGGCGAGCGCTTCGACTCCGTCGCGTCCAGCATGAGTCTGCGCTCGCTCTCGTGGAAGTTCGGGCAGGTCGTCGGTCCGCTCACCGTCGGAATCATCACCGACCTCTCCTCGATGCCGGTCGCGTTCGCCGTCGCCGCGGCCGTCATCCTCGTCGCCACCGCCGCGTTCGTCTTCATGTACCGCCGCAGCACGGTGAGCGAGCGCGCGCAGGCGCTCGCCACTGACGACTAGAACTCCGCCACGACGCGGGCGGGCGCGCCGTCCGCGTCAACCGGCAGCGGGTACGCGTGCAGCGTCACCCGCTCCGGGAGGCCCGCGAGGTTCGTGAGGTTCTCAAGAATCAGGCCGCCAGCGCCGAGGAGTTCGTGGTGCGCCGGGAACGCCGCGCTCTCGGACGGGTCGACGCTCGGACAGTCCACGCCGACGTGATACTCGAAGTCGGCGCACCGAGCAGCCGCGTCTCGGGTGAGCGCGGGATGCTCGCGGTACTCGTCCGTCCCCCAGTGGTCGCTCCACCCGGTCGCGAACACGACCGCGTCCGCGCCGCCGGCCTCCGGTACGTCGCCCAGTTCAATCCGGCCGTTCCGTCCGGGGGCGCAGTGAACCACGCGCGCGTCCCAGCGGAACGCCTCGACGCCGTACTCGCCGAGCGTCGCGCCGCCGGGTTCGAGGTGGCTCGGCGCGTCCACGTGCGTACCCGCGTGCGTGGAGAGCGCGAGGCGGTGGACGCGAAAGCCGTCGGCGTCCATCGTCGCCGCCGGTTCGACCCCCACGGCGGGGTCTCCCGGGTAGACGGGCATCCCGTCCTCGATTGGGTGCGAGCAGTCTCGAAGAGTCACGCCTCCCGTTCGGCCGGCGGCGGGAAATACGCTCGGTCGGCCCGGGACGTACGTTTAGGTGGGATGCCGCCGAACGGTCGAACATGCGCGCCGCGAGACTACACGAGTACACGGAGGACATGGAGGACGCGCTCACCATCGAAGACGTGCCGCGGCCCGAAATCGAGGCGTCGAACCAGGTCGTCGTCGAGGTCGAGGGCGCGGGCTGGTGCCAGACGGACAACCACATCATCGAGGGAATGTGGGAGCCGTACGCCGATCAGTCCCTCCCGATGACGCTCGGCCACGAGAACGCCGGAACCGTCGTCGAAGTCGGGGACGAGGTGACGACTGTCGAGGAGGGGGACGCGGTTCTCTGCCATCCGCTCCGGACGTGCGGGACGTGTCGTGCGTGCCGGCTCGGCAACGACATGTACTGCGAGAACGCCGCGTTCTCCGGGCTCACGCACGACGGCGGGTTCGCGGAGTCCCTCCTCACCAGCGAACGCGCCACCATCACGCTCGACGACACCGACCCGGTCGACATCGCGCCGCACGCCGACGCCGGCATCACCGCCTACCACGCCGTCAAGAAGGCCGCGCGCGAACTCGTCCCCGGCGACTACTGCGTCCTCGTCGGTATCGGCGGCCTCGGTCACATCGGCCTGCAGGCCGTTCACGCGATGAGCGCCGCCCGAACGATCGCCGTCGATGTCAAGGACGACGCGCTCGCGCTCGCCGACAGCCTCGGCGCAGACCACACCGTGAACTCGACGGACGAGGACGTGGCGGACGCCGTCGACGCTATCACCGACGGCCGGGGCGCGAAACAACTCCTGGACTTCGTCGGCTCGGACACCACTACCGCGCTCGCGCCGGACGTCGTCACGCCCGGCGGCGACCACCACATCGTCGGTTACGGCGGTCACGTCCACCAGCCCAGTCAGGATCTCGTTGACGGCGAGTTCGACTACCGCGGGAACCTCGTCGGGACGTACACCGAACTCCAGGAGCTCGTCGCGCTCGTCGAGCAGGGCGAGATCCACCTCACGACAACCGAGTACGACCTCGCCGATATCAACGAGGTCGCGGCGAAACTCGAACGCAACGAGATCGAGGGCCGCGCGGTCATCCGTCCCTAGCGCTCGGTCTCGTGGAGGGCTTCGCCGCGGTGGAGGCGCTCGGCGATGCGGTACGTCTGCTCGCGCTCCCGGCGCGTCGGCGTGTGCGCGGCGAGGTAGCGCGCGGCCGCGACGAGGAACACGCGCTCGCGCTCCGTGCTGTCGGCCTCGGCCGCGCCCGTGAACCCGGCTTCGACGGCCTGGAACGTGTGGAAGCCCGCGTCCTCCCGGACGAGCGACGCGCCCAGCGACTCCATGAGGTCGTCGGGGTCGCCGCCGGCGGCGAGGAAGTCAGCGGTCGCCCGCGACGCCCGGTTCACCTCCTCCGCGCCCTCGCGGTCGAACGCGTCGTCGAGTCGGTCGAGCGCTCCCTCTGAGTCGGCGCCCGGGTCGCCGTCCGGGATCGACGCGGGCGGCGTGTTGAGGAAGCGGTCGAGGTAGACGTTGATCGCGGCGTCGAACGCGCCCCGGTAGAGCTCGGTCGCGTCGGTGCGCTCGGTGGCCTGGTGGACGGCGTTCGCGTACGTGAACGTGTGCAGGACGGTGTTCCAGTCGCCGAACTCGTTGCCCGTCGAGAACTGCGCGACCCGCACGGCGGCCGCGTACCGCACCACTCGGGAGAGCTGGCGGGGCGTCGCGCCCGCGTTCGCGGCGTCGAGCAGGGCGTCCACGATGGCGTGCGGGTCGTCACCGAGCAGGGTGTCGAGGAAGCCGTCGGGCTCGGTCCAGTCGCCGCTCGGGCCCTCGGGGAGGTCGTCGTACGCGTCGAAGAGGAGGCCGGCGAGGTCGACGGGCTGGCGCCACTCCGCGGTCTCCTCGCTCCGGTCGGCGTCGGTGAGGCCGGAGACGACGGACGCGAGCACGTCGTCCGCGCGCTCCCAGCCGGCGTGATCGAGGCTCTCGAACGCCTTGTTCACGAAGTCGAGCGCGTGGCCCGAGCTGAGGTAGACGTGGTCGGTCGCCGCCGCGAACAGGAGTTCCGCCACGTCCGCTCGGTCGAGAGTGGCCACGGCGGTGCGGAGCACGCGCTCCGCGCCGTCCCGGTCTCGGACTTCGACGTTCTCCCGGAACCACTCCTTCAGCCGCGCCTTCGACACCGCGTCCGTGTCGAGCATGGGCTGGTCGAACTTCGGCGGCGTGCCCGCGCAGTCGCCCGCGACCTCCACCAGTCCCTGGTAGAGCGCGCGCCGCCGCGTCGCGTCGTCCAGTCGGTCGCGGACGTTCGCGAGCGCCGTGTGAATCGTCAGTCCGGACGCCCAGCCGTCCGCCCGGTAGCGCGTGCCGAACTCGACGCCCGTCGCGTACGGGTCGTCGTAGTCGACGCCGGCGTCCGTGAGGCCGATGGCGGCCTTCGCGAGCACGAGTCGGAGGTCTTCTTCCAGCCCCGCCTCCAGTCGGTTCGCCCAGTGCTCCGCTGGCGGCGCGTCCCGCTGGGGAACCGGTCGGACGTACACCTCGCCCTCGCGCACCTCCACGGGATACGTGGGCACGTCGTCCGCCCACGGGTCGAACGTGTCCCCGCAGGACAGCTCGAAGCGCGCGTGGTGCCAGTGACACGTCAGCACGCCGTCGTCCACGGTTCCCTCGGTGAGCGGGAACCCCATGTGCGGACAGCGGTTGTCCACCGCACGCACCTCGCCGTCCGCGTGGAACAGCGCGATTGCCTGTCCGTTCCTGTTCACGAGTTCGCGACCGCTCTCCCGGAGGGCGTCGAGGGCCGTCGCGTGTACGAACCCCTGCGAATCAGACGACATACGTGAACTAGCACCACGAAGAGTTGTAAGCGTTCGCTGTAACGAACTACGGTAACCGGTCGCGCCGCTCAGTTAACCCGCGGTTCACGCGTCGCGCGGGGCTATACCGTCCGCTCTCCCCTCTCGCGTATACCCTCTCCGCTGGTCGTCTCGCCCGCGGCGCGTCGTCGGCCGAGACGAGTCCCGACACCAGGTAGTTCGACGTGCAGCGCGCACGAACGCAACCCCTAACTGCCGGCTCTCCCTCCCTCCGGTGATGGACGATCGGAGCGCGTTCCTGCGAGCGACCTGGGCAAACGTCCTCGGGAACGTCCTCAAGATTCTCGTCGAGGGCACGGTCGGCGTGATGTTCGGGAGCCTCGCGCTCATCGCGGACGCCGCGCACTCGCTCGCCGACCTGCTCGCGAGCCTCATCGTGCTCGTCTGGGGGCGCCTCTCCTTCGAAGGCCCCGACCGCACGCACCCGCACGGCCACGAGCGCATCGAACCGCTCACCGCCCTGTTCGTCGGCGCGACCCTCGTCGTGCTCGGCGCGCGCATCCTCTACGACGCCGGTCTCGCCGTGCTTCACGCGCCCGACGTGGTGTTCGACCCCCTGTTGGTGGCGGGACTCGCGTTCGGCGTGCTCGACATGGTGCTCGTCTACCGATACACCACTCTGTTGAACGAAACGCTCGAATCGCCCGCGCTCGACGCGCTCGCCGCGGACTGCCTGAACGACGTGTACACCAGTCTCGCCGCCGTCGTCGGCGTGTTCGGCGCGGCCATCGGCGAACCGATGCTCGACCCCATCGCGGGCGCGCTCGTCAGCGTGCTCGTGATTCGAGAGGGCGTCGCCATCTCCCGGGAGAACATCACCTACCTCGTCGGGCGCGCACCCCCCGAGGAGGAACTCGACGCGATTCGGGACGCCGTCCTCTCCCACGCGGAGGTCGCGGGAATCCACGACTTCACCGCGCACTACGTCGGTACCGACATCGAAGTGGAGTTCCACGCGGAGGTCGCGGACGAACACACGCTCCGGGAGGCCCACGACCTCGAAACAGAACTCCGCGAGCGCGTGATGGCGCTCCCGGACGTGGGCGACGTGCACATCCACCTCGACCCCGCGGGGATGGGCGAGTGGAAGGACGCGCCCGAGAACTGAACTAGGCCTCCTCGCCGCGCGCGTACACCGCCCGCACGCTCTCGCGGACGGCCGAGATGTCCGTCAGGGGGTTCTCGTCGAGCACGACGATGTCCGCGCGCTGTCCGGGTTCGAGCGTGCCGATGTCGTCGTCGGGGACGGTGCGCGCCGCGACGCGCGTCCCCGCCTGAATCGCCTCCATCTCGCTCATGCCGATTTCCTCCACGAACAGTTCGGCTTCCATCGCGTTCTCGCCGTGCGGGACGAGGTCGGGGCCGAGGAAGTCCGTGCCGAGCGCTATCGGCACGCCCGCGTCGTAGGCTTTCCGGACGCTCTCGCGGTGGGCGTCGTAGGCCTCGCGGGCCTTCCGGAGGCCGTGTTCGGGGACGCCATGCTCGTCGCCGTGCTCGACGATGCGATGCATGATGGCGAGCGTCGGGACGAACGTCGCGTCCGTCGAGAGCAGGAGGTCGACGGCCGCGTCGTCCACGTAGAAGCCGTGTTCGATGGTGTCGACGCCGTTCCGGAGCGCGCTCTTGATGCCCGCCGCCCCCTGCGCGTGGCTCGCGACCGGAATCCCGACGCGGTGGGCTTCCTCCGTCATCGCCGCTATCTCGTCGTCCGTGAACTGGCTCTGGTCGGGCGCGTCGCGCTCCGAGAGCACGCCGCCCGTCGTCATGATCTTCAGCGAGTCCACGCCCTCCCGGATCTGCTTGCGCGCGGCCTTCCGGCACTCCGCGGGGCCGTCCGCGAGCGTGGAGATACCGAGGCCGGCGTCGGCCGCCCACTCGTAGGGGAGGCTGTGGCTGTCGCCGTGGCCCGCGGTCTGACTGATGGACTGCCCGCTCGTGTACACGCGCGGGCCCGGGATGTCGCCGGATTCGACCGCCTCGCGGAGGCCGAGGCCGGTCGTGCTCCCCACGTCGCGCACGCTCGTGAATCCCGCGTCGAGGAGGTCGCGGAGGTCGGCGGTCGCGCGCGCCGCGGACAGCGCGTCGCCGTCGGTCACCCAGTCCATCGGGTTCATCGACCGCGATCCCTGCAGGTGGGCGTGCGCGTCGATGAGGCCGGGAATCACGGTCGCGTCGGGGTACGAGACGTGGGCGTGGGCGTCCGACGCGTCCACGTCCTCGCGCGGGCCGACCGCGGCGACGGTTTCGTCTTCGACGACGATGCGGGCGTCACTGAGCGGGTCGTCCGCGCGGCCGTCCACGAGGACGCCGCAGTCGATAACTACCATGGCACAGTCTCGCGTGGCCGTCGAGAAAAGCCTACGGGTAGCCTACGCCGTCGGCCGGTTCGCGGTGTCGGGAACCGCGTCGATAATGCGGTCGACGGTGTCCGGGTCGTACGTCCAGAACCCGTAGAACTCGCCCGGCGAGCGCTCCTCCGCGAGCAACGCCGACTTCTGTTGAGGGCTGGGGCCGCCGTCGAACGCGACGAACCACGTCTCCCGGATGTCCGGCGAGTCCATGGGGTGGACGGTCGTCCCGACGTCGTCCACGTCCGCGTCGGGCGCGCCGTACACGTGCACGTCCAGATCCGTTTCAGCGAGCAACGCGTACGCCTCGTGCTGGGTTTCGAACGTCGAGAGCGTCTGGAACCCCGCGACCAGCAATCCCTCGCCGACCCGCCACGCGCGGTCTTCGACCTCGCGGGACGCCGTCATCATCTGCGCGCGGTCGTAGGACGTGAACGTCGCGCGGTCGAGGTGTTCGAGGATGGCGCGGTAGGGAGCCACGTCCCCGAAGTCGCGGTCTGCGCGCTCGGAGAGGAGGTCTTCGACCGCGTCAACGTCCACAGACAGAACGGGGCCGTCGTCGTCGCACAGTTCGGCGCGGGCGTCCGCTGGGTCTGCGACGGGTTCGTAGACGACGCGCACGTTCTGGGACTCGAAGTACTCGCGAGCGGCGTCGGCGAGCGCGTCGCTCGGGCCGTATACGGTCAGCGTCTTCTCCTGGCTTTCGACGCTCGTAACGATGTCGCGGAGGCCCATTCGTGCCCTCCCCTCGCCGACCCATCCCTAAATACGTGCTGCATGGACTGACGGAACCGGAAGGCGTTTTCGGCTTCCCACGAAACCCCACGTATGGACAGACGGCAGTTCCTTCGGACGGCCGGTGTCGGGTCGGTCGCGGCGCTCGCCGGGTGCGCGGGCGGAACGAACGTCACGGTCACGTCGCTCCCGCCGGAGACGGTGCTCGTGAAGGTCGCGCCCGATGGCGGGTACAAATTCTCCCCCGATACGCTCACTATCGAGGCCGGAACCACCGTCATCTGGAAGTGGTTCGACGGCGGGCACAACGTCGTCCCGGACGGCATCCCCGCCGAGTCGGACTGGAAGGGCCACGAGGAGTGGGAGGGCCCCGGGTTCGAACACCAGCACACGTTCACGGTTCCCGGCGACTACCACTACATCTGCGTCCCCCACGAGAACCTGGGGATGGTCGGCGACATCACCGTCGTCGAGGAATGAGCCGCCTCGAATCCGCCGAAACGGCCGTTCTGGTGGCCGTCGGCGGGTTCGCGGGCGCGAACCTCCGATACTTCCTCGCGCTCTTCCTCCCCGGCCTGTCGGGCACGCTCGCCGCGAACGCCGCCGGGAGCTTCCTCCTCGGGTTCGTCATGTACGAGGCGTACCACGTCGGCGTGCTCGCCGACCGCACACGCGTCGTCGCCGCCACGGGATTCCTCTCTTCTTTTACGACGTACAGCACGTTCGCCGTCGAGAGCCTGCAGAGCGCGCCGCTCGTGCTCGCCGGGAACGTCGCCGCGAACTACGCGCTCGGACTGCTCGGCGTGCTCGTCGGACGCGCGCTCGCGCGGGCGCTCGGAGGTGACGCGTGATGGACGTCCCGCCCGCTCACCTCGTTGGCGCTGGTGGTGCGCTCGGCGCGCTCGCCCGGTATTACGCCGGCGTCCTCGTTCCCGAGAGCGAATTCCCGCGGAGCACTCTCGCGGTGAACGTCGTCGGGAGTTTCGCGCTCGGTCTCCTGACGTTCGCGAACGCGAGCGAACCGTGGCTCCTCCTGCTTGGAACGGGAGCGTGCGGCGCGTTCACGACGTTCTCCTCGTTCGCGTACGAGACGGTGCGGCTCGTCGAGCGCGGGCATCCCCGACTGGCGGCCGCGAACGCAACCCTGAATCTCCTCGGGTCGTTCGCCGCGGTCGGGGTCGCGTGGGCCGCCGCGTCCGTATAGAATTAGTGACACGACGAGCCAGACAAAGGGCTTAAAACTACCGATGTGTTTGGTGTACGTACGATGGTACGCCCCAGCCGGCAGCGCGAGCGCGAGAACCAGGCGGAGGAAACGACGGGGTCCGAGCAGGAGGACGTTCGGGTGTGCCCGGAGTGTGACTCCACGAACCTCAGCGTGAGCGCGGATCAGGGGGAGCTCATCTGCGAGGACTGCGGTCTCGTCATCGAGGAGGACAACGTCGACCGCGGACCCGAGTGGCGTGCGTTCAACCACTCCGAACGCCAAGAGAAGTCCCGGGTCGGCGCACCCACCACCCAGACGATGCACGACAAGGGGCTGACAACCCAGATCGACTGGAAGGACAAGGACGCCTACGGTCGATCCATCAGTTCGAAGAAGCGCTCTCAGATGCACCGGCTGCGGAAGTGGCAGGAGCGGATTCGGACGAAGGACGCGGGCGAGCGCAACCTCCAGTTCGCCCTCTCAGAAATCGACCGCATGGCCTCCGCGCTCGGCGTCCCCCGCAGCGTCCGAGAGGTCGCGTCCGTCATCTATCGACGCGCGCTGAAGGAAGACCTCATCCGCGGCCGCAGCATCGAGGGCGTCGCCACCGCCTGCCTCTACGCCGCCTGCCGGAAAGAGGGCATTCCCCGGAGTCTCGAGGAGGTCGCGGAGGTCTCCCGGGTCGACCAGAAGGAGATCGGCCGCACCTATCGCTACGTCGCACAGGAACTCAGCCTCGAGATGGAGCCCGTCGACCCCAAGCAGTTCGTCCCCCGGTTCGCGAGCGAACTCGAACTCTCCGAGGAAACCCAGTCGAAGGCCAACGAAATCATCGACGTGTCCGCCGAACAGGGCCTCCTCTCTGGCAAATCCCCGACCGGCTTCGCCGCCGCGGCCATCTACGCCGCCAGCCTCCTCTGCAACGAGAAGAAGACCCAGCGCGAGGTCGCGGACGTCGCGCAGGTCACCGAAGTCACCATCCGGAACCGCTACCAGGAGCAGATCGAAGCGATGGGCTTCCAGTAGGCGAAGCCGAGCGAAGCGAGGATTCGCCGAACGAGCGAGCGCGAACAAAGTGAGACGCGAGCAGTAGGCGAAGCGAGGATTCGCCGAACGAGCGAGCGGGGAGGAACGACCCGGGAACACGAGTGGTTCGGGGGTGGTTTACGCGGTATTTTTTCGGTGCTATCTGTCGAGCCACCAGAGCGCGGCGAAACTACCGGCGAGGAGCACGAGGCCGCCGTACAGGACGAGTTCGACGGTCGTGAGCGGGACGTGTCGGCGGAGAGCGAGGAGGATGCGGCCCGCGGCGACGGCGAGAATCAGGGGGGCGGTGAGTGCGAACTGGTAGTCGGGCTAGGTGTCGATGCCCGCGCGGGAGACCATACGGGATCGTCTGTCCGAGGCCTATTCCGTCTTGTCGTCAGTCGAGTTTGACGAGCTGTTTGCCGATGTTCTCGCCCTCGAAGAGGCCGAGGAAGGCGTCGGGCGCGTTCTCCAGGCCGTCGGTGACGGTTTCGCGGTAGGTGAGGTCGCCGGACGCGACCCACTCGGCGAGGCGCTCGGTGGCCTGCTGGAAGCGCGGCGCGAAGTCGCGGACGAGGATGCCCTCGACGCGGGCGCGGGTCTGGATGAGGTTTCCGAAGTGGCGGGGGCCGGTCGGGCGCTCGGTGTCGTTGTAGTGCGCGATCTGGCCGCAGACGACGACGCGCGCGTCGACGTTGAGGTGATCCATGACGGCGTCGGTGATGGGGCCGCCGACGTTGTCGTAGTAGACGTCGACGCCGTCGGTGGCGTCGCGGAGGGCGTCCCTGACGTCTTCGTCCGTGTAGTTGATGCCGCGGTCGTAGCCGAGTTCGCCTTCGAGGTACTGGACTTTCTCGTCGCTCCCGGCGTATCCGATGACTTCGCAGCCGGCGAGTTTGGCGAGCTGGCCGACCGTGGAGCCGACCGCGCCGGCCGCGCCGGAGACGACGACGGTGTCGCCGGGCGTGGGTTCGCCCACGTCGTAGAGGCCGAAGTAGGCGGTGCGGCCGGGCATTCCGAGCACGCCGAGCGCGGTGCTGACGGGGGCGTCGCCGGTGCGGACGTGGGAGAGTTCCGCGCCGTCGACGGCGACGTAGTCCGCCCAGCGGAGGTTGCCGACGACGGTGTCACCGACCGTGAAGTCGGGGTGGTTGGACTCCTCGACGGTGCCGACTGCGCCGGCCTCCATCGGGGCGCCGACGTCCCAGGGTTCGGCGTAGGACTCGGCGTCCCGCATCCGGCCGCGCATGTATGGGTCGACCGACATGTAGGAGAGGTCGACGAGCACCTCGTTCGCGTCCGGGCTCGGTTTTTCGGTCTCCCGGAGTTCGAAGTCGTCGTGGGTCGGTTCACCGCTCGGTCGCTGTGCGAGGATCCACTGGCGGTTGGTCTCGGCCATACGAACGCCTCTCCCGGCTGGCATTTAGTCGTGTGTGGTGCTCTCGAACCGGCCGTCGGTCTGACGCGGCCGGCGGCGGTTGCGGGTTCGGCGTCGGTTCCGCCGGCCCGTCCGCCAGGCGTCCGGCGTCCCCGTGGCGAGTACGCCGGGTTCCGTGGCCGTGGTCGGTCTCGTCTCGCTCGACTGTGGGGGCGTCCAACGTAGACCCGCCCGGTAGTGTTATATGGTAACAATACACAATACGGTGTATGAGCGACGCGCGTAGCGGCAGTCCAGCGCTCCGACCCGTGGACGCGGCGATACTCGAGTTCCTCGCGGACGACCGCGTGGAGTACGCCGCCATCATCGCCAACCGGGTCGGCGCGCACACACCCTACGTCGAGCGGCGCTGCGCCGTCCTCGCCGACCGCGGCCTCCTCGAAGCCGTCACGGGCGAAGTCGTCTTCCGCGCGACCGACGCCGGAAAGCGCGCAGTGCGACCGGGCGGCTTCCCGGAGTAGCGCTACGCTTACCCCTGTCGCGCCACGAACGCCCGTATGGAACTCAGCGACGCGCTCGCCGCGCGCGGCCTCGTCGCCGTGGTCGGCGCCGGCGGGAAGAAGACCACACTGTACGCGCTCGCCGACCGGCTCGACCGGGCGGTCGTCACCGCCACCGTCCGCATCCCCCCGTTCGCCGAGCACGTCACCGCCGTCCACGTCGCCGACGACCCCCGTCGCGTCGTCGACGCCGCCACGGACTTTCCCGTCGGCGTCGTGCGCGCCCAGGAACGCGCCGACCGCTACCGCGGATTCGACACCGAAACCGTCGCGGATCTCCGCGAGTGCGACGTCGACGCCGTCCTGGTGAAGGCGGACGGCGCGCGGATGCGCGACTTCAAGGCTCCCGCGGCGAAGGAGCCACAGATCCCGTCGAACGCCGACACCGTCCTCCCCGTCGCGTCCGTTCAAGCCGTCGGGGAACCACTCGACGACGCGCTCGTCCACCGCCCCGAACGCGTCGCCGCGCTCACCGACCTCGCCGTCGGCGACACTATCGAACCGGAACACGTCGCCCGCGTACTCGCGCACCCCGACGGCGGCCTGAAAGACGTACCCGCGGACGCGACCGTCGTCCCCGTCCTGAACAAGGTCGACGACGACGCGTCCCTCGCGGTCGCGCGCTCCATCGCGGGCGAACTCCACGACCGAGCCGCCGTCGAGCGCGTCGCGCTCACCAGTCACGTCCGCGACGACCCGCTGGTGGACGTGGTCTAGAAGGCGTCCTGTGCGTCCTCGAGCTCCGCGCGAGTGTTCAAGTTCTCGAACGTCCCCGTCCCGTTCGCCGCGTGTTCTTCGACCTCGCGTTCCGTGACGACCTCGTAGTCGAGCGTGAACAGCGGTTCGAGTATCTTCCGCTCGCCCGCGTCGAGCGCGTCCTCGCAGGCCGCCGCCATCGCATCCGCACGGTACACCGCCTGCGTCGTCTGGAACCAGCCGTCGCCGACCCGGGGCACAGCGGCATCCGCCCCCGCGGCACGCTCGAAGAGGTACGCGACGAACGCCGGGTCGACGAACGGCATGTCGCAGGCGACGACGGCCGCGTACTCGCCGTTCGCGCCGCGGAGGCCGGTTCGGATGCCCGCCATCGGCCCCTCGTCCTCCGCCGGGTCGAGCGCGAACGCGACCGGTCGCTCGTAGCCGTCGAGCGCGTCCGCGATGGCGTCCCGCTGATCCGCGCGACAGTTCACCACGAGCTCGTCGACGACGCCGGTGAGTCGGTCGGCGACCCGGCGAACCATCGGCGTGCCCGCGAGGTCCGCGACGGCCTTGTCGGCGTCCCCGAACCGCGTCGACCGCCCGCCCGCGACAATGACGGCGCTCTGCATACTCGCCGAACCGGGAGCGAGCCACAAGAGGGCTCCGACGCAACGCTTACCCTCGTCCCCCGGCTACGAGAACTGAATGGCGTGGACGCCACCGACCCGCGCACTCCGCGTAGCACTCGACGAGCGCCGCATCGAAAGCGAACCCATCCCGGACGACTGGCTCGACGCCTACCGGGGCGGGAAGGGTCTCGGCGCGCGATACCTCCACGCGAACGTCCCGCGGAACGCCGACGCGCTCGGCCCGGAGAACGCGCTCGTGTTCGCGCTCGGTCCGCTGTCCGCCGTGACGGCCGACGGCCGGTACGCGGCCGTGACGAAATCCCCCCTGACCGGGACGTTTCTCGACTCGTACGCGGGCGGCACGTTCCCGCAGCGGCTCGCCGGCTCGCTCGGCGACCACCTCGTCGTCGTCGTCACCGGCCGCGCGAGCGAGCCGACCGCGCTCGTCGTCGAGAACGGCGACGCCCGCCTCGAACCCGCGACAGCCCTCGCGGGAGCGGACGCCGTCGAAGCCGCGGACGCGTACCCGGACGCCGCGGTGGCGTGCGTCGGCCCGGCGGGCGAGAACGAGGTGGCGTACGCGACTATCGCGTCCGACGGCGGCGACCACCACGCGGGCCGCGGCGGCGCGGGCGCCGTGATGGGGTCGAAGAACCTCAAAGCGGTCGTCGCGCGCGACCCCGCTCCGGACGCGCCCGACCGCTCCGCCCTGGTTGACGACGCGTTCGCGGAGTCAGACGTCGGCCGCTGGCAGGCCGCGAGCGAGACTCTGGAGACCGTCGACTTCGCGAACGAGATCGGCGCGCTCCCCACTCGGGGCTGGCAGGAGGGGACGTTCGCCGGCGCCGACGACATCGGTATCGAGGCGGCGCGCGACGCCGCCGTGGAACGCGAACGCGACGGCGCCCGACCGGGCGGGTTCCGCGTGGAGAGCGCGGAAGGCGAGACGGTGCCGCGCGGGTCGACACCGATCTCCCTCGGCGCGGGACTGGGCATCGACGACTTCGACGCGGTGGCGGCGCTCGGAGCGCTCTGCGACCGGCTCGGGGTGGACGTCATCACCGCGGGGAACGCGGTGGCGTTCGCGGCTCGCGCGAGCGCCGACGGTCACGTCGACCGCGACGTCGACTTCGGTGACGCGGACGCCGCGCGCGCCCTGATTCGGGAGGTCGCCGGTCGGGAGACCGCGCTCGGAGACGCGCTCGCGGACGGCGTCGCCGCGGCCGCCGAAGAACTGGGCGCGGCCGAGCACGTGCCGACGGTGAAGGCGATGGAACTCCCCGCCTACGACCCCCGGGCAGCCCCCGCGATGGCGCTCGCGTACGCGACCAGCGACCGTGGTGCCTGCCACCGACGCGCCCGCCCCATCGAACAGTCCGCCGTCGCGGGCGACTGGACGGACGACCAGCGCGTGGACGCCGTCATCGAGGAACAGAACCGCCGGTCGGCGCTCTGGAGCCTCGGACTCGACGACTTCGTCGGCGAGGCGTTCGACGACGTCGGCGCCTCACTGCTCGCCGCGGTCGGCGTCGACGCGACCCCTGCCGACCTCCGGCTGCTGGGTGAGCGCGTCTGGAACCTCGTCCGCCTGTTCAACGTCCGCGAGGGGTTCGACCGGGCGGACGACTCGCTGCCCGCGGTGCTCACAACGCCGCTCCCCGACGGGCCGGCGGCGGGCGCGTCCGTCGACGCTGACCGCTTCGAATCGCTCCTCGAAACGTACTACGACCGCCGGGGCTGGGACGACCACGGACGGCCAACGCCGGCGACGCGCGACCGACTCGGACTCACTGACCTATGACGGAACGAATCGACCTCGACGACATCGAGACCGACACGCAGGACGAACAGGACGCGGACGACGGCGAGTGGTTCTGGGGTCGCGGGGACTCCGACGCCTCGCCCGAAGACGCGGCGTCGATCGACGGCGGCGCTGCGACGGACGCCGGCGTCGGCAGTCCGTCGAGCGAGACGAACGCAGACCGCATCCCGCACGTCCCGCACGAGAACAAGGACAAACCCGTCGGCATTCCCGTCGAATCAGGTGGCGCCGGGAGCGGCGGCACCGGCGGCGAGCAGGAACCCGAAGCGCCGCAGGCGTCTGGACCCCACGGCGGCGGCGCGGACGACCTCACGTTCGCGTTCACGTTCGACGCCGTCCAGCGCCTCGCGGATGTCCGAGCCGCGCTCGCGGAGGCGAACGAGTGGGCGGACTGGATCGGTATCGTCGGCCACGTCGACGCGCACGAAATCAACTCGTTCCTCCGGGAGACGGGCCTCGATATCGACTTCTTCAACGGCTCCGGCGACGGCCCCGGTGAGCGTCTCGCCGACATCGGCCCGTCCTCGATGTTTTACGCCGACCGGATGGCGGTCGTCGGTCTCGAATCCACGGACGACGAGTCCATCGCCGCGGCGGCGGACTGGGAGTTCGTTCCGCTCGAGCACGCGGCCGAACAGGCCGACTGGGAACTGGCGGGGGAATGACTTTTGGCGCTGCCGCGTAGAGGGTGACGTATGAGTATTCGAAACGCGGTGAGCCAGCTCGGCGTCACCGTTCCGTCTGCCGTCGGACTGGCACTCGTCTGGATTTTCGTCACCGGCCTCACGGTCGCGACGACGATGCACACGGGCTCCGGTGTCGGGGAGGGGTTCCTCGGTCAGAACCTCGTCGCCGGCCTCACTGGCCTTCTCGCGCTCGGGGTCGTGGGCGGGATGGGGATCGCACTGGCGGACGAGCTCGGCAGCGAATCGCCCGCGCCCGAGACCTGGCCGCCGGAACAATAGATGTACGTCGAATGTGTCGACTGTGAGGCGATGATGAGCGTCGTCAACCGCACCACGCCGTTCACTCAGCAGTGTCCGGTGTGTGAGGAACCGACGTCGTGGGAGCCCGCGTTCGAGGGCCAGGGGGTGTCGTTTTGACGGTCACGTTCGAGGCGTCCGACCGGCTCGTCGAGGGCGCCGAAGAGTGGGGGAACCAGCGGATGATGGACACCGAGGACGCGCTCGAATCGAAGGTCGAACAGGCGCTCCTCGAGATCGAGAACTTGCTCGCGAACGAGTTCGACGTCGACTTCACGGTCGACGGTACGACCGTCCACTACGAGCCCGTTCCGGACGTCGCGTCCTTCCTGGAAGCGCAGGCGGACGAACACGACGTGAGCGTCGCGGAGATCCTCCGCATCCACGTCGACCTCTACGCGCGGGTGTTCCTGCACGACGACGAGGAACGCCCGCCGAACGCCCCCGGCGTCGAGTGATCGAGTGAAGTTTTATCACGCCCGCGTTCGTTCGTTCGCGCATGGCTCACGATGACGGCGGGTTCCGCGCGGACGGAATGATGATGCAGTACAAGGGAGAGGAGGTCTGGGATCACGAGGTCGGGCCCCAGGAGATCAACAACGGCGAAGTCGACCCCGACCAGGACGGCGACTCGGACGAGTAGTTAGGTCATCTGCGCGACGATCTCGTCCTCGAACGCGACGAGTCCGGCGAACACGTTCGCGGCGGCGAGGTAGAACGGTTCCGCTGATTCCTCCGTCACTGCGTCCGCGAAGTCGCCGACCCACGTGGTGAGGTGTTCGTCCAGAAAGACGCGCTCGTAGCCGAACGCTTCCTCGACGCCGGCGCGCTGCCGGGCGACGAGATAGCGGAGAAACGCGAGTTCGACGGCAGCGTGATCGTTCTCCTCCCCGTAGTCTTCAGGGGGCGTCCAGCCGGCGGCGCTATAACTCGCTTCGACCTCCGCGAGCCCCTGGCCGATGAACTCCGTGTCCTCACGGAAGTACGTCTCGTGGGGCTGGATAGGTGGCCGCGGACCGACGAACAGGCTCGTGTACTCGCGGTTGAGACGGTCGTGGAGCGAGTCCACGTCCGCGTCCGCGTTCTGCTCCCGGAACGCTCGGAGGTGTTCGAAGCCCGCGTCGAGGCGGTCGTTCACCGAGTCCTCGGGCAGTCCTATCTCGCCCGCGACGATGGTTTCGAGGAACGACTCGTCCGGCGTATCCCAGAGCGCGTCGATGCAGTAGTCGATGAGTTCGATGCGTGCGTCGTATATTTCTACGTCCGTTGTCATACGTCGTACACCAGTTTCGCCCGGCAGTCACCACAGTACTCGAAGATGCTTCCCTCGGCGTCGGGCGCGATTCCGGCGACGACGTCGCCGACTTCGCCCTCGATTTTCTCCGCGGACGCCTGACTCGTGAAGGGCTTCCCGCAGCGCCGACACTCCTGCATCTCTCCGTCCGCGACCGTCTCCCACGCTTCGCCGTCCCGGTTTTCGGGGAGTCGGGTGAGGTCGAGTCCGTTCTTCATCGTGATGGCGTCCTCGACGCAGCCGTCCTCGCAGAGCCCGCAGTTCACGCAGCGCTCGTGGTTGAACCGGAGGCCGGCTTCGCCGTCCCGTTCGATGGCGTCCGTCGGACAGAGCGTCGAACACGTCGGCGTGAACGTGCAGTCGTCGCTCACCGACATCACGCCGAAGTCGGCCAGCCCACGGATCACGTCCCGTTCGGGGTCGACGTGGTCGACGATCTCCCGTACCGATTCGAGCGTCCAGTCGTGGCTGTTGAACTCCGGATTGGGTTTCTCGGCGTCCACGACGCCCGTCGCCTCGTGTTCGCCCGTCGGAATCGCCGTCTCCTCGAGGCCGTCGAAGAACGCGGTGATGTCCGCGGCGAACCCGTGTGGGTCGTCGGGGTCGGGCGCGAAGAACGCCGTGCGTTCGCCCAGTCCGAGGTCGGTCGTCGCGGTGTTGAGGCGGTCGACGAGGGCGGCTTTCGGATCCGGGCCGGAGTGGAGACACCCGTCGCCGCAGCCGACGATGGCGACGCCGTCGGCGCCCGCGGCGAGCGCGTGCATGACGTGGCCTTCGCCGATGGTGTCCGTGCAGTTCACGCGCACGGGGAGAATGGGTGGGTAGGTGAGGTCGTTCTCGCGGGCGGCGTGCTTGCCGATGGAGCGGACGGCGCGTTCCGCGCGCTCCGAGCAGACGAACGCGACGACCTCGGTCTCGATGCCGTCGTTACCGCGGTCGAACAGCCAGCCGCCGTCGTCGTTCTCGCTCGTCGTGACGGCTTCGACCTCGCGGGCGATGCGTTCGTTCGACGGCTCCCGGAGTCGGGTGGCGCCGGTCGGACACGAACTCGTGCAGGCGCCGCAGTTCTCGCATGCGACGGGGTCGAACTCCACGCTGTCCACGCGTTCTCGTGAGACCGCGCCGTGCGGGCAGGCGTCGACGCAGGCGTTACAGCCGACCTGGCCGTGGTCGCCGGCCGCGCAGACGTCCATCTCGAGGTCGAGGAACTGGGGTTTCTCGACGCCGCCCAAGAGGTCTTCGACGGCGGCGACGGTGGCGGGGTCGACGGGGCCCGTGTAGAAGCCGACGCGGCCGGCGCGGGTGTCCGCGTCCGCACCGGGGTGGACGACCTGGTCGAACGACAGCGTCCGCGCGGTGCCGTCGAGGTCGATGGCGTCCGTCGGACACTCCGTCCAGTCGCCGTCCTCGGCGCCGGGCGCGATGTCGACCGGCGCCGCGGTGACCTGGTCGTCAGGGCCGCGGCGAACGCACTTCATGCAGGAGACGCAGTCGTCGGTGACGCGCGCCTCGACGGTGAGGTCGAACCCGCCGAACTCGCCGTGGACGTCCATGACGTGTCCGCGTTCGACGGTCACGCCGTCCAGGTCGACGTCGCGGTCTGCGTAGTCGTGGCCGTGCGCGATGAGGGTCACGTCGGCGGAGTCGGCGAGCGTCGCGGCTGCCTCGGCGTCCCCGACGACGGCGACGCGCTCGCCGGCCTGCCGGGAGACGCTCCGCGAGGGCGCCTCGTGTTCGAGGCCCGTGGACGCGCGATTGATCAGGCGAGCGGTCTTGTCGGTCGCGTCGGCGCGTTCGTGAACCCAGCCGGCGGATTCGCGGTGGTCGACGAACTCCACCGCGTCCGGGTGGAGGTCGTGTGCGTCCGCCACGTCCCGGAGTTTGGCCTGGCAGCCGTCGTCGGGCGTGGTGACGATGAGTTGGTCGAGGTCGTGCTCGTCGATGACGTACGAGACGCCGTCGAGTCCGTCTTCGCAGAGGAGGCTGGAACTCGCGACGACGTCGACGTCGCGGACGCCGTCACGGACCTCCTCGAGGTCGATGTCGCAGGTGTCTGCGCAGGAGCAGACGAAAGCCCCGGTGTTCATTCACTACCTCGTGCGGGTGGCTGGGGGAAAGGTCTTGCCGTGATCAAACAACGTGCAAGCAGTTCTATATAACGTTTTTTGTACATAGTTGACAGCCGTGGTAACACCTTAGTGCCCCGGCCGTTATTAATATTAGTAGCAGAACAATGTGGGGTGAATCAAAGTGAGTGCCGAGCCAGTCTCGCTCGACCTCGACAGACGGTCGTTCATGAAGGCGAGCGCCGTCGCAGGCGCGCTCGCGCTCGGCGGCAGCGGCGCCGGGCAAGTCCTCGCCGAGAACGGCGATGGGGAGACTGACGGGACAGACACCGACGGAGAACTGACAAAGACTATCTGTAACTTCTGTGCGGTCGGTTGCGGATTCCACGGCGAACGCGAAGGGAACGCGTTCGTCGGCCAGGAACCCTGGCACGAGAACCCGATCAATAACGGCTCGCTCTGTTCGAAGGGCGCAGCCATCTACGGGAGCGAACACTCCGACCGCCGACTGAAGCACCCGATGCGGAAGGAGAACGGCGAGTGGAAGAAGATCACGTGGGACGAGGCCTACAGCCACATCACGGACGAACTCGACCGAATCGTCGAGGAACACAGCCGTGACAGCGTCTTCTGGATGGGGTCTGCCCACCACTCGAACGAGGAGGCGTACGCGTTCCGGAAGCTCTCCTCGCTGTTCGGCACGAACAACGTCGACCACCAGGCCCGTATCTGTCACTCGACGACCGTCGCCGGCCTCGCGAACACGTGGGGCTACGGCGCGATGACGAACACGATCAACGACTACCGGAACTACGACCTCAACATCATCATCGGGCAGAATCCCGCCGAAGCCCATCCGATCGCGATGCAGCACATCCTCGAGGGCCAGAAGCGCGGCGGCACCATCGCGTCCGTGGACGCCCGGTTCACGAAGACCTCGGCGCACGCGGACAACTTCTACCGCATCCGTCCCGGGACGGACGTCGCCCTGATGATGGGGCTCATCAAGTACCTCCGCGACCAGAACGAACTCGACCGCGATATGCTCTCAGAGCGCGTGCAGGCCTGGGAGGACGTCGCCGTCGAACTCGACAAGTACGACCTCGAAACCGTCGCGGACATCACGTGGATTCCGGAAGACCAGATCCGGGAGCTCGGCGACCTCATCATCGAGAACAAGCCGAGCGTCCAGATCGAGTGGGCGATGGGCGGCACCCAGCACAACAACGGCACGCAGAACATCCGGTCGTACGCGCTGCTCTCGCTCGCCTCCGGGAGCGCCGCCCGATCCGGCGGCGGCCTCCAGGTGATGCGCGGCCACGCGAACGTGCAGGGCGCGACCGACCTCGGCGTCGCGAGCCACGTCCTCCCCGGCTACTACTCGGTGAGTTCGAAAGGCTCCTGGCAGTACTGGACGGACGTCTGGTCGAAGAGCCCGTACACGAGCGGCGACATCTCGTACGAGGAACTCTACCAGAAGTACGACGTCATGCCGGAGGAGGTCTACCGGAAGCAGTCCGGAACCGAAGACGAGACCCTCACCGAGGAAGACCGCTCGATGATGTTCCAGAAGGGGATGACGGTCGCACGCTGGTTCGAGGGCGCGCTCGACCAGCCCGACCGGCTCCACGACACGCCGCTCTACCAGCCGGACAAACTGAAGGCGGCGTTCATCTGGGGGCACTCCTCGAACTCCATCAGCGAGATGGAGAAGATGAAGCAGGCGATGGAGGCCCTCGACCTGCTCGTGGTGGTCGACCTCTTCCCGAGCGTCACGTCCGTGATGCAAGACCGCGACGACGGCGTCATCCTCCTGCCGGCGGCGAGCCAGTACGAACACCACCGATCCGTGACGAACTCCCATCGGGCCGTCCAGTGGTCTGAGCCCGTTCGGCCGCCCAGCCACAACACGAAGCCGGACATGCAGATCATGCAGGAGCTCGCGGATCGGCTCGGCATGGGCGAGCACTTCGACTGGGGGAGCGGACCCGACATGTACAACGGGAAGTCGACGTACGAGGAGGCCCTTCGCGAGGTGAACCTCGGCGTCCGGACGATCGGCTACCAGCAGGATCCCGCGCGGCTCCAGCAACACCTCGAGTACGACTACGCGTTCAGCACGGAGGACACGAAGTGCCACGAGGAAAGCCTCCCCGTCTCGGGCGAGTACTGGATGCTTCCGTGGCCGTGCTGGGGGGAAGGCCACCCCGGGACGCCGATCATCTGGCGGGACGACATCGACCCGCGGAACGGCGGCCAGGACTTCCGCTCTCGCTGGGGCGTGCAGGCGCCGACCCCACAGGAGTGGGAGGCGATGGACACCGACAAGCCGTATCCGATGCAGGAGACGTACGACGCCAAGGGCGAGGCGGGGCTGAACATGCTCCGCGATTCGTACACGCCGGACTGGCCGAACTCCTCGTTCAGCGGCGAAATCCAGGGCGTCCCCCAGTATCCGGGCTTCGCGACGACGATGCCGGACGACCCCACGAACCCGGACGCGTTGACGATTCCGTTCGAGTACGCGCTCCGCGAGGACAAGTCCGTCTACGACACGGCCGTCGCGATGAACCGGACGTACGACTGGGCGAACTTCGACGAGTCGTTCTACCAGCAGTACGATTACAAACAGCCGGACGCGCCGACGGGGCGCGGACGGGCGCGCGGCGTGACCTGGAACTTCATCGACACCGTCCCGGTCCACCGCGAACCGATCGAGAGCCCGCGGCCGGATCTCGTGGAGGAGTGGCCGGCAAACGGCCAGCAGACGAACTTCTATCGGCTGGATCAGAACAACGCGGTCACGCAGCGGAACGCGATGGATCAGCTGGCCTCCCAGGGGTTCAGTCCGGACGACCCCGGAACGGTCGTTATGACCACCGGTCGGCAGGTCGAACACCAGGGTGGCGGTGCGGAGTCCCGGTCGAACATCTTCCTCGCCGACCTCCAGCCCCACATGTACGCCGAAATCCACCCCGACCTCGCGGAGGAACTCGGCGTGGACGGCGGCGACCTCGTAACCGTGTCGACGACCGACCGCGGCTCCATCCTCGTGAAGGCGCGGGTCACGCATCGACCGAACTCGAAGGAGGTCTTCCTGCCGTTCCACTGGGGCGGTATGTGGCGCGGTGAGAGCTTGCTCGACAAGTATCCGGAGGGGAGCGCGCCTCTCGCCATCGGGGATTCAGTGAACATCATCACCTCCCGTGGGTACGACGTCGAGACGCAGATGCAGGAGACGAAAGCCGCGATGGTGAAGGTGCAGAAGGCGACGCAGTCCGTCGTCGACGAACTCGAAATGGGAATCGACCTCTCGGCGGTCTCGTTCCCTCAGGACGCGGACGACATCGGGACACAGAAAGACTTCGACGTGCGGGACAACACGACGGTGCAATAGATTATGTCCAGTAAGGAACGAATGGGTCAGGGCGTCATGTCGACCGGGGAGGGCACACGAATCTTCCCGGACGTCGAGGCGTGTATCGACTGCGGGGGGTGTGTTGTCGCGTGCAAGCGCACGTGGGACATCCCGAAGGACGAACAGCGAATCAGCATCTCCACCATGTTCGAGGGCCAGGAGGCGGATCCGATGAGCCTGAACACGGACTCTCCGGAGGCGCTGGACAAGGGGTCGATGCCGGGCGAGACGAGCATTCCGATGCAGTGTTATCACTGCGAGGACGCGCCCTGTGTCTCCGTCTGTCCGACCGACGCGCTCCAGAAGAACGACGACGGCTTCGTGCAGGTCTCAGAAGACCTCTGTGTCGGCTGTCAGTACTGCCTGTCCGCGTGTCCGTTCGGCGCGCCGCAGTTCCCGGACTCGGACGAGGGGACGGCGAGCCTCGTCGGAACGGGCGGCATCATGGACAAGTGTACGATGTGTGAGGAACGCCAGACCGTCGGGAAGGGCCCGGCGTGTGCCGAGGAGTGTGCGACGGACGCCATCCTCGTCGGCACCTCCCAGCAGATCGCGAGCGAGATGGAAGCGCGGGAGACGGAACCGTTCTTCAACGACACCGCGATGGAAGTCATCTTCGGCGACGACGCGGAGGTGTTCCAGTGATGAGCGACCGCCGTGGTCTCTCCGAGGGCGTCGCGGTGGTCGTCAGCGCGGTTGTCGGCCTCGCCGTCGCCGCCGCGTCACTCTGGTTCGTGCAGGGCTACAACATCTTCCACGAGAACCTCTTTCGCGTCCAGCCGACCGTGGCGGGCGGCGGCGTCGGCACGGACTTCGTGCAGGGGAACTCGTCGACCGTCCTCGACTGGCTCATCGTGCTCGTCCACGCCGCCGACATCCTCATGGGCCTGTTCATCCTCGTGATGGTGTTCATTCACTGGGCGTCCTTCCGCCGGCTCGCGGCGCGGATGAAGCCGCCGGTTCACGCCGACGAGAACGCGCGCACGGCGACGGACGGCGGGAACGCCGCGGATACACGGGGTGAGGGCGAATGACGAATCTCGACCACGGGAAGTTCACGAAGGTGACGACGGTCTTCCACAGCCTGCTCGCCCTCGACGTGTTCCTGTTGTTCTTCACGGGGTACGCCGTGATGTTCAACGACGAACTCTGGTGGGTGCTCGAACTCATGGGCGGGAACACGGGCGTGCTCTCGCTCCACCGCATCGCTGGGCTCGCGCTCATCGTGCTCACCGTGTTCTGGCTGACGTTCATGCTCGTCGGGCCGGGGCGGCGGAAGAACTTCAAGGCGATCCTCCCGACGAGGGGCGACGTAGACGCGTTCGTCCAGGACGTGAAGTTCGTCCTCGGGAAGGCAGAGGAACGCCACCCGAACGCCCGCCAGTTCGCGGGCTACACGGCCGACGAGGTTCCCCTTCTCTCCTACATCGGGAAGGGCGTCATCGCCATTTTCACCGTCGAGCTCACCCTCCTGATGATCTCGGGGCTGCTCATCTGGAGCAAGACCGGCCTGATGCAGATCATGGCGACGAAGGCGGCGGCGACGGCGTTCATCGTCTTCCACGGCCTTCTGGGCGTCATCATGATTATGGGGGTCATGTTCCACATCTTCGAACACGGTTTCCATCCCGCGTTCTACCCTGTGGAGCTGAAGGCGTTCGTGCCGAAGAACATCACGCCGAGCTACCACGGTGCGAGCGACCACGACGGTACGGGCATCGAGAAACTCCGCCTGAAGCCGTCGTGGCGCTGGGTCACGAACCTCGTCGGATCGGTGGTCGTCATCGGAATCGTGAGTGTCCTCGTCGCCTCGATCTACGACGGCGGCTACCCGATTCCGGTCGACCTCGCGCCCGGCGGCGGCCCGACGAGTCTCCCGCTCGTCATCGGCGTGAACTTCGGAATCGTCGTCCTGTTCATGGGGATCGTGCTGTCCGTCTACGGGAACCTCCTCCGCGCTCGCTTCGAGAAGCAGCAGCGTGAAGAAGGGCGAACTACCGCCGCCGACGGCGGGGAGGTGGAGGAATGAGCGCGCTCCTCGACCTCGTGTACGCCGTGGTCGCGTTGCTCGCGGGCGCGGCGCTCGTGTTCGGTATCTGGGCGGTCTCCCGCGAGGAGGCGGATCCACAGAACAGCACTGCCGACTTGCTGCGCGCCATCGCGGTGAGCGTCTTCCTGGCGCTCGTCGTCGTCTCGGTCGTCTAGCGCGTCAGCATCTCCGAGCCTTCTTCGGAGAGCTCGACCGTCACGTCCTGGCGCGTCTGTTCTGAGAGCTGGTCGATGTTCCGCGTGAGGACTTCGAGGATGTCCTCGGGCTCGGGGTAGACGAGCATGTTGCCGTCGTCGTCCTCCATGACGAGCTGGGTGTCCGAGAGCGATATCTGGTCGTCTTGGATGGACGCGACGATGGCGGGGAGGGCTTCGGCGCCGCCGGGTTCTCCTTCCTCCACCATGGTGATGTAGAGGCTGTCGAGGCCGATGAGGTCTTTGTACTCGCGGACGCGTTTCGCGCAGCGCACCATGTCCCGCGTGACCGCTGTCTTCTCGGGGTTCCCGTGTTCCCCGTCGTGGCAGTGCTTGCAGACCCGGAGTTCCATGCGCATTGATGGAGGGAAAGCCGTCGTGCTTACTGAACGTTGGGGTGTCGGTACGCCCCCGTCTGATTCCCAATAGACATGAATCAACAGTATTTAATTCCCCACAGTGATATACCGGGGTGATGGATTCCGACTTCGAACCCAAGACCCTCAGCGACATCCCGCCCGAACGCCGGCCTTCGATCGGAGAGGCGCTTCTCCCAATCCTCGGCGTCGTCGTCTTCCTCGGTGTCGGCTCCGGCTACCTCGGACTCGCACCGCACGCACCCCTCCTCTGGAGCATCGTCTTCGCCGGCCTCGTCGGTCTCGTCCGCCTCGAACTCACGTACGCCGACCTCTACGACGCCGTCTCGAACGGCCTCATCATGGGCCTGCAGGCGCTCCTCATACTCTTCACCATCTACGCACTCATCGCCACCTGGGTCAGCGCCGGAACCATCCCCGGACTCATGTACTACGGCCTCGGCATACTCACGCCCGAAATCTTCCTCCCGATAACCGCGCTGCTCGCCGCCGTCGTCGCGTTCTCCATCGGGAGCTCCTGGACGACCGCCGGCACGCTCGGCGTCGCCTTCATCGGCATCGGATCCGGCCTCGGGATCCCCGCGCCGATGACCGCCGGCGCCATCCTCTCCGGCGCGTACGCCGGCGACAAACAGAGCCCGCTCAGCGACACCACCAACCTCGCCGCCGCCGTCACCAACACCGACCTCTACGACCACATCGACGCGATGAAGGTCGGCACCGCGCTCGCGCTCGGCCTCTCCGTCCTCGTCTACGCCGTCCTCGGACTCCGCGCAGGCGGCGCGATCCCCGCCGGACAGGTCGAGAGCATCCGCGGCGCGCTCGCCGGCACCTACGCCACGACCCCGTTCGTCTTCCTGCCGCTCGTCGTCACCTTCGGCCTCGCGCTCTACGGCGTCCCCGCTCTCCCCACGCTCGTCACCGGCGTCTTCGCCGGCGCATTCACCACGATCCTCCTCCAGGGCGCGCAGTTCACCACCGCCTGGAACGTCTTCCTCAACGGCACCAGCCCCGAGACGGGCGTCGAACTCGTGAACGGCCTGCTCGTCACCGGCGGGCTCTCCGGATCCGCGTGGACCGTCACCGTCGTCGCCCTCGCGCTCTCCCTCGGCGGCCTCCTCGAAGGCATCGGTGTCCTCGCCGTGCTCGCCGACGAACTCCTCGACCTCGTCTGGAGCGAGAACAGCCTCGTCGCCGGCACCGGTATCGCCGCGTTCGTCACGAACGCCTTCAGCGCCCAGCAGTACATGAGCATCGTCCTCCCCGGCGTCAGCCTCCGGAACGCCTACGACGAGCACGACCTCGACTCACGCAATCTCTCCCGCGCCGTCGAAGCCGTCGGCACCCCGACCGGCGCGCTCATCCCGTGGCACGCGGGCGCGGTCTACATGTCCGGCGTCTTCGGCGTGCCCACGCTCACCGGAAGCATCGACCTCGCGAACCTCTCCGCATCCATCGGCGGGTACGCGCCCTACTACGCGTTCGCGTTCTTCAGCCCGCTCGCCCTGTTCGTCATGGCCGCGACCGGCTACGGGTTCGTCGCGAAATCAGACGCCTGAGGGGGAAGGTTAACGGTTCGCGGTGTCGAAGAAAACCCCATGACTGATGACGTACTCGACGGTTTTCTCTCCGAAGTCAGCGAGCGCGACACGCTCCGCGTCGCGCTCCACTACGAGGGGGACACACACGACATACTCTACAAGCGAGACGACATCACCGCCGAGTTCACCGCCGAGGAGTTCGAGGAGATGGCGAAAAACGCCATCCTCAAAGCGCTCGACGACGTCCCCGAGCAGAGCGAGTTCAACCGCTGGGGGACGCTCGACGTGACCGCGCGCTGGTTCAACGAAGTCATCCTCGTCCAGATTCCGCTCGGCGAATGGGAGGGCGTCATGCTGAGCTTCGACCGCGACTCCCTCGACGACTACGGCGAACTCGTGAACGACCTCCTCTCGTACGTCGACACCGAACTCCGCGAGGACGCCTCCTCCGAAGCCGCCGCAGAAGAACACTTCTCCTAGAACGGCTGCCAGTTCGTCGGCGCGCCGTCAAGTCCGAGGACGCGGACCTCGATGCGGCCCTCGTTCTCGTTGTGCCGCGTCTGCACCATCCCGTCGAACAGCGGCGCGAACGTATCGAACGCCGTCCGGTCGTCCGTCTCCAGCACCGTCGCGCCAAACCAGCCGTGCTGCTGAACGCGGCCCGTGAGCACGTTCATGAACCGGAACACCCGCCGAGTGTCCGCGTACATCAACATCGTCGAGAGCGACGCGAGCGCGAACCGAACCGGACGGCCCTCGTCGCTGAACCGCTTGAAGAACCCGGCTGCGCGGATTCCGATGTCGGTGAGGTCGCCCGGTGACGAGACGTATCGGACGTTCTCCCGCTCTCGGTAATCGCCGCCGCGCTCGCGCGTCACGCAGTCGATGACGCCCGCGCGGCCCTCCATCGTCGCCGTGCGAATCGAGGGAGACCGGTCGAGCAAGCGGTCAGCGCTGTCCCGCGTCGTCACTACGACCGCGCCTTCGCCGCGAGATATCCCGTCCGCAACGAGCGACCGGGCGATTTCGCGCTTCCGACTCATCGCCGGACCGCCCACGAGGAGGTTCGTCCCCTCGGGCACCCGGTCGGCAGGAAGCGCCGAGCCGACATCGAACATCGAACTACTCGAGTGTTTGAGCCTGGCCGTCAAAAGAATATCCGTCTACTCGCGGAGTTCGTCCGCGAGCTGTCGGGCCGCCCGACGCACCGCGTCGTCGCTCGACTGAGCGGGCTCCCAGCCGAGCGCGGACAGCTTCTCGATTGACAGCCGCATCTTCGGCACGTCACCCGTCCACCCGCGGTCGCCGCCCGTGTACTCGTACTCCGGGGTTACGTCGAGCACGTCCGCGACAATGTCCGCGATTGTGTTCACGCTCGTCGTCGTTCGCGTCCCGAGGTTGTACGTGTTCAGGTCGCCGTCCGCGTGTTCGACGACGTGACACATCGCGTCCACGCACTCCTCGACGTGCATGTACGACTTCTCCTGTCGGCCGTTCCCGAGGATTGTAAGCGTCTCCGGGTCGTCGAGCAGCTTCTCGATGAAGTCCGGGATGACGTTCCCGCGCTGCCGGGGGCCGACGATGTTCGCGAAGCGGTACATCCATGACTGGATGCCGTGGCTGTGCGCGTACGTCGACACCAGTCCCTCGTCCGCGAGCTTCGACGCGCCGTAGATGCTGATGGGTTCGAGGGGCGCGTAGTCCTCCGGCGTCGGCATCGGCGCTTCTCCGTACACCGTCGACGACGACGTGAACGCGAGCTTGTCCACTCCGACCTCGTTCATGCGTTCGAGGACGTTGTACGTCATCTCGCCGTTCTCCTCGAACAACTTTCGGGGGTTCGAGTAGTTCGTGTCCGTGTACGCAGCGAAGTGGAACACGATGTCGACGTCCGCGGTGATAACCTCGGCCACGTCGTGCTCGTCGCGGAGGTCGGCCTTCTCGAACTCGACGCCGTCTGGGACGCGGTCGCGCGTTCCCTTCGAGAGGTTGTCCACGGCGAGCACGTCGTTCTCGCCCGCGAGGTGGGCGGCAAGGTGCGAGCCCACCAATCCGGCGGCACCCGTGACGACGACTCGCTGTCCCGTGAGTTCCATACGCGGACTGTCGGCGGCCGGGAGAAGTGCCTTCCGATCCTACGGGACGGTCGGGTTCGAACCAGTGAGCGCGGCGCTCGCCGTCCACAGCCGCCGCTGCGTGTCCGCGTCGAGCGCGGCGTCGTCCGGCGTCACTCGTTCGCACTCCGCGAAGTACTGACCAGTCGTCTCCGCGACGTCGGGGGACGCCGCGAGGTAGACCGACGTAGTTGCGGCCTCCGCGGGCGTCGAGATCACGCCGCCGGTCAGGGCGTCCGGGAGGCGGGTCGCCGCTCCGACGCCGAGGCGGACGGGGAGGCTCGCGTTCCGCCACAGCCCGCTCCCGGGAACGAACCCGGGGTGGAGCGCGTTCGCGGTTGGGCCGTCCAGGCGCGCCGCGAGCTCACGTGTGAACAGGATGTTCGCGAGCTTCGACAGCCGGTAAGCGGCGAGGCCGTCGTATCCTTCGACGGAACGAAACCGCTCGAAGTCGATCGTCCCGCCGCGGTGAGCGTCGCTCGCGACTGTGACGACGCGGCCGTCCTCGGCGAGCACGTCCATGAGTTCGTGCGTGAGAAGGAACGGCGCGAGGTGGTTCACAGCGAACGTCGCCTCCACGCCGTCCTCCGTGAGCCGGCCGTCGTTGAAGTGCGTGCCCGCGTTGTGGAGCACCACGTCGAGCGCGTCGTGGCGCTCCCGGACGGCGCACGCGAACTCTCGGACGGCGCGCTGACTGGTGTAGTCAGCGAGATAGAGCTCTCCCGTCGCGTGCTCGCGTACGGCGTCCAGAACGCGTTCTCCCTTCGCTCGGTCACGTCCGTGGAGGAGAACGTTCGCGCCGAGGCGGGCGAGCGCGAGCGCCGTCTCCCGGCCGACGCCGTCGGTCGCGCCAGTGACGAGAACAGTCGTTCCGTCGAGACAGACGTTCTCGACGCCTGCACCGATTTCGGGGCGGTAGTCGCTCATACGCGGACTATGACTCCCCGCAACAAAAAGGGGCGTTCGGCGACACGACTGGGTCGCGCGGGCGTGTGTCGCGCACTCCGCGGCGAGGCCCGCGCGGCGACGGTTAGGTCACGCCACCGGCTGGCCGCCTCTCGGTATTTGAACGCTCGGTTCCGAAACGCGTTACCCGCCGCGGCCGCTCCGTCACGGTATGCAGGGAGAACGTAACGTCGTCGTGTGCCGGTACGGGCACCGTCCCGGACGCGACGACCGCATGACGACGCACGTGGGTTTGACGGCGCGCGCGCTCGGCGCGGATCGCGTCGTGTTCCCCGCGAACGCCGGCCAATCCGCCGAAACCGTCCGCGACATCACGGGCCGATTCGGCGGCCCGTTCAGCGTCGAACTCACCGACGAACAGGACGCACTCATCCGGAACTGGAACGGGGACATCGTCCACCTCACCATGTACGGCGAACGCGTACAGGACGTCGAGGACGAGATCCGGGAGGCGCACGGGGCGGACGACCTCCTGGTCGTCGTCGGCGGGGAGAAAGTCCCGTTCACGGTCTACGAGCACGCGGACTGGAACGTGGGCGTGACGAACCAACCCCACTCAGAAGTCGCGGGTCTCGCCGTCTTTCTCGACCGCCTCTTCGACGGCCGCGAACTCGACCGCGAGTGGGAGGGCGCGCAGCGCCGCGTGATCCCCGAGGGAACCGGGAAGACTGTCGAGTCCCTAGAGTCGGAAGGGTTCGAGGACGCGCGCGAGTAAGCGGCGCGGCGAGGAGCGGAGGGACGACGACCGCGAGAACTCCTCGTTCACGCGGTACGTGTCGCCGTCGCGCTCCACGCGGCCGGACGTTTCGAGGTAGTCGAGCGCGCCCGAGATCGCTTCCCCGTCGAGGTCGAGGTCGGCGGCGAGTTCGCCGCGCGTCCGCGGTTCGTCGTCGATCGCGCGGAAGACCGCTGCGACGCGTTTCGTGTCCTCGGCGGCGGCGAACGGGTTCTTCGTCCGCTTCGGCCGTTCGATACCGTGTCGGAGGTGTTGAACGCCGTCGAACACGAGCCATCCGCCGGCGAGACCGCCGAGCGCGGTGACCGCGGCGTGAACCGTGCCGAGCGCGGACGCGGCGACCGCCACGACAGCGACCAGCACGCCGAGCAGGACGTTCCCCGCGTAGTCTCCCACGTACTCCTCGGCGGCGTCGCTCGCCACGCCGAGCGAGAACACGGCGGCCGTCACCCCCGCGAGCACTCTCAGTTCGATCCCGGTGAACCCCCAGAGGAGCACCGCGAACACCGCGGCCTCCACCGCGCGAACACCGATAGACTTCGCGTCGAACGTCATACGCGGGATTCCCCGCCGACCCCCAAAAACCCCGTCACTACCGACCCCGAAGCACCGCTGCGCGCACCAGCCCGCCGCACCGCGGTGCGGGCGTGTGGTGTGCGGCGCTTCCGCGGCTCGCGGTTCGCTTCGCTCGCCGCTCGCACGTTCCGCGGAGCCTCGCCGTGGCTCGGCTCCGCGTGCCGCGTACCCGATGGTATTAAGGGTCGTTCGGCCCGGAGTTACACACAAATGGCTTTTGAGGACTTACTCGACGACCCGGTGGTGCAGAAGTACCTCCACGAACTCGTCGGGCCGACGGGGATGCCGGTGGCGGCCGCGCCGCCGGACGGCGAGGTGACGGACGAGGAGCTCGCGGAGCGCCTCGGACTGGAACTGAACGACGTGCGTCGGGCGCTCTTCATCCTCTACGAGAACGACCTGGCGACCTACCGCCGGGTCCGCGACGAGGACTCGGGCTGGCTCACCTACCTCTGGACGTTCGAGTACGACAACATCCCGGAGAACCTCGCGGAGGAGATGGATCGGCTCCTGGAGGCGCTGCGGGAGCGCCGCGAGTACGAACTGGAGAACGAGTTCTACCTCTGCGAGGTGGACTCCATTCGGTTCGAGTTCGGTGAGGCGATGGACTTCGGGTTCGAGTGCCCCGAGTGCGGGTCGCCCCTGGAGTCGATGGAGAACACGGACATGCTGTCGTCCATCGACGACCGAATCAGCGCGCTCGAATCGGAGTTGAACGCGGCATAATGGTCGTCCTCGCAACCAAAGTGTACGTCGGCGGCGACGCCCGCGAACGCGCGCTCGACGGCCTGCGCTCCCTCATCCGGAACACGGTCGGCGACCTCGACGTGGAGTTCGACATCGGCGTTCGCCACGACGGCTTCCCGTCAGTGACGCTCTCCGGGCCGGACGAGGAGGTCGCGCGGAACGCCCTGCGCGAGGAGTGGGGCGTCATCACGCCCCAGTTCCAGGCGGGCGAGACCTACACGGGCACGCTCGAATCCTGGGACGAAGACGGGTTCGTGCTCGACGCGGGCGAGGAGGTGCGGATTCCCGCGGACGAACTCGGCCTCGGCCCCGGGACGCCCGAGCAGGTCCGGAAGCGCTTCGGGCTCGTCCAGCACGTCCCCCTCCGGTTCGTGTACGGCGAGCCGTGTTCGCTCGCAGAGGCGGAGCGCGACCGCCTGTTCGAGTGGACGCGCGGCACCGGCCGCGTGAACGTGAACAGCGCGACCCGCGGGGAGACGCGGGCGACCGTGAACCGCGCGGGCCACGCGCACGACATCGTCACTGTCGAACGTCTCGGCCTGCTCGAACAGAGCATCATCTGCCGGGAGGACACGGACGCGCCCGGCCTGCTCTCCAGCATCGGCGAGTACCTGCCCGCCGAACTCCTCGCTGTCGTTCCATGAGGCGTCGGCTGGTCGCGGTTCTCGCGGTCGCGCTCCTCGCCGTCACCGCCGGCTGTGCGGGTATGGGGTTTTCGGGCGCGGACACCGAGGAGGTCTCCTACGACTGGAACACGTCCGCGACCGTCTCCGTCGACGTAGCCACGGGTTCCTACCAGGCGGTCTACCGCGTGAACAACACCACGGAACTCTCGTTCTCGATGCCGACGGAGCTCACGGGCGACCAGCCGATCTCCCTGTCGGCCGTGAAGTTCCAGTATCCGAACGGCACGGTAGTGAACGAGTCCGTGGTCGACGTGTCGGAGACGCGCTCCGCAACCGTCGTGTCCCTCCCGAACGACACCGGACAGGTGGCGTTCACCGCGCCCGCGGGACAGCGCACCGTCACCGTCTCCACGCCCGTCGACGGCTCCTACGAGGTCGTGCTTCCCGGCGGGATGGACGTGGTGATTCCCGTGCTCGGCCACGTCGACCCCGGCGGCTACGAGCGCTCCGTCGAGGACGGACGCGTCCACCTCAGCTGGGAGTCGTACGACGGCGGTCACATCGAAGTGAACTACTACTACCAGCAGGACGTCTATATCTTCGCGGGCGTCATCGTGCTCGCCGCGCTGATTGGCGTGGCGGGTGCGTTCTACCTTCGAAACCAGGTTCGGCGGCTCCGCCAGTACCGGGAGGACGCCGGCCTCGACGTCGAATAGCGTTTTTGTCGGCGGCGCACGTTCGTCCGGTATGAAGGTCGGTATCGTCACTGTCGGCGACGAACTGCTCTCCGGCGAGACGGAGAACACGAACGCGTCCTGGCTCGGCCGCAGGCTCGCGGAGCGCGGTGTCACCGTCGACCGCACGGTCGTCGCGCCGGACGAGGTGGGCGAAATAGCGACGGAGACGCGGCGGCTCGCCGAGCGCTACGACGCCGTCATCGTCACCGGCGGGTTGGGGCCGACGCACGACGACGTGACGATGGACGGCGTCGCGGCGGCGTTCGACCGGCAGGTGGTCGAACATTCCGAGGCGGTCGCGTGGTTCGAGGAGCGCGACGGCTACCACAACGACGATCTGGCGGAGGGGACGACGTTCCTCCCGGAGGGCGCTCGCCTCCTCCCGAACGAAGCGGGGGTCGCGCCGGGGGCGGTCGTGGAGAACGTCTACGTCCTCCCCGGCGTGCCGGCCGAGATGAAGGCGATGTTCGAGGCGGTGGAGTCCGAGTTCGAGGGCGAGCGCACGCACGTCGAAGTCGTCCACTCCGAGAAGCCGGAGTCGGCGCTCGTGGACACGCTGACGGAGGTACAGGAACAGTTCGACGTGACTGTCGGGAGCTATCCCGGCGACGGCGTCCGCATTCGCGTCGGAAGCCACGACCCGGCGACGGCGTCCGCGGCGGCCGCGTGGCTCCGCGAGCGCGTCTAGCGGAGGATGGACGCGACCCACGCGACGACGAACAGGACGCCGACGGCGAGGACGGCGTAGCTCGCGAGGTCGATTGGCAGGCTGCCCGCGGTTTCCGCGACGAGTGCGTTCATACCAGGTTCTCTCGCCCCGCCGGCTTAGTGTTTTTCGAGTCGCCGCGACCCGTCCGCACTTTACCCCGCCGCTCCTACGCCGGGTATGCGCACTATCGGAGTCGTCGTGAACCCCATCGCGGGCATGGGGGGACGCGTCGGCCTGAAGGGAACCGACGGCGTCGTCGAGGAGGCCCGCCGCAGGGGCGCGGAGCCGCGAGCGCCCGACCGCGCGCGGAAGGCGCTGCGCGCGCTCCGCGACGCCGACCCGGACGTTCGCGTCCTCGCGTACGGCGGTCGAATGGGCGCGGACGAGGCGTACGAGGCCGGGTTCGATCCCGAGGTCGTCGGGCAGCCAGCGGGCGACGAGACGACCGCCGCCGACACCCGCGCCGCCGTCGAGGCGTTCGTGGACGCGGACGCCGACCTCGTGTTGTTCGTCGGCGGGGACGGAACCGCCGTGGACGTCGCGGAAACGCTGAACGACCTCGACGCGGACACGCCGATGCTCGGGGTGCCGGCGGGCGTGAAGGTGTACTCGGCGGTGTTCGCGGTGCGTCCGGAGGCCGCGGGTCGAATCGCGGCGTCCTTCGAGCGCACCGAAGGGAGAGAGGTGAACGACATCGACGAGGACGCCTACCGGGAGGGCGAGGTGCGTGCGGAACTGAAGGCCGTCGTCGAGGTTCCGGTCGCGGAGCCGCTCCAGTCGAGCAAGCAGCTCGCTGGCGGCACAGTGGAGGCGCTCGCGGAGGGCGTCGCGGAGGAGGTGGAGGAGGGTGTGACGTACGTGCTCGGCCCCGGGAGCACCGTCGGCGCGGTGAAGGACGCGCTCGGGTTTTCGGGGTCGCCGCTCGGCGTCGACGTGTGGCGGGACGGCGAGGTGCTCGTCCGGGACGCCACGGCGGACGAGATTCTGGCGGAGCTCGGCGAGGAGAACGTCGTCGTCGTGTCTCCCATCGGCGGGCAGGGGTTCGTGTTCGGCCGGGGGAACCACCAGATAAGCCCCGACGTCATCCGACGGAGCGAGGTCGAGGTCGTCGCGTCCCGGCGGAAACTCGACGACATCGGCGCGCTCCGCGTCGATACGGGCGACGAGGACGTGGACGAGTCACTCCGCGGTTGGCTGCAGGTGCGGACGGGTCGCTTCGAGCGCCGACTCGTCAAGGTCGTTTAAGCGGCGACGGAAACGCGAGTTACCACCCGACACCCTAAGGTCAATATAAGGTTCGAGAGACAAGATTAAGTCCGATTGGTCACTCTCTCCGGGTATGGACACCCGAAAGGTTCAACGCCTCGGCCCCTCCACGCTCGCGATGACGCTGCCCGCGGAGTGGGCGCGCGCGCAGAACGTGGAAAAGGGCGAGGAGATAACGGTTCGCGAGAGCGGGAAGGGGACGCTCACCATCACGCCCGAGTCCGCCCGCGAGGAGGACACCGAAGCCACGATTCACGTCGAGTCGTTCGCCGCCGACGCCCCCGATAGCGTCGACGCCGTCGAGCGCGCCATCGTCGGCCAGTACGTGCTCGGCCGCCGCATCATCCACGTCGAGAGCGACGGCGCGCTCGACTCCGCGCACATCAACGCCGTCTACAAGGCCGAAACCCAGCTCATGGGTCTCGGCGTCATCGAGGAGACGCCCGAACGCATCACCATCCGCTGTTCGGTCGACCCCGAGGACTTCGACCTCGACAACCTCCTGCAGCGCCTCGAAAACACCGGCAGTACGATGCGCGGCGAGGCCGTGAAGGCGCTCGCGCACGGCAACCCCGATATCGCGCAGCGCGCGCTCAACCGCGAACGACAGGCGAACAAGATCTTCGTCCTCTGCCTCCGCCTCATCTTCACCGCCTACCAGAACCCGAACCTCGCGCGCGCCGTCGGGCTGGACGGCGGGTTCCCCCTCATCGGCTACCGGAGCGTCGTGAAGAACCTCGAACTCACCGCCGACAACGCCGAGGACATCGGCGAAATCGTTCTCGAAACCGAGGGCCACACGCTCGACATCGACTCGAAGATACTCCGCCGCATCCGCGAGTTCACCGACCAGGTCGACGAAATCACGAAGCTCTCCGTCGAAGCCGTCGTGACCCGCGACTACGACGCCACGGTCGAGGTTCGGAAGCTGTTCAAGGACATCGAAGACCGCGAGGAGGAAATCCTCGCCGACCTCCCCGAGATGGAGAACGAGAAACTCCTCCGCGTCCGCGAAGTCCTCGTCAGCCTCCAGCAGACTGCACAGTACGCGATGCGGAACGCCGAAATCGCCGCGAACCTCGCGCTCAACGAGCAGTCCGACCACACCACCATCAACTGACCGTCTAGAGTTTTTTCGCGCGTATCGGACTCCTGCTGTCGAGTTCGCACGCGAACCCTGGGTGTTCCGCGAAGTGCCGCACCATCATGTGGCGCCGCGACCCGGTCAACCCCGCCTTCGCGAGGTCGTCCGCGTCGAACGTCTCCGGGAGGCGGTCGAACAGCCGCCTGACTTCCCGGAACGCCTCGAACACCGCGGAGTTCCCCGTGGAGTCCGCGTTCCGCCGTTCGACGACGTAACTCCCGTCCTCGCGGTACACGCAGGCGGTGCGGAAGAAGGACTCGCGGCGCGTGAGTGCGTCCCCGACGCCGTCTTTCAGTTCCTCGGCGGCGTCACGGGAGAGTTCGACCGTTTCGCCGCCTATCGTGACGACGACCGATTCGCCCTCGCCGTCGACTGAAATCTCATCACGCGCGGAGAACGCGACCAGGAGACTGAGTACTCCGTGCCATACGTGACACAGAGTCCTCCTCGCTCATAAACGTACTCCCGTGACTGACGGAGAGAAGCCCGCCGTCGTCAGTCGTCGTCTCGCCGCCCGTCTCCGTGCCGGACTCCGTCGTGGTCGCGTCCGCCGTTCCGGCTGTCGTACCGTCCGTGCTCGTTCCTTCGGTAGTGTCGTTCGACGTGGTCGTTTCCGGTGTCGTCTCCGTCCCGTTCGACGCGTCGTTCGACGCACCGCTCTCGCCGGCGTCCTGGAAGATGGTCGTCTCGATGGTGCGGGTGTACGTGAGGCCGCGCAGGGGGATACGCATCTCACCGGCGCCCTCAACCGGCGGTTCGATGACCGCGTAGAAGTCGATGGTGAGAGTCGTCACCTGGTCGTTCCGCAGATGGGATACCCACCACTCGTCGAGACGCTGGTTCCGGATGGCCGTGGTCGCGTCCACTTCTGTTGCCGTGTGTGGCGGGACGACGACGCCGTTGTCGAGTTCCCCGCTCCCCATCGAGACGTTGTTCATCGTGATCGCGTACCCGATTTTCGAGACGCCGAGCGGGACGTCCTTCGGGTTGTACACGAGGAACTCCATGTCGATGGGCGTCTCCGCGGACGACACCGCGCCCCACGAGGCGTTCGTGCGATTCACGTAGAACAGGGGGTCGTCGACGAGCACGCTCCCGGAGTCGACGGCGCGCGTCTCGCTCGAATTGAACTGACTGATGATGTCCGTCGAGACGGTCTGCCCGCCCGTCTGGTAGTTGAACGTGCGGCCGAGCAGCCCGGAGTGGATGTCCGCGTTCACGACGAGCGACGTGGTCTCGTCGTTCCGGATGTGGGTCACCCACCAGTCCGGAATCCGGTCGTTACGCAGGTACGTCGTGAGGTTGAGAGACGTGTTTCCGGTGTCGATATCGAACCCGGACTCGGAGCCGGTAGCCATCGTCACGTCGTTCATCACGACGCTGTAGCTCACCGTCGTGTCGCCGAGCCGAACCCCGATCGGGTTCGGGTTGTGCACGACGAGTTCGGTGTTCACGGCCGTCGTCTCGCTCGTAACCGCTCCGAAGTCGTTGTCCATCGAGGCGACGCTCGGCACGCCGACGACTCCCGTCACGACCGCTCCCCCCGCCACGACGCCCACGCCGAGCACGACGGTGAGTGCGATGCGGATAGTGCTTCCGAACAACAGCGACCGAACGTCCATACGTCGTGAACGAACGTCCCGTCGTTAATCCTTGTCGGCATGGAAGTGATTAAGTCACTCGCACGGCACGGCTCGGTTATGGCAACCGAAACTGACGCGAGCATCGGCGGGGGCGTGCTTCTCGGCGCGCTCAGCGTCGCCGGCGCGCTCGGAATGTACGTCGCGCAGAGTCAGGTGAACACCGCGTGGGCGTTCGCCGCCGCAGTCACCCTCGGCGTCCTCGCCATCGGGGCGTTCCACGTCTACGACTGACGCCGCGGGGGCGATGCGTTTTTGCGGGTACTCCCACAACCACCGAGTATGCCCACGACATCGAAAACGGATCGCGTCCTCTCGTTCCTCTTCAGCCCGGTCAGCTCTGACGACCCGTTTATGACGCTTGTCGGCCTGATGGTACTCACCGCGATGCTGTTCCTCTTCCTCCCACTTCTCCCCGTCGTCGCCGCCCTCTGGGTGCTCGACGAGGTGCTGGGCAGTCCCGACGCGCAGTGATCAGCAGAACCATTAAGCGCTCGAAACCCCTAGTATCGTCCTGATGGCCGACTATACCGAGGAGGAACGCGAAATCGTGGACTACCTCCGAGAGAGCGTGGCCACCGGCGAGCGGTACTTCCGCGCGAAAACCATCGCGGACGCCATCGGACTCACCGCGAAACAGGTGGGCGTGCGGCTGCCGCGGCTCGCGGAGAAGTCCGAGGACGTGGACATCGAGAAGTGGGGTCGCTCCCGGTCGACCACGTGGAAGGTCGAACCGCAGTGATCGGCGGGTTTTTCTCTCGACCGCTCGATGTAGACGTATGACCGTACGTGTCGAGCGGACGTTCGACCTCGACGCGCCGCCCGAGGACGTGTGGGCGTTCATCGCGGATCCGACGCGCCGCGCGAGCGCTATCAGCGTCGTCGACTCCTTCGAACAGGACGGCGACGTGACTATCTGGCACGTTCGCGTCCCCGTGGTGAATCGCACGATTCCCGTCGAGACTCGTGACGTGGAGCGCGAGGAGGGCGAGTACGTGAAGTTCGTCGGGAAGTCCAAGGTTCTCCGCGTCACCGGCGAGCACCGCATCGAATCCCGGGAGGGAGGCGGTACGCGTCTCCACAACGAGTTCGTCGTGGACGGCCGGCTCCCCGGCGTCGAGCGGTTCTTCAAGCGGAACCTCGACGAGGAACTGGACAACCTGAAGGAGCGACTGGACGGATGAGACTCGCGCTCGCCCAGCTCGAGATCGAAGCGGCGGCCGTGGACGCGAACACGGAACGCGCCGTCAGCGCCATCGAAACGGCCGCAGGCGAGGGCGCTGATCTCGTCGCGCTCCCCGAGATCTTCAACGTCGGGTACTTCGCGTTCGACGCCTATGGGCGGGAGGCCGAAGCGCTCGACGGCCCGACGCTCACCCGGATTCGGGACGCCGCGCGCGAGAACGACGTGGCCGTGCTCGCCGGGAGCGTCGTCGAAGACTTGAGCGCGACGGACGGCGGCCCCGCGGACGACGGCCTCGCGAACACGAGCGTCCTCTTCGACTCGTCGGGCGACCGCCTGCTCGCGTACCGGAAACACCACCTGTTCGGGTACGAATCCGCGGAGGCCCGCATGCTCGTCCCCGGCGAGGACGTGCCGACCGCCGACCTCGACGGCGTTACAGTCGGCGTGACGACGTGTTACGACCTCCGCTTTCCCGAACTCTACCGCGACCTCGCGGACGACGGCACAGACGTCGTGCTCGTCCCGAGCGCGTGGCCGTACCCCCGCGTCGAACACTGGAAGACGCTCCCCCGGGCGCGCGCCATCGAGAATCTCGCGTACGTCGCCACAATCAACGGCAGCGGCAGTTTCGACGACGCCTCGCTTCTCGGGCGCTCCACCGTCTACGACCCCTGGGGCACCCCGATAGCCACCACCGACGACGACCCCGACATCGTCACCGCGGAGGTCTCACGCGATCACGTCGCGGAAACCCGCGCGGAGTTCCCCGCCCTGCGCGACCGTCGCCGGTAAACAACCTTATACGGGAGGACGACCAACTGTCGCGTGCCGACGCACAGGCGCTTTTCTCGCCGACGTGTCGGCACAAATTGGCGTCCACGTCCGCCACACCGCGTCCACCCCGTTCCCGGCGTCCACCCGCCGGGAACCCCCCACCTCCTCCCGCCACTCACACAACTTCGTAGTGCGCCACTTCCTCGTCCCACCGGGACAGTAGCGCTCGCGCCCGCTCGGGAACGTGCGCTGTCTCGTACTCCTCGCCCGCGAACGACTCGACGGCGTCGTAGTCCGCGAACCGAATCACCGTCACGAACTCCACCTCCCCGTCCAGCGACCGCCGCAACACCTCGCCGCCGAGACAGCCCGCGATACCGGATTCCGCGTTCGGAAGCACCTCCTCGGTCACGAACGCCTCGTACTCGTCCGCCGACTCCGGCGCCGTGTACCCGTACCAGACACGCGCAATCATGCGCTGGTGTTCGACACCGGGGTTTGTCGAACCAGCGAAAGAAGAAAACCGTCGAGAGAACCGTTAGTCGTCTTCGGTTTTGATGTCCGCTGAGAGCCCCTGGGCCATCTCGATATCCTTCGAATTGTTGAGCGTCCAGGCGGTGCGTTCAGTGACGGCCTCAATAACTTCCCGGGCGCTCGGATACCCGTTCCCCGACTTCTTCACCCCGCCGAACGGCAGATGAACTTCCGCCCCAATACACGGCAAGTTCCCGTACGCCAATCCAACCTCGGCGTTATCGCGGAAGTAGTTGATCTGGCGGTAGTCCTCACTGATCACCGCGCCCGCCAATCCGTAGGGCGTGTCGTTGTGGATTTCAACCCCGCGCTCGATACCACCCGAGTATTCGATCAGCGCCACGTGCGGCCCGAACACTTCCTCCCGAATACACTCGAGATCCGGCGCGTAATCGATTTCGTAGACGAACGGCCCCACCCAGTTCCCGTCCTCGTGGCCATCCGGAATCTCCGCGGCGTCAAGGCTGGTGCGGTCGACGAGCACGCGCGCGCCCTCCTCGCGCGCGCGCTCGTTCCCCGTCTTGATTTTCTCGACGTGCTCGGATTCGATGGCGGGCCCCATGAACGTCGCGTCGTCGAGCGGATCGCCGACCGCGACCTGTTTCGCTTGCTCGACAAACCGCTCTTTGAACTCCTCGTAGACGTCCTCGTGGACGATGAGGCGTTCGCTGGAGACGCAGCGCTGGCCGGTGGTCTTGAACGAACTCATCACCGCGGAGTGCACGGCGACGTCGAGGTCTGCTTTTTCGGTGATGACGATGCCGTTTTTTCCACCCATTTCGCAGGCGGCGAGTTTGCCGGGTTCACCGCCGACTTTGGAGGCGATTTCGTGGCCGACCTCGGCGCTTCCGGTGAAGAGGACGGTGTCGATGCCGTTGTCGTCGACGATGCGCGCGCCGGCGTCGCCGAAGCCCTGCACCATGTTGAACACGCCGTCGGGAATATCGGCGTCGTCGAACATTTCGGCGATGATTTGGCCGCACCAGGGGGTTTGTTCGGCGGGTTTCCAGACGACGGTGTTGCCTTCGACGAGGCTGACGGCCATGTGCCAGAAGGGGATGGCGACGGGGAAGTTCCAGGGGGTGATGCAGCCGACGGTGCCGCGGGGTTTGCGGCGCATGTAGGCGTCCTTCGACGGGATTTCGGAGGGGACGACGTCGCCGTGTGGGTGGCGGGCGTTGCCGGCGGCCCACTCGACCATATGCCAGGCTTCGGTGACGTCCGCTTTTCCCTCGGAGATCTCTTTTCCGCATTCTTTGGTGACGATTTGGCCGAGTTCGTGGTGGCGGTCGCGGAGTTCGTGGTAGATGTCCCAGAGGTATTCGGCGCGGTCGATGTAGGAGAGCGCCTGCCACGTGTTTTCGGCGTTGTTTGCGGCGTCGATGGCGGCGTCCACGTCGGCGTCGGTGGCGCGGTCGAACTCGCCGAGTGTTTCGCCGGTCGCGGGGTTCGTGCTCGCGAACGTCTCCGCGCCGTCGCCCGACACCCACTCGCCGTCGATGTAGTGTTTGTAGGTACTCATCTCGGCAAAACCTGCGCGGTCTGGGAGTAAAAAGATAGGGACTTCACCCTACTCGGCGGCGGCCTCGATTTCGCCTTTCAGCGCGCCCGCGTCGAAGTCGTGGTCGGGCCGGATGTTCACGAAGTCGAGGAACTCCCAGGCGTCGAGGAGGTCGCTGGCGTCGTAGTGCTCGCGGGCGGCCGCGACGGCGACCGTCGCGCCGACGAGCGGTTCGAGCACGGCGAGCGCACAGGCGAGGTCGTACGCGCGCGCCGCGGCCTCTCGGCCCTCGCGGACGTTCGTCGCGTCGATGAAGTAGAGCTCGCCGTCGGAGACGAGGACGTTCTCTCCGCGGAGGTCGCCGTGCGCGATGCCGCAGTCGTGCATCGCGCGGAGGCCCGCGAACAACTCGGGGGCGTACGCTTCGATGTCCGCCTCGGGGAGGTCGTCGAGCGGCGTGAACTCGGGGAGGTATTCGAGGACGAGCACGCCGAGTCCGTCGAACTCGAACACGTCCACGGGCTCCGGGACGTTCAGGCCCGACTCCCGCATGCGTTCTGCGGCGTCGTACTCGTAGGCGGCCATCGCGTACGCGTCCTCGAACTGCTCGAAAAAGCCCTCCGTGCCCGAGGAGAACACGCCGAGGTTCCGCATTCCCGTGAATAGCGCGTGCACGGTCGCGTTCTGGGGCGTCACAACCTTCACGAAGTACTCGTCGTTGACCACGAACGGCGTCGAGAACCAGTTCTCGGCGTTCAGGAACTCCACGCGAACCTGCGGTTCGCCGTAGCGCTCGCCCAGCTCGCGGGCGAGCGATTCCAGCCGGTTCCAGGAAACCGTGCCGCGGACGAACCGCCGAACGCTCATATCCCTACCTGGCCCGCGTTGCCCATATGCTTCCCGCCTCGCCCGACTGTCCGGTGTGTTTATACTCCTGCTGGCAAATTTTGACACATGGATTTCAGCATCCCCGACGAACACCGGATGATTCGGGACACCGTCCGCGAGTTCTGCGAGGAGGAAATCGAACCCATCGCACAAGACATCGAGGACGAGCACCGCTTCCCCGCGGAGATATTCGACGCGCTCGCCGACCTCGACATGCTCGGCGTTCCCGTCTCCGAGGACTATGGGGGATTGGGTGCGGACTACCTCACGTATTCGCTCGTCGCAGAGGAGCTCGGCCGCGTCTCCGGCTCTATCGGATTGTCCTACGTCGCGCACACCAGCCTCGCATCGAAGCCCATCGAGCTGTTCGGCACCGACGAGCAGAAGGAGCGCTGGCTCCGCCCGCTCGCGGAGGGCGACTACCTCGGGTCGTGGGCGCTCACCGAACCCGGAAGCGGGAGCGACGCGAGCGACATGGACACCACCGCCGAACGCGACGGTGACGGCTACGTTCTCAACGGAACGAAGCAGTTCATCACGAACGCCTCGGTCGCCGGGTCGGTGCTCGTGAAGGCCGTGACGGATCCCGGGGCGGGCTACGACGGCATCTCCACGTTCATCGTCGACCCCGACGAGGACGACGGGTTCGAGGTCACGACCGAGTGGGAGAAGATGGGGCTCAACGCCTCTCCGACCTGCGAAATCCTCCTCGACGACCTCTACGTTCCCGACGACCGACTGCTCGGCGAGGAAGGCGAGGGGTGGAAGCAGACGATGAAGACGCTCGACGGCGGCCGTATCTCCATCGCCGCGCTCTCCACCGGCCTCGCCGAAGGCGCGTACCAGGCCGCGCACTCCTACGCGCAGGAGCGCGAGCAGTTCGGCAAGCCGATTTCGAAGTTCGACGCCATCCGCGACAAAATCGTGAACATGTACCGCCGCACCGAACGCGCCCGCCTCCTCACGCACAAGGCCGCGACCGAGTACGACAAGGGCAACAGCGTGAGCACGGAGTCCGCGCTCGCGAAACTCGACGCGTCCGAGGCCGCGCGGAAGAACGCCGAGGACGCCGTCCAGACCCTCGGCGGCTACGGCTACACCACCGACTTCGCCCCCCAGCGCTTCTACCGCGACGCCAAACTCATGGAGATTGGGGAAGGAACGAGCGAAATCCAGCACGTGGTTCTGGGTCGCGAACTCGGCCTCTGACCTGGTGGACTCTGCAAGGGCGAGCGAACGGAGTGAGCGAGGGCTTGCGAGGGAACGAGCGAAATCCAGCACGTGGTTCTGGGTCGCGAACTCGGCCTGTCGGGGTTAGAACCCGACCGCCTGCCCGTCCTTTCTCGGATCCGACCCGCCGACGAGCGTGCCGTCGTCGTCCCGCCAGACGACCTGTCCGCCGCCCCAGTGGCCGCCCGCCTCGAAGAACTCGTCCTCCTCGATGACGCGGTGGCCGCGGCCTTCGAGGTCGGTCACCACCGCCTCGGGAATCCGGTTCGTTTCGAGGGCGACCTGATTGTTCTCCAGCCACCGGAACCGGGGCGCGTCGAGCGCCGTCTGCGGGTTCATGCTCGCGTCGAGGTTCGCGACGACCTGGAGGTGGCCCTGCGGCTGCATCGAGCCTCCCATCACGCCCCAGGACGCGCGGAACTCGCCGTCCTCGCGGAGCATCGCGGGGATGATGGTGTGGAACGGGCGCTTGCCGGGTTCGAGGCTGTTCGCGTGGTCGGGGTCGAGGCTGAACGAGTGGCCGCGGTTCTGGAGCGCGAATCCGCCCGTGGTGAGCGCGCTCCCGAAGTTCATGTAGATGGAGTTGATGAACGAGACGGCGTTGCCGTCGCCGTCCACGACGGTGAGGTAGACGGTGTCGGCGTGGTCGCCCGCCTTCGCTTCGCGGACGCTCGCGCGGTGGCCGATTTCGCCGGCTCGCTCCGCCGCGTACTCCCGGGAGAGCATCGTCTCCAGCGGAACGTCGTAGTTGTCGGGGTCGGTGATGTGCTCGTGGCCGTCCGCGAACGCTATCTTGACGGCCTCGATGAGGTGGTGGAGGCGGTCGGGGTTCGTCGGGTCGTCGGGGAGGTCGAACTCGCTCGCGACGTTGAGCGCTTCGAGCGCGACCGTTCCCTGGCCGTTCGGGGGGTGTTCGAGGACTTCCAGGCCGCCGTACTCGGTGCTGATTGGGTCGGTCCACTCCGGACGGTAGGATTCGAGGTCAGAGACGGCGAGTTCGCCGCCGTGTTCGCGCACGGTCTCCACGACATCTTCACCGATAGGGCCGCCGTAGAGCGCGTCGATTCCCTCGTCCTGGATTCGTTCGAGGGTGTCAGCGAACGCGGGGTTTCGGAGGGTGTCGCCGGCCTCGTACGGCTCTCCCTCTTCGTCGAGGAAGGTGTCCGCGGTCTCGTCGTACGCCCGGATTCGGGGGGCGGCCTGCGCGAACTGGCGGGCGACGAACTCGCTCACGGGCACGCCCTCGCGAGCGTACTCGACTGCGGGTCCGAGGAGCGCGGCGAGGCTGCGGGTGCCGTAGCGCTCCGCGAGCGCGTCCCAGCCCGCGAGCGCGCCGGGAACCGTGACGGGGAGGCCGCCGTCCTCGGGCATCGCCGGGTCGCCGCTCTCGTCGGTGGCGTCGGTGCGCTCGCGGTACGTCTCGACGTCCGCGGCGGCGGGCGCGGGGCCGCTCGCGTTCAGCGCCTGGTACTCGTCGCCGAACTGCGTGAGCGCGAACGCGTCCCCGCCGACACCCGTCATGTTCGGTTCCACGACGTTCAACACGGCCGCGGTCGCGACCGCCGCGTCCGCCGCGTTCCCGCCGTCCTGAAGCACGGACAGGCCGGCCTGCGCGGCGACGGGATGACTGGTCGCCACCATCCCGTTTCGCGCGTGCACGGCCGACCGCCGCGACTCGAACGCCCAGGGGTACTCGAACTCCATACCTGCCTCTCGACGCTCGCCCCCAAAAGTCCACGCGCGACGGACGCGCTTGCCGGGACGCGGAAGGCTTCTTGACGGCGGCGCGAGACACTCGCGTATGGAGTACACGACCCTCGGCGACACGGGCATGGACGTCAGCCGCATCTGCCTCGGTTGCATGAGCTTCGGCACCCCGGAGTGGCGCGAGTGGGTGCTCGACGAGGAGGAATCCCGGGAGATCATCGAGCGCGCAATCGACCTCGGCATCAACTTCTTCGACACCGCGAACATGTACTCGAACGGCGAGTCCGAGCGCGTGCTTGGGGACGTACTCTCCGAGTATGATCGGGATTCGCAGGTCGTCGCGACGAAGGCATTCTTCCAGATGGACGACGACAATCCGAACGCGGGCGGTCTCAGCCGGAAAGCCGTCGAGCAGGAGCTCTCGAACTCCCTCGACCGACTGGGCATGGATACCGTCGACCTCTACCAGATTCACCGCTGGGACTACGACACGCCCATCGAGCAGACGCTGCGCGCGCTCGACGACGCCGTCCGCCGCGGGGACGCGCGGTACGTCGGCGCGTCCTCGATGTGGACGCACCAGTTCGCCGACGCGCTGCACACGAGCGACGCGCTCGACCTCGAACGGTTCGCGACGATGCAGAACCACTACAACCTCGCGTACCGCGAGGAGGAGCGCGAGATGCTGCCCTACACGCAGAAGAAAGGCGTCGGCGTGCTGCCGTGGAGTCCGCTCGCGCGCGGCTTCCTCACCCGCCCCCACGAGGACATCGACGCCACCACGCGTGGCGAGACGGAAGAACACATGTACGAACACCCCTATCGGGAGGGCGGCGGCCTCGAAATCAACGAACGCGTCGAAGAACTCGCCGCAGAGAAGGGCGTGACGATGGCCCAGATCAGCCTCGCGTGGGTGCTCCACAAGGACTGGGTGGACGCCCCCATCGTCGGAACCACCAGCGTCGAACACCTTGAAGACGCCGTCGAAGCCCTCGACATCAAACTGAGCGACTCCGACATCGACTACCTCGAAGAACCCTACCAGCCCGTGCCCGTCAGCGGCCACCAGTAACCAAAACGGCCGGGGTACGGTGGCGGTCGCGGCGCGGTTGGCGGTGCGGTTTCGTTCGTCGCGATGCCGCGGGCGACGCAGTCGCCCGCTTGCGTCCGCCGACGTTCGCGTGAGCGAAGCGAACGCGAGCACGTCGGAGCACCGCTCCGACGACTGGCCAGGGTGGGACGACCGAGAATCGGAGATTCCCTGCGCCGGGAGAGTCGCTCCGCGACTCGTCCCGGCATGAAAAGGTCTCCAGAATCAGAGATTCTGGACGATGCAGGCAGACGCGAAGCGTCTGCCAGGCAGGTCAGCCCGACGCTCCGCGTCGGGCTGAGGGTCCTCGAAAATCGGAGATTTTCGGGATCCAGCGAGACCTTCGGTCTCGCGACGACTTTCAGGGCCAGTTCCCGTTGCCCGTGTAGGCGTCCACGACGCGCTGGATGGCGACGACGTAGGCGGCGATGCGGAGGCTGGGGAGGTCGAGGGTTTCGTAGGCGTGGGTGAGTTCGTCGAAGGCGTCGGTGATGACGCGTTCGAGCTCGTCGTTGACGCGGTCTTCCGTCCAGGAGAAGCGCTGGCGGTTCTGCACCCATTCGAAGTAGCTCACCGTCACGCCGCCGGCGTTCGCGAGGATGTCGGGGACGACGGCGACGTCGGAGTTCTGGAGGACGTCGTCGGCGTCAGGGGTGAGGGGGCCGTTGGCGGCTTCGACGACGACGTCCGCCCGGACGTCGCGGGCGATGGCTTCGTCGATTGCGTTTTCGAGGGCGGCGGGCACGAGGAGGTCGACGTCGAGCGTGAGGAGGTCGCGGTTGGTGAGTTCCTCGGTGTCGCTGTAGCCGGTGACGTTCCCGGTGTCGTTCTTGAACTCCTTGACTGCGACGGGGTCGATACCCTCGGGGTCGTGAATACCGCCGCTGGAGTCGCTGACGGCGACGACCGACGCGCCCTGTTCGTCGAGGAGTTTCGCGGCTATCCAGCCGGCGTTCCCGTATCCCTGGACGGCGACGGTGGCGCCGTCGAGGTCTTTATCGAGGTAGTCGAAGACCTCGCGCGCGGCGAGCATCGTAGAGCGGCCGGTGGCTTCGACGCGCCCCTCGCTCCCGCCGTTCTCGATGGACTTCCCGGTGATGACGCCGGGTTCGGTGGTGTTTTCGAGTTTCTCGTAGGTGTCCTTGATCCAGTTCATCTCGCGCTGGCCGGTGTTCACGTCGGGCGCGGGGATGTCCTTGTCCTCGCCGATGAACGGTCGGAGCTCCTTCGCGAACGACCGCGTGAGGCGTTCGAGTTCGCTCGTAGAGTACTCGCTGGGGTCGACGACGATGCCGCCCTTCCCGCCGCCGTAGGGGATGTCGACGACGGCGCACTTGTACACCATCCACCCGGAGAGGGCTTTTACCTCGTCTCGAGTGACGCCGGGGTGGTAGCGGATGCCGCCCTTGTAGGGACCGCGGTCGCCGTTGAACTGCGAGCGGTAGGCGCGGAATGTCTCGATGCTGCCGTCGTCCAGGTCGACGGTGAGGTTCATCTCCAGCACGCGCTCGGGGTTCTTGATGCGTTCGATCACGTCGTCGCCGACGCCGTCGGGTAGGTGGGCGGCGGCGTCCTCTATCTGCTCCTGCAGGTTCTCGAACGGATTGGACTCGCTCATCGATTGAACCGATTTCCCCACCGAGAATAAGCGTGGTGGCTTTCGTATGGTACCAGTTTATGTACGGCGTTTAATCCTCCGCGTTGGCGCGGGCGACGATGCGCTCCGCCTGCGCGACGAGTGGTGCGTCCACCATCTCGCCGTCAACCCGGAACACGCCGCGGCCCTCGGCGTCCGCCTCGGACTTCGCCGCCAGCACGCGCTCCGCCCACTCGACATCGTCGGGGTCGGGACGGAACGCGTCGTGAATTGGTTCGATCTGCGCCGGATGGATGGCCAGCTTCCCGTCGTACCCCAGTCCCGCCGCGAACGCCGTCTCCTCGCGCATGCCGTCGGCGTCATCGATGTCCGTGTAGACGGTGTCGATGGCGTCCACGCCCGCCGCCGCCGCGGCGAGAACGACGTGCTCGCGCGCGTGCAGGACTTCCGTTCCCTCGTCGGTGCGGGTCGCACCGATGTCGGCCGAGAGGTCTTCCGCGCCGAACGCGACCGCCGTCGCCGCATCCGCCGCCGCTATCTCCTGCGCGTTCAGCACGCCCGCCGCGGACTCCACGAGCGCAATCACGTCCGCGTCGACGCCGTGCTCGTCCAGCAGGCGTCCGAGCGTCCGCACGTCGTCCGCGTCCGCCACCTTCGGCAGCATCACCGAATCGACGTGGTCGTCGGCGGATTCGAGCGCCGCCACGTCGTCGTCCGCCGCGACGCCGATCGAGTTCACGCGCACGCACACCTCGCAGTCGGGGTGGAACCCCGGCGCGGTAAGCACGTCCGAGACTGTCGCGCGCGCCACGTCCTTCTCGTCGGGCGCGACCGCGTCTTCGAGGTCGAACACGACCACGTCAGAACCTGACTCTGGAGCTTTCCGCATCATCTCCGGCCGGTCGCCGGGCGTGAACAGGAGACTGCGTCGAACCATACCGCGAACAGACGCCGAGGCGGCTTAGTTGTCGCGGCGCGCGAGCAGCGCGACAGCGAGTGCCGCGACCGGCGCGCCGAGCGGGGCGCTCGTGCGCGTCGAGAGACAGCACGCCCAGATACTGGAGTTCTGACGCCGGAACGGGTGGCTGCCGTTCGAACCGCCGGGGTTTTTCTCCCCGACTCGCGACCACTCCGGTATGGCCGGGAAGTACTACGAGGAGTTCGAGGTCGGCGAAACCATCGAACACCGGAAGTCCCGCACCGTCAGCGAGTCCGACAACCAGCGGTTCTGCGACATGACGATGAACCAGCAGCCGCTCCACCTCGACGCCGAGTTCGCCGACGACACCGAGTTCGGCGAACGCCTGGTCAACGGCCTCTACACGATGAGCCTCGCCGTCGGCCTCACCATCCCCGACACGACCGACGGCACCATCGTCGCGAACCTCTCCTACGACAACGTCGAACACCCCCAGCCCGTCTTCCACGGTGACACCATCACCGCTCGAAGCACCGTGACGGACAAGCGCGAGACCAGCGACGGGGAACGCGGCATCGTCACGATGCACGTCGAAGCCCTGAATCAGGACGACGAGGTCGTCTGCGAGTTCGACCGAACTGCGCTCTCACTCAAGAAAGAACACGCCGAGTAACGGCGCCGGCGCGCGGAACGCGGCGCTCAGTTGTCGTCTTCGCGCCAGGTGTGCTCGCACTCGGTGCAGACGAAGAAGCGCGTCTCGGACTCGTCGGCCGCCCGAATCTGCTGCATGTACCAGTAGGCCTCGTCGTTCCCGCACTCCGGGCAGCGCGCGTCCGTGGTCGGAAGGCCGTTGTTCTCGCCGTCCGTCTCGATGACGTCGCTGGCTTCCTGTTCCTCGGAGAGCACGTAGTTCGCGTCTGGATCCTTCGGCTGCTTGTGCCCGCAGGAGTCACACACCCAGAGGTCGTCCTCCGCGTGCATCATCGAGCCGCAGTCGTCGCAGAATTCCATGCCCGCCCTAGCGGGCGTCGTCAGTTAAGCCCCCGGATTCAGCCCTCTCCTTCGGACTGCCCGGGTTCGCCGACGGCCTCCGTCGGGAGGTTGTTCCGAATCTCGGCGTCGAGCATGCTCGGGTCGTCGAACACGTCCTCGTCGGAACGCTCGACCACGTCAGCGAGCGGTTCCTCGCCGTCCGCGTACTGGAGGACGTAGCCGTCGAGTTCCTCGACCGCGCCGCCGTGCGTGAGCGGGTACGGAAGCCCGTCGAGCGCGTCGTCGAGTTCGTTCAGCTTGATACGAGTTGCCATACTGGACGGTCGCGCGCATCCGCCTTAGTTCTTAGTCGAAGTCGGGGTCGCGGTCTTCGAGGAACGCCGCCATGCCCTCGCGCTGGTCGGGCGTGCCGAACAGGCCCGCCCAGGTGCGGCGTTCGAAGTCCAGTCCGGCGTCGAGCGTGGTGCGGTGGCTTTCGTTGATCGCTTCCTTCGCGGCGGCCAACGCGAACCCCGGTTGCTCCGCGAGGTCGCGGGCGAGGCTGTGGGCGTGTTCGCGGAGCTCGTCGTGGGCGACGACGTCGCCGACGAGGCCTTCCTCGTAGGCGTCGGTCGCGTCGATGCGGTCGCCGAAGTAAATCATGCGGCGCGCGGTCTCGTCGCCGACGAGGCGGGGGAGACGCTGGGTGCCGCCCCAGCCCGGAATCACGCCGAGGTCGATTTCGGTCTGCCCGAGCACGGCGCGCTCGGAGGCGACGCGGAGGTCGCAGGCGAGCGCGAGTTCGAGCCCGCCGCCGAACGCGTAGCCGTTGATAGCCGCGACCACGGGCGCGGGGAACTCCTCGATGGCGCGCGTGAGGTCGTGGCCCTTCCGCGCGTACGCCTCGGCTTCAGCCGTCGCGATGTCCGACATGTACTCGATGTCCGCGCCCGCGACGAACGCCTTCTCGCCCGCTCCCGTGAGTACGACCGCGCGGGCGTCCCGGCGCGCGGCGTCCGCGAACGCGTCCGCGAGCGCGTCTAGCGTCGGCGCGTCCACGCTGTTCAGGCTCTCCGGGCGAGTCACGGTCACCGTCGCTACGCCCTCCGACACGTCGAGTTCGACGAGGTCGCTCATACCTCGCAGCACGGCGACGGACTGCATAACGGTTGGGTTCGGGGCTTTCAGAAGGCCGAAATACCCCCGCGGCGAGACTTCGGGTATGAGTCTCTCCGAGGAGGCCCGAGAGCGCCTCGCCGACATCGTGGAGCTCCAGCCCACGAAGAACAAGACCCTCCAGGAGCGCTGGGGGATGGGGTCGGGGAGCGAGGTCCACCAGTTCCTCGAGGGCGAACTCAAGGACTACTACTACCGCGACGAGGACAGCCTCATCCGCGCGACGGCGGAGGCCCGCGCTATCGTCACCGGCGAGGAAGTCGGGGAAGACGACCCGCTCCGCGTCCACCTCAGCGACCTCGAACAACAGATTCTGGGCGTGCTCGCCGGCCCCGACGAGCGCTCACAGAGCGTCGTCAGCGTCCTCCACGACCTCGAAAACGAGTTCGACGACGACTTCGACACCGGCGAGGTACGGCGCGCGCTCCGCACGCTCGAACGCAAGGGCGTCGCCGAACTCATCTATCGAACCGTCCCGACGTTCCGCCTCGCCGTCGCCCGTGACGCCGTCGAACTCACGGACTAACGTTCCCGCGCTCTGCGGTCGTCCAGCACGCGCTTGACGGTCTGCCCGGGCCCGCCCTCGATGGGCCAGCCCAGTTGTCGCCACCCCGGCGGCTCCGGCGAGAACTCCGCGCACGACCCCGCGCATTCGCTCGCGGTCTGTTCGCGCCCCTTCGCGTGACAGTACGGCACGTAGCCGTCGCCCGCCCGCCGGACGTCGAAGTAACGGCAGTCGGGCCGCATCGTGTCCGCGTACGACCGCCAGCCTCGCTCGTACGCGCGCTCCGCGAGCCACGACCGGAGCTTCGCCTTCCGCTCGGCGGACACGTACTCGAACTCGCAGGCGCCGCTCCCCCGGTCGAGGATTCTGGTGCCGGGACGCTCGGGGCCGAGCGCGCGCGGGTACCAGCGCACGTCCGGCTCGCCGCCCTCGAACACGAGGATGCCCGCTTCGACCGGCATCTCCTCGGAGAGTACGCGCTCTCCGGACTCGGTGGCCACCCAGACCTCGTCCGCGAGCCCGAGCGCCACGTCCCGCTCCAGTTGGTCGGAGAGCGCGCGCGCCGCCGACGCGTCCAGGTCGGGCTTGTTCTCCACCGCGACGATGCGCTCCACCCAGTCCGGATACGCGTGTTTCCGGCGGAGTTCGATGCGGCCGCCGCGCTTTCGCTTTTCGAGCACGCCGCGGGCCGCGCCGCGGTGGATGGTCTCGCGGACGTACCGCCACGGCACCTCGTCCGCCGGGAGCGCGTCCCGGTAGTACTGCCAGTCCGCGGGCGCGTGCCGGCACACGAACAACAGGTTCGGGTCGAGGCGCTTCCCGCCGAACCGAGCGCGCGCCGCGAACCCCTCGGGGTCGACTTCGAGAATCAGGGTGTCCCAGCGCCGCCGCTGCGTCCCGAGCTGGCGCGCGACGAAGGACGCGGTGTCGCGGTCGTCGAGCGGCCAGTCGGCTTCGAGCGCGGCGCACACGCGGAGTTCGAAACTGAACTCCGCGGGCACGCTACCCTTCCTGTCCGACGCCGGCCTCGCCCTCGGCGTCGGCGTCGGCGTCGTCCACCAGTTCCTCGTCGATGAACTCGTGGGCGTCCCGGAGGATGTCGCGCGGGCCGTCCTGCGTGATAGTGTTCACTGCCTGTTCGTAGTCGCGCCACTGGAGGTCGGAGTGTTCGCTCGACAGTTCTGCCGAGGCCTCGTACGACTTCGCGATGAAGAGGTGAACGGTCTTGTGGATGCGGTCGCCACCTGCCTCGAACACGTAGTCGTAGTCGTCGCGGAAGCCGTCGAGGAGTCTGAAGTCCTCGATACCGGCTTCCTCCTGAACCTCACGGATGGCCGTCTGCTGGAGTTCTTCGTCCCCCTCGACGCCGCCCTTGGGAAACTCCCAATCGCCGGGTCGGCTCTTGAGGAGGAGGTATTCGCGCCGGCCTCGCGTATCCCGAAAGAGGATCGCACCGGCGCTGGTTGCTTCAACCGTCATTACGTAATGTTACTGGACTCCGGGTTAAGTGAATGTCGGACCCGCGCGAGTGCGTGGCACGCGACGGCGAAGGCACACGACTTTTTACGGTGGACTGCATCGTACCGTACTACCCAGTTCCAGCCATGACCTTCGTAACTAAGCTCACGTTCACGAGCGGGGACCGAGACACCCTCGAACGGGTCGTCCGGGACATCCGCGACAACGTACGACGGAAAGGCGCAGAAATCAAGGGCCCGCACTCGGACACGCCCGAGAACTACTACGTCTCCCAGTACAAATCCCTCGACGGAGACGAGTCCGAGCAGTACGGCGCGTGGAACTACACCGTCTACCAGCGCCGCCTCGAAATCCACGGCCACGACGACCTCGCGCGCCGCGTGATGGAGCGCGACCTCCCCGCCAGCATCCGCATGGAAGCGGACATCGAACGCATCCAAGCGGTCGGCTCCACGGCATAATCCTCACGACGTCCCGACCCCACACGTGGGGAGGGTGCGGTCAACCGAATTCGATAGCACCGCGAAACGGCGGTCGTCATCCACGAGTCGCAGTGGTCGCTGACGCTCCGCACAGCGTCTCTGTACCGGAAACGGCGGGCGGTTTCGACAATAGCGGGCGGACGAACGAGTGGTTCGGGAACCCGGTAGTTCGTCCGATTCACTCGGGGCAGAGCCGCGAGTTTTCACCGCCAGAACGCAACGCGTCTCGCGATTAGTGGGGGTTTTGCGGCGAGCGAGTCGCCGAAGCCGACCCCGGGCCGCAAAAAGGCGTTAGAAGGCGTCCGCTTCTGCCGTGATGTCCGCGCGGAGTTCCTCGCGGACGGCGGAGTGGACGTGACAGATGTCCTCGCCGCGTGCGATGAGGTCGTCGAGGTCGTCCTCGGGGACGTCGGCTTCGACCTTGATGTGGAAGCGGATGGCTTCGAGGTCGTCGTCGTCGTCGAGGTCGGCGTCGGCGTCGATCTCGATCTTGCCGAGGTCGTCGTAGTCACGCTGCTGGCCGCCGACGCGGAACGCGGGGATGTAGCAGGACGCGTAGTCCGCGACGAGGGTGGAGTTCGGGTCGGGGCCTTCCTCGCCGGTGGCGTCGACGGTGAGTTCGAAGTCGCCGATTCGCGAGCGCGTGACGAAGCCTTCCTCGGAGGTACTGGTGATGTCGATGTCCGTCATTGCGTTCGAGTGGTCGCCCGGAAAATAGGTAAGCGTTGTCCCTTCGGTACGCACGGCCTGCACTCGCGACGCGAGCCTTAGAGGGTGAAGGTTTCGTCGCCGTCGAGCACGTGCACGTCGGTGTCGCTCCCCGTTGCCTTGACCTCCTTCACGAAGTCGTCGGTGTCGATTTCGATGGGGGGGAAGGTGTCGTAGTGCATCGGGAACGCGTGGTCGACGTCCAGCCAGTCGACGGCGACGGCGGCCTGCCAGGGCCCCATGGTGAAGTGGTCGCCGGCGGGGACGGCGGCGGCGTCGGGTTCGAGGTAGGGCGCGATGACGTCCTTCATCTCGGAGTGCAGGCTGGTGTCGCCGGCGTGGTAGAACGTCGTGGAGTCCGCGTCGGCGACCTGCGTGGGTTTCGTGTCCGAAATCACGAACCCGGCGGGCATCCCGCCGGTGGCGCCGTAGTCGGTGTCGATGCCGTTCGAGTGGTCGGCGCGAACCATCGTGACGAACGCGTCGCCGGCCTCGAAGGTGCCGCCGAGGTTCATCCCGGTGCCGTCCTCGACGCCGTACTCGTCGGTGAGATAGCTGATGATTTCGGGCGTCGCGACGAAGTGCGCGCCGCGGAACCGGTCTGCGTCCGCGATGTGGTCTGCGTGCCCGTGCGTGACGAGAACGTAGTCGGGGTCGAGTTCCTCGGGATCCGTGTCCGTCTTCGGGTTGTCGAAGAACGGGTCGACGAGGAGGGTCGTGTCGCCGACTTCGACGCCCCATGTCGCGTGGCCGTACCAGGTGAGTTCCATTGCGTCTGTTGATACGAACGTCCGGCCCATAAATCGTACCGCCGACTCGGAGTCCGTCGTTTCCACAACGCTTACGCCGCGCGTCTCGAACCCGTAGGTATGCATCACGTCCGATTCCGCGACCCCGCGGGCGCAGTCCGAGACGGCGAGTACCACGGCGACGACGTGTCCTTCGGCGGCCGCACCTACGACATCGACGACGTAGAGGTTCTTCCGCCGACCGACCCCTCGAAGGTCGTCTGCGTCGGCCGGAACTACGCGAAGCACGCCGAGGAGCGCGGCGAGGACGTCCCCGACCGCCCCCTCCTCTTCCTGAAGCCGCCGAACGCCGTCACCGGCCCGGGCGCGACCGTCACCCTCCCCGAGGGCAAGTACTGCGAGCACGAGGCCGAGCTCGCGGTCGTCATCGAGAAGGAGGCGAAGAACGTCGCCGCCGCGGACGCCGAGGAGTACATCGCGGGCTACACCGTCGCTGACGACGTGTCGAACCGGGACGACCAGGACGCGGAGACGAACTGGGTGCGCGGGAAGGCGTTCGACGGCGCGTGCCCGCTCGGCCCCGTGCTCGCCGACCCCGAACACCTCCCCGACGACGCCTCGATTTCGCTCCGCGTGAACGGCGAGACCCGGCAGGAGTCGAGTATCGAGCACTTCATCTTCGATGTTCCGGAGCTCATCGAGGAAATCACGAGCTACCTCACGCTCGAACCCGGCGACGTCGTCATCACGGGGACGCCCGAGGGCGTGAACGAACTCACCGACGGCGACCGCGTGGCGGTCGAAATCGAGGGCGTCGGCACCCTCGAACACACCGTCGAGCGCGCCTGAGTTAGATGCCGGGGACGCCGAACGCGTCGAACTCCTTCTCGAACGTACCGACGGACTCGGCGAACGCGAGCACGACGACCAGCGTGAGCCACGCGACGAGCGTGATGAGCGCGGCGTTCACCCAGCCGCCGGGATACCGGTGTTTGACGACCCAGAGGTAGGTGAGGAACACGAGGACAGGGCCGAGGAGGGGGATCCAGCCGAGGAACGTCGCGGTTATCGCCCAGACGACTGCGCCGACCAGCGCGGTGACGACGGCGTGGCTGTAGTCGTCGACGCCGGCGACGACGCGCCCGCCGACGTAGAGGCCGAACCCGCCGACGAGGAGACTGACGACGAACAGGACGAGACCGCTCGTGAGCGAGGTCATGTGCGGGTAAACGGCGGCCCGCTACTTAAACGAGGTTGCCGGCGAGCGCGGCGGCGTCGAGCAGCAGGAGGACGCCGACGAGCGCGGCCCCGAGGAGGAACGGTCGCGCGTTCTCCGCGGGCGTGCGAACCTTTCCGGAGTCGCTCGCGTCCGTCAGTCGAGCGACCCCGACTTCGACGAGGCCGGTGAGGACGACCCAGAGGACGACCATCGTGAGGACGAGGTGGCTGCTCGGGTCGTCCGGGAACCGGCTCGTGTAGTCGAGAACGACCCAGAGGCCGAGGCCGGAGAGCAGCATCAGCGCGCTCGATAGGCGGTTGACGAGGCTGAGCTTCCCCGCGACGGCGGCGAGCACGCCGGGCGAGGCGTCGCCGGCGCGGCCGAGCGGGACGACTGCGTACGCCGCGAACAGGACGCTGCCCGTCCAGAGCGAGGCGAACACCAGGTGGAACGCGTACAGGGCTGTCTCGGTGAGTGCCATATCGCCCGATGGAGCGGCGGCGACTTGAAACCCGCCGGGACTCGCGTACCGGGGGCGAGCCGTCTCCGTCGCCGACTGGCTGTAGGGAGGCTTAAGGCCGCCCGGGCGCTCGGTTCACCCATGCATCTACGGGACCTCTCCGACCACGTCGAGTACCAGGCGGGTCGGGGAATCGAGGAGGTCGCGCGCGAGCTCGACCGCGACCCCTCGGAGTTCGTCAAACTCGCGTCGAACGAGAACATGTTCGGCCCGAGCCCGCTCGGGGCTGAGGCCGTCCGCGAGAGCGCGACCGACGTCCACCACTATCCGACCGCCGACCACGCCGACCTCGTGGCGCGCATCGCCGAAAAGTGGGGGGTGACGGACGACCAGGTCTGGCTCGCGAACGGCGGCGACGGCGCGCTCGACTACCTCGCGCGCGCCACCCTCGAACCCGACGACAGCGTCCTGGTTCCCTCTCCCGGATTCTCCTACTACGGGATGACCGCGCGCTTCCACCACGGCGACGTCGAAACCTACCCCGTCGAACGCGACGACGGCTTCTCGCTCACCGCCGACGCCGTGCTCGACGCGTACGACGGCGAGCGCGTCGTCTTCCTCACCAGCCCCCACAACCCCAGCGGCGGGCGGTTCACCCTCGACGCCGTCGAGGAAATCGCGGACGCGACCGACGAGGAGACGCTCGTCGTCGTGGACGAGGCGTACGGCGAGTTCACCGACGCGCCGAGCGCAATCGACCTCGTCCGAACCCGCGACGACGTCGCCGGGTCGAACCCGGCGGCCAGTCACGCTCCGCGTGACGATGTTGTGCTGCTACGGACGTTCTCGAAGGCCTACGGACTCGCGGGTCTCCGCCTCGGGTACGCGATAGTGCCCGAAGAGTGGGCTGCGGCGTACCGGCGGGTGAACACGCCGTTCGCGGCGAGCCTCGTCGCGTGTCGCGCCGGCCTCGCAGCGCTGGAGGACGACGAACACGTCGAGCGCACGGTCGAGGCCGCGGCGTGGGCGCGCGAGTACATGACGGAGCACATCGACGCCCGCGTGTTCGAGAGCCACGGGAACTTCGTGCTCGTCGACGTCGGGGACGCCGCGGCGGTCGCGGAGGCGCTCAAGCACCGCGGCGTCATCGTGCGCGACTGCACGAGCTTCGGATTGGACGACTGCATCCGCATCACGTGCGGTACGAAGGCGGAGACGGAGACGGCCGTCGAGGAACTGAACGAGGTGCTCGCGGAGTGAGAGTCGCCGTCACCGGAACCCCCGGAACCGGGAAGACGACGGTCACCGACCTCGTGGACACCGACCTCGACGTGGTTCACCTGAACGACGAAATCCGCGACCGCGGCCTCTACACCGAACGCGACGAGGAACGCGACAGCCTCGTCGTGGACGTGGACGCCGCCCGGGAGTGGCTGGACGGCCGGGACGACGTGCTCGTTGACAGCCACCTCGCGCACTACTTCGACGCGGACGTGTGCATCGTGCTGCGCTGTCACCCGCGCGAACTCGACCAGCGGCTCCGGGAGCGCGGCGAACCAGAACCGAAGGCCCGGGAGAACGCGGAATCCGAGGCGCTCGACGTGATCCTCGCCGAGGCCGTCGCGGAGTTCGGCGAGGGGCGCGTGTACGAGATAGACACGTCGAACCGACCGCCCGAAGAGGTCGCAAGCGACGTGGAAGCCGCTATCGCGGGCGACCGCGACCCGAGCGCCGGCGACCTCGACTTCACCGACTACCTATGACGCTCGACCAGTACCGCTCGCTCGCCTCCCGCATCCTCCGGCCGTTCGTCCGCCTCTCCGTCCGCCTCAACTTCACTCCGGACGGCATCAGCGTCGCCGCGTTCGCCCTCGCGGTTCTCGCCGCGGGCGCGTTCTATCGGGCCGGCCCCGGTCCCGACTGGTGGTACGGCGTCGGCGCCGTGCTCGTCCTCCTCAACGGACTGCTCGATCTGCTCGACGGCGCCGTCGCGCGCGAACTCGACACGGACAGCCCCGCCGGCGACCTCCTCGACCACGTCCTCGACCGCTACGCGGACATCGTCATCCTCGCCGGCCTCGCGGCGGGAATCGGACAGTACGCGCTCGGGTTCGCCGCGGTCACCGGCGTTCTGATGACTTCGTACCTCGGCACGCAGACCGAAGCCGTCGGCCTCGAACGACAGTACGGCGGTCTCCTCGGCCGCGCGGATCGCCTCGCGCTCGTCTGCCTCACCGGCGGCATCTCCGTGGTCGTCCCCGTGGTCGCGAACGTGAGCGTGGTCGCGTGGCTGCTCGGCCTGTTCGCCCTCGTCGGACACCTCACCGCCCTCCAGCGATTCCGCGGCGCGTGGCGCGATCTCCGGTAACCGGCGGCGTGCGTTTTAAGCCGCTCCCCCGGCTAGATTCTGTATGGTTCAATGCGAGATGTGTGGCGCGGAGACAGCGTCCCCCAAGACCATCAAGGTCGAGGGCGCTGAACTCGACGTCTGTGACGACTGCGCCGACTTCGGCACCGAAGTGAAGACGGAGTCGTCCTCTTCTACGTCCACCAAGTACTCCACGTCCTCCAGCAGCTCGTCCGGCGGCTCCGGCGGCTCCGCCGGCGGCTCCTCGAAGACGCGCCGCCGTGACATGTTCGACGAGATGGAGGAGGTCGCGTCCGACTACGACGACCGCATCCGGAACGCCCGCGAGTCCGCCGGCCTCAGTCAGGAGGAACTCGCGAAGGAAATCAGCGAGAAAGCCAGTCTGGTTCGGAAGCTCGAACGCGGCGCGATGCTCCCGAGCGACAGCGTCCAGAAGAAACTCGAAAAACGCCTCTCGATCACGCTCACCGAGTCGTCGAGCACCGACGACGACTGGGAGTCCGAGAGTGGGGGATCCGGTCTCACCCTCGGCGACATGGTCAAGCGGAAGGACTAACCGCCGTTCTGCGCGCCCGTCTCCTGTTCGACACCCATCGCGTCGAACAGTTTTCGCTTCACCGCCTCCTCCGTCAGCGTCAGGAGCGTCTCGCGGTTCTCCTCGGAGGACTCGATGCCCGTGAAGATGCCGAGCGGTATCTCCGCGGACGCTTGCGTCGAGTGTCCCGCGGCCTCTCCAATGTCGGTGAACGCGTCCTGCAGAACCTTCCCGATGTTCAGACGGATGTCCTTCGAGCGCGCCGCGAGATAGATGGTGTCGTCCACGATGCCGAACACCGCCGTCGTCGTGATTCCCTCCAGATTGAGGAGTTGCTGGGCGGCCTGCGCGAGCGCGTCCCGGTCTCGAATGAATCCCGCGTCACTCACGAGGTGGCTTCCCCGGACTTCGCGGTTCGTGATGGCTTCCGCGAGCACGTCCAGCGTCTCCGGGCTCATGTTCGGACTCTCGACCTGCTCGAGCGTGTCGTGGTCGGCGAACGGATACAGATACGCCGCAGCCGTCAAGTCCGCGGGCGTGGTGTCCCGCCGGAAGTCGAGCGTCTCGGTTCGAATCCCGTACAGCAGGGCCGTGGCGACCGCCTGATCGACGCTCAGGTCGAACTCCTGGATGTACTTCGTGAGGATCGTAGAGGTCGAGGAGACGTTCGGCCGAACGTCCACGAACTCCGCCTCGACCTCGCCCTCCGTCTCGTAGTGGTCGATGTAGATGTCCACGTCCACACCGACCTGTAACTCCCCGGCTTTCGCCGGGTCGATGAGCGCGACCGTGTCGTACTCCGAGATGTCCACGCTGTCGTACGCCGTGAGTTCGAGTTCGAGCAGATTCACGAACGCCCGGTTCTCCTGGTGGCCGATGTCGCCGAAGTAGAGGATGTCCGCCTCCGCGCCGAGGTGTTCCGCGATGGATCGCAACGCCGCCGCGGACGCGATGGAGTCCGGGTCGGGGTTGTCGTGCGTCAGTATCGCGAGCTTGCTCGTCGACGCCGTGATGACGTCCGCGAGCTGGCGGGCCTTGTACTCCAGCTCGCCGGATTCGAGCGCCCTGAGCGCCGCGTCCGCGATGACGTTCGACGGATTGATCACCACGTCCGCACCCAGCTCGGTGAGTTCGTCCGCCGTCACCGGGTCGCTCGCGCGCGCGACCACGAACTGGTCTTCGTTCCGCCCCCGGATGTTCTCCACTGCGGCCTCGTTCGCCTCGATGTCCGAGGACATGATGAGCACCACGTCCCGTTCGTCGACGAGCTCCGCGACCTCGTCGTCCCGGATGTCGGCGGCTTGCGCGTTCAAATCTTGATCGCGCAACGCCTCGACGCGCGACTCGTCCTTGTCCACGATGAGCACGTCCTTCCCCCGTTCGACGAGCTCCTCCGCGACGGAGTGCCCGACGCTCCCGCAGCCGAGAATCGCGTACGTGGACATCGACGAAATCGTAGCCCGGCTACTCATGTACGAACGCGTACCCCCCGGCCGTACTTAGTCCTCTCGACAGACCTCGAGAACAACCCACACGCGACCCCCAGAAGGAAACCTATTTTACCGTCCCGCGGATACGAGGAATCACAGGGCCGGTAGCTCAGTTCGGCAGAGCGTCTGACTCTTAATCAGACGGTCGCGTGTTCAAATCGCGCCCGGCCCGCTACCAGACCACTTCTTCCCGAGTCCCCACTATCCCCGGTATGGCGTCGGGGTGCGCGGGTGTGACTCGAGTGGCCGCGGTGTGAGTCCCTCGGGTGGCCCTGTTCGGGTCGACGCGTCCCCGTGATTCCGAGGAGATCACTTAGTACTACTCACTGGCTGTCCCACGCGCGTTCCGCTACTTCGAGCACCTGCTCCGGGATCCGACCCCCGAGTGGTGTCGCGCGCCACTGCGTCCCCTCAGGATCTTCGACGCGGTCGGTGAGTGCTTACCTCGCGCCAGTCGTTTCTGCGATGACCGACCGTGATCTGTCTGGGATCGGCTGCGCGGGTGGCCATACTGGAGGCGTGTCCCCGCTGGAAGTGCGTGCGCGGCGCTCCGGCGGCCTCGCCGGCGTCTGCCTCGAAACACCGCTCCTGTCCGGCATCGGCGGTGGTCGGGCGTTCGTGCTGTCGTCGTACTGGTGGCCGTGTCCGCGCTCAGTCCGTCTGTGACCCGAAGACACATCCCGGATCGCCGTCTGTCTTTGGGTGTTCGTGGTTTCAGTACTGGGGGTCGTCGTGTTGGGGTGCGTGCTCGCGGGTGGGATGAGTTCGCTCGGCCTCGGCGCGTTCCTGCGACGGCATCGTGGACGGGGCGGGGCGTCCTGGTTCATGGGGGCGCTGGCCGCGCAGGGCGTGGCAGCGCTCGGATACAGTGTCGGGCTGTTGGTGTTCGATTCGTTCTGGCGGGCGTTCGCGGAGGCGTGGTTCCTCGGGGTGTTCATCTGGATAGGGCCGTTCTTCCTGGCGTTCGCGCTCGAATACACGGGTCGGAGTGGGGTGCTGGAAACGTGGGCGTTTCGAGGGGTGGTGGCGGCGACGGCGGCGGGGTCGGCGCTCGCGTTGACGCATCCGGGGCACGCGTTGTTGTGGCGGGAGTTCCGGGTGGTGGAGACGCTGGGGCTCGCGGGCGCAACGTACGCGATTCAGCCCGCGGGATACGCGGCGATACTGGTGTGTCTGGCTGCGGTCGCGGTCGCGGTGTTGTTGCTCGTGGAGGCGATGCTGGCGTACGGCCCGCTCTACCGTCGAGAGACGATCGCCGTCGTGCTTAGCACGGTTCCGCCAGCGCTCGGGTTCGTGCACTGGATAACGGGCGCGAGACCGTGGCCGGCACTGAACTTCATCGTGGTGTTACTCGTGGTGCACGTCGCGTTCGACGCGTACGCCTTCGGCGGGACGCACATGTTCGAGACGAATCCGGTGACGCGACGCGCGGCGGAGCGGAACGCGCTCAACGACCTCGACGAACCTGTGCTGGTGCTGGACGCGGACGACCGCGTGGTGGAGGCGAACGGCCGTGCGCGCGCGGCGTTCGGCGTTCCGTCGGCGGACGGACTCCCGGTGGCGTTCGAGACTGTGACGGGACAGTCGCTCGACGAAGCGCGTGAGACGGATGAACTGTCCACGGACGGGCCGAGTGGGGGCGTGTTCGCAGTGTCGTACACGCCGCTCACCGACTCCCGCGGTGGGTCGGTCGGCGGAACCGTCATCCTCTACGACATCTCGGGCGAACGCCAGCGCGAACAAGAACTCACCGTGTTGAACCGCGTACTCCGTCACAACCTCCGGAACAAGATGACCGTAATCCGCGGGCACGCCCAGTCGATCCGCGCTGACCTGAGCGACGACCACCTCGAATCCCAGGTCGATGCCATCGTTGAGTCGGGGGACGACTTGCTCGCGGTCGCGGAGACCGCGCAGGAGTTCCGGCGCGTCCGGGAGCGCGACCGCGACTCCGCGCGCGTCGACCTCGCGGCAGTTGTCCGCAGCGTTCGCGAGGACGTACTGGCGGACTGGCCGGACGCACGCATCGATACTGCGATCGAGGCTGACGACGCTCGTGTCCGGACGGACCGCGCGGTTCTCGAACTGCTTCTGTCGAACCTCGTAGAGAACGCCGTCGCACACGCCGACGACAACCCCAGCGCGGTCGTTCGCGTCCGTGACGCCGCCGACGGCCGGGTGGCGGTCGACGTGCGGGACGACAACAACCGGATTTCGGACGCCGAACTCGCGCCGTTGCGCGCGGGCACCGAAACCCCGCTCAATCACGGGAGCGGCGTCGGCCTCTGGGTCGCGACGTGGTGCGCGGACGCGCTCGGCGCATCCCTCGAGTTCGCGTACGACGACGGGAACGTCGTCACCGTCACGCTCCGCGACCGCCGCGACGAACCCTAGACCGGGTCGTTGAGCGTCGTGTCGGGCCGCCCGCCCCCGTAGACGGTGCGGACGTGGTCGGCGGCGGCGAGGCTGACGGCGCGCGCCGCTTCCGCCGTGAGGCCGGCGTTGTGCTGAGTGAACACCGCGCGCTCCTGGGTCAGGAGCGGGTCGTCCGCGGTCGGCGGTTCCGTCTCGTACACGTCAACGCCAGCGCCCGCGATGTCGCCCGCGTCGAGCGCGTCCACAAGCGCGGCCTCGTCCACGACGCCGCCGCGCGCGGTGTTCACGAGCACGCCGTCGGCGGGGAGCAGTTGGAGTTCCTCGCGGCCGACGGCGTGCCGAGTGTCCTCGGTGAGCGGGACGTGCACGCTCGCGTCGTCCGCCGCCTCGAACACCGCCCGAACCGAGTCCACGAGTTCGACGCGTTCCGGGAGTCCCTCGGGGTCGACGTAGGGGTCGTAGGCGACGCAAGAGACGCCGAACCCGGTGAGGAGGACGGCGAACCGTCGGCCGGCGTTCCCCGCGCCGACCAGACCGACCGTTCGCCCCGAGAGTTCGTGTCCCTCGAAGTCGTGGCGTCGCCAGTCGGCCTGGCGGGTCGCGGCGTCCGCGCGAACGACCTGGCGCTTCGCGGCGAGCAGGAGCGTGAGCGCGTGCTCCGCGACGGCGTTCGTGTTCTTCCCCGGCGTGTTCGCCACGAGCACGCCGTTCCGGGTCGCCGCGTCGATGTCCACGTGGTCGACGCCCGCGCCGTGCTTCACCACCACGCGGAGGCAGTCCGCGGCGTCGAAGAACGCCGCCGTCAGTGGTACCGTGCGCGTGATGGCCGCGTCGAACCGGTCGGCGTCGGCGACCAGCGCAGCCTCATCCGCGTACTCGTCGATGGAGACGAAGGACGCGAAGTCGCGGAGTTCGTCGGGGCCGCTCGGGTCGATGGTCGCCGGCAGGAGCACTGTCCACTTCTCGGACATACGCTCTCCCTCGCGCCGTCCCGCAAAAACGCTCCGCTTCCCCCGAAAAACGAACCGGAGTCAGTAGAGTCGTTCCACGAGCCAGTACGCCAGCCCGCCCGACACGGCCCCCGCGAACAGGCCGACGAGGAGGAGCGGCCAGAACCCGCCCGGAAGAACCACCGGGACGGCGGCGGCTATCGTTATGAAAACCATGATACCTGCAGGGACGGCGAACCCACTTTCGTCCGTGACCATACGCCACGATTCGAGGGGCGGGTATTTTTGTTTGCGGGTTCCCGTTCGGTTCGTTCTTCATCGTGGGGTGCACACTACCGAGTATGAGTCTCGACTCGCTCCCACCGCGACCACTCACGGTTCCGGAGGGGCGCGCGCTGCACCGCTCCGACACGTTCCGGATGGCTGCTCCCGCGTCCGCGTCCTCGAAACGCGGTCGGGACACCCGATTGGTCTCCGCGCTCGTGCTCGTCACCGGCGACACCGTCTACGGCGTCGGCTACGACGTGGCACAAGAGGGCTGGCAGACCGTCTTCCGCGAATCGTACGGCACCGTCGGAGAGGCTGACGACCTCGCCGCCGAGGCGAACGACGACCTCCGCGAGTGGGTCGGCCACCGCGAGGAGTCGTTCGGCGAGGTCGAGGAGGGAATCGAAGCGACCGAAGAGGAAAGCGAACGGGCGCGACTGCTATTCGAACAGTACGACGAAATCGTCGAATCGGGTCAGTAGAGCGCGTCGATAACGCGTTCTCTGGTCTGTGCGGTACTCCCCGAATTGTCGATCGTGATGCAGGAGTCCTCGATTGGCTCGAACTCCTCCTTGTAGAGCTTGTACACGTCGAAGTCCGCGTCGCTCGCGTCCTCGGTTCGCGCGCTGATGCGCTCTCGCACGGTCTCCTCGTCGCACTCCACGCGCACGAGGCGGGCCTGTGCGTCGTGGTCGGCGGCGAGGTCGCGGGCGCGCTCCCGGTGAACCGCGCGCTTAAACGTCCCGTCCACCACGACGGACTCCGCGCGCGCGAGGCAGTCGTTCGCCCGCGAGAACAGTTCGTCGTACACCCGGCGGAGTTCCTCCTCCGTGTACTCGGGGTCGTCGACCACGTCCGTCCGAACGATATCGGTTCGCAGGAGGGTCGCGTCTCCGTCCGCACGCTCCCGAATCGTCTCGGCCACCGTCGTCTTCCCGACGCCCGGCAGCCCGCACACGACCACCAACTCGGGTCTGTCGCCGTCCGATCGCGCACTCATCGTACGAGTACGTCGAGGGGCCGGCGAACTAATCAAGGTGTGGAAACGGCCTCGTCCAACTCCGCGTCCGAGAGCTGGATCACGGACTCCTCCTCGGACTCCGCCATCCCCGTCGTCATCAGCAGCCGGATGGCCGCGCGCACGCTCAACTCGGACTCGTACGCCTGGCTCTCCGGCACGAGAACCAGCGATCCCTGCGTCGGGTTCGGACTCCCCGGAACGAACACGTTGTACGCCGTCTCACCCGCCACCTCCGCCATGTCGGCCGGGCTTTCACCGGTCTTCAGGCCGAGTCGGTAGACGCCGTCCTGCGGCCACTCGACGTACACCACGGACTCGAAGTCGGAGCTCCGCGTCGTCACCGACGACACCATTCCGCGGATGCTCCCGTAGATGGTTCGAAACACGGGGATGAACGTCACGACGCGCCCCGTCCGCCCGAACAGCCGTTTGCCGACCGACCACTGGGCGACCGCGCCGACCGCCGTGACGACCGCGACGAACAACACGAGCGCGAGCAGTTGCGCGAGCAGGACGTTGTTCGCGGTGAGCGTCGCGAGCCGCGACCCCTCGACGAGCGGCGCGAGGAATCCGGTCACCCACGAGAACACGAACTGGAGGATGACGAGCGTCGCGAGCAGCGGCGCGACCAGTACCAGTCCCGCCAGGAAGTCGCTCTTCAGAGAAGGCTTGATTCGCATACCCGAACCCCGTCCGCGGTGAGAATAAACGTGGGGAGCGCGGTGAAACAAGACCGCGCGACACACCGCCGAACACGGTCGCGGTGCGGAGGTGGTCGCAGTTGCGTCGCGGCGGTCGCTTGCGTCGCGGCGGTCGCTTGCGTCGCGGCGGTCGCTTGCGTCGCGGCGGTCGCTTGCGTCGCGGCGGTCGCTTGCGTCGCGGCGGTCGCGGACGCCGAGTACCGCGAGCGCCGTCGGCGCTCGTGGCTGTTTTTAGTGCGGGTTTTTGCGGTGAGTGGTCGCCGAAGGTGACCCGAACCGGAAAAACGTGCGTTCAGTAGATGAGTTCGTCGTCGTTCTCGACCATGTAGAGGGTGCGGGCGGAGATGTTGACGGCGTGGTCGCCGATGCGTTCGAGGTCGCGGATGGTGAGGAGCATGCGGGAGACGTCCTGCATGAGGCGTTCGATCTCTTCCTCGGTGGTGTCGTCTTCGACTTCGGTTTCGATGAGGTCGAGGACGACCGTCTGGCTGGCGTCCTCGCACATCGCGTCGATGTCGTCGTCGCGCTCGGCGAGGGCGAAGCAGGCGTCGGCGTCCTGGTTCGCGTAGGCGTTCATGGCGTCCTCGACCATGTCGACGGTTTCCTGGCCGATGGCGTGGATGTTGACTTCGGGGAACATCTCGTGTTCGGCGTCCAGCGTGTATTCGCCGAGGTTGACGGCGAGGTCGGCGATGCGTTCGAGGTCGGTGATGATCTTGAACGAGGACGCGATGAGGCGGAGGTCGCCGGCGACGGGCTGCTGGAGCGCGAACAGGTCGATGCAGTTCTGTTCGAGGTCGAGATAGAGGTCGTTCACCTCGTCGTCGCCCGCGATGACGTCCTTCGCGAGTTCCTCGTCGGACTGCTGCATGGCTTCGAGCGCCATCCGCAGGCGATCCGTGACGAGTTCGCTCATGTAGAGCACGTCGTTGCGTAACGCTTCGAGTTTCTCCTGATAGGATTCTCGTGGCATACTGTGTTACCCGAACTTGCCCGTAATGTAGTCTTCGACGCGCTGGCTCTCGGGGTTCTCGAAGATCTGGTCGGTGTCGCCGTACTCCACGAGCTCGCCGCCCGTGAGGAAGACCGCGGTCTTGTCGCTGATGCGAGCGGCCTGCTGCATGTTGTGGGTGACGATGACGACCGTGTAGTCCTCCGCGAGCTCTTCGATGAGATCCTCGATCTGACTGGTCGCGACCGGGTCGAGGGCGCTCGCCGGCTCGTCCATCAGAATCACCTCCGGGTCGACGGCGATGGCGCGCGCGATACAGAGGCGTTGCTGTTGACCGCCGGAGAGGTTGAGCGCGTTCTTGTCCAACTGATCCGACACTTCGTCCCAGAGCGCCGCGCGCTTCAGCGCGTGCTCGACCTCCCCGTCCAAGTCTTCCGTCTTCCCCTGGATTCGGAGGCCGTACGCGACGTTGTCGTAGATGCTCTTGGGGAACGGGTTCGGGTGCTGGAACACCATCCCGATTCGGCGGCGGAGCGCGACCGGGTCGACGTCGTCGTCGTAGACGTCTTTGCCCTCGAAGTAGAGTTCGCCCTCGACGCGCGCGGAGTCGATGAGGTCGTTCATCCGATTGATACACCGGAGGAACGTTGACTTCCCACAGCCGGATGGCCCGATCATCGCGGTGACGTTCTTCTCGGGAATCTCGAGTGAGATGTCGTCGAGCGCCTGCGTTTCGCCGTAGTAGACGTCGAGGTCGCGGGCTTCGATGACCGTCGGGGCCCGAGACGTGGTTCCGCGGGTCGGGTTCTCCTCGAGGCCGCCCTGTCCGGGGTCGGTCTCGAGGAGCGACCCGTCCGATTCCGATTCCGTGCCGCTGTCCATGTTATCAACCATTAGTTGCTCTCCTGTTGGTATTTGTTGCGTACGAGTATTGCGACCGAGTTCATCGTCAGAAGGACGATGAGGAGCGTGACGACGCCCGCTGCGACGACCCCGTGGCGGAACGCTTCGTCGGGCTGGAACGCCCACGCGTAGATCTGCATGGGCATCGCGGTCAGCATGCTGAACAGCCCGCCGGGCGGTGTGAACTTCGTCGTCGCCGCGCCGATCATGATGAGCGGCGCGGTCTCACCGATCGCGCGACCGAGCGCGAGGATGGTTCCGGTGAGCGTGCCGGGGAGCGCGCGCGGGAGAACGACGTTCCGCGTGGTCTGCCAGCGCGTCGCCCCCATTCCGTAGGACGCCTGCCGGAGGGAGTCCGGAACCGAGCGAAGTGACTCCTGTGCGGAGATGACGACGATGGGGAGAATGAGGAGCGAGAGCGTGAGCGCCGCCGTCAAGACGGTTCCGACGCCGAATCCGGTGTACGTAATCGGGCCGAGGCTGGCTTGAATGTTGACGAAGATACCGAGCCCGAGGAGGCCGTACACGACGGAGGGAACACCGGCGAGGTTCGAGACGTTGATGTTCACGATGCGGGTGACGGTACCGAGCACGCCCGTCTGTGGCGCGTACTCCTCGAGGTAGATTGCGGTTCCGAACCCGAACACGAACGTGAACACGCTCACGAGCACGATCATGAAGATTGAGCCGATGATCGCGGGATAGAGACCGGCCTCCTCCGCGGAGAGGATGGACGGGCCGCTGGTGAGGTACTGCCAGTCGAGCCAGGGCGAGGGCGCCGTCGCACCGATCGCGCCGACGACGAGTTCGCCGAGGAGGAAGCCGCCGACGGCGATGACGGGGAGTGCGAACGCGGGCCACCGCGTCCGGTCGAGAGCGGTGTTTGCGACGGCGACGCCCGCCGGTAGGCCGAACATGACGAGCGCGATGAACCAGACGGATCGACTCACCGAGGGGAGGGAGTCAACGACGGGGACGCCGACGAACGCGAGAACCACGAACCCGATCGCTGCGTACACGCTCGGTCGTCGCGCCGCCCCGTACCGGTCGTCCGCGAGATAGAGGACGACGCCTGCACCCGGGAGGACGAGCGTGAGGAAGTAGATTCCGGGTGCGCCGAGCAGCGCTCCGAGGGACGTGAGAACGCCAAGGAAGGCGGTTCCGACGATAGGGCCGATGACGAGGGTGGCGAGAATCCCCAACCCCACCCAGGTCGCCTCGCGGTCGTACTGGCCGTACACCCAGAGCGCGCCGGCGGGACCGAAGACGGTGAGGAAGTACGCGAACCAGACTGTCGGGCCCGCGATGATGGAGAGGACGATGACCGTGGCGGTCGCGCCGAGGACGCCCGCGAGGGTGAGGCTGAACAGTTCGAACGCGCCCGCGGCGACTGCGGGCCGCGTGCGAGCGTACCAGACGAACGCCACGAAGGGGAGGACGAGCGTGGCCGCGTACGTGGCGTACCAGCCGACGCCCGCGCTCGCAAGTCCGAACGCGTCCCACGCGACGTACGCGAGGAGGACGCCGAGCGAGAGAATGCCGACGACGGACGCGGCGAGCGAGACGTACTCGAAGACGACGCCCTTGAGCCGGCTGACCTCCCCGAACTCCGCGTTCGAGTCGGCCATTATTCGTACACCTCTCGATACCGGCCCGCGATGACGTTACTGATGACGTTCATGGTGAGCGTGATGACGAACAGCGTGATGCCGATGGCGAACAGGGACTGGTAGGCGATCGACCCCCCGGAGATGTCGCCGCTCGCGATGTTGATCATCGCGACGGTCATCGTGCTCATGCTGTCCGCGTACAGGGCGAGCAGGTCGCTCGGCGCGAAGTAGGGGAGGCCGAAGAGCGTGTGAACGGGCGGGATGTCGGGCGGCTGGGAGCCGGCGGCGAGGGTGACGGCCATCGTCTCCCCGATGGCTCGCGAGATCGCGAGGATGAACGACGACGCGATCCCCGAGACGGCAGCGGGAACGACGATTGTAGTCGAGACGTTGAACTTCGTCGCCCCCAGGCCGTAGCCCGCTTGGCGGAGCGAGTCGGGGACTGCGCTCATCGCGTCCTCGCTGATCGACGAGACCATCGGAATGATCATGATCCCGACGACGATCGACGCCGACAGGCCGTTGAACAGGCCGAGATTCGGGAGTGAGAGGCCGAGAACGCCGTTCACGCCGTCGATGAGCACGTTGAGTGCGGGCGTGATGTAGACGAGCGCGAAGTAACCGTAGACGACCGTCGGGACGCCGGCGAGCACTTCGAGCATCGGTTTCAGGATCGAGCGCGCCTTCGTACTCGCGTACTCGCTGAGGTAGATCGCGGTCAGGACGCCGAGCGGGAGCGCGATCACCGCTGCACCGACCGTGATCATAACTGTGCCGAGGACGAGCGGGAGCACCCCGAACTGGACGGGCTGGAGGTTCGGACTCCAGCGCGCGCCCGTCAGGAACGTGAAGAGACCCACCTCTCCGAAGAACGCCGCGGCGTCCACGACGAGCACGCCGATGATGGCGAACGTCGTCAGTACAGAGAGTACTGCACACCCGAGCAGGGCGTACTTGTATATCGATTCGCGTACCGTTCTGAACCCCCGTTCACCGCTCAAATCCGGGGTTTGTCCCTCGCTAGTCATCGTCCTCGTCTGCGCGTAGACAGTATTCTTGCAAAAAGGGCTCGAAACCGCGCTGTTACTCCTGGGCCTGCGCGATGGCGTCGTTCAGTTCCGCCAGTTCTTCCTGCATGTCCTCTTGGGTCTGCGGAACGTACCCGATCTCGTTCGCGACCAGTTGCTCGTTCGCGCTCTGTTTCGTGAAGTAGCGCGCGAACTCCGCAACCTGCTCCTCCTGGAGGGAGTCCATCGCGGGGTACGTGAAGAGCGGACGGGAGAGCGGATAGTCGCCGGCTTTCGCGTTCGCGAGCGTGGGTTTCACGCACGTTCCGCTCTCGTTGAGTGCGAGCGCCTTCACCTTCTCCTCGTTCCCCTGGTAGTACGCGAACCCGAAGTAGCCGATGGCGTACTTGTTCTGCTGGACGCCGGAGAGGATGAGGTTGTCCTTCTCGGTGGCCTGATAGTCGCCCGTGTGGTTCGCTTCCTCGCCGAGCACGGCCTCCTTGAAGTAGTCGAAGGTTCCGGAGGTGTCCGCGGCGCCGAAGCGCTTGATCTCCTCATCGGGCCACTCGCTGTTCACGTCCGACCACTTCTGCGCGCCGTCGGCCCGCCAGATCTGGGCGAGTTCGTCGAGCGTCATGCAGTCCACCCAGTCGTTCTGGTTGTTCACGATGACCGTGAGCGCGTCCGTCGCAACCGTGATTTCGTGCCAGTCGACGTTGTTCTCGTTGCAGAGCTGTTTTTCGTTCTTCGTGATAGGGCGCGAGGCGTTGTTGAAGTCAGACTTGCCGAGGCAGAAGTAGTTCGAGAATCCGCCGCCAGAGCCCGTGGGCGTGACGCTAATGTTCACGTTGGGGTGTTTCTCCATGAACTTCTCGGCGACGGCGGCCGCGAGCGGATAGACCGTACTCGACCCGGTGATGTTGATATCGCCGGAGAGCTGGTCTGCGGTCGTTCCGGTGCCGGTGGTACCGTCACTTCCACTGGGGCCGCTCGTACAGCCGGCGAGCGCGACGGCGCCTGCCGCGCCGGTGCCTGCGAGGAATCCACGCCGAGTCTTCTGGTCGAACCGCTCGGTTTGTTCCGACATCACCTGGTACAAGCCGACATCCAAATAAATACCCTGCTATTATATCTATATAGCAGTCAATACTGAGACGTTGTCTCAGTGTCATCCAGCTGTCCGTGAAGGCCCATTTTCCCGGGAGAGGGCGCGATATACTCGGGTTTATCGAATCCAAGACCGGCTACCGCGAGAGGGTATATAGACCGAAGGTAATTTATTGTTGGGCGCGTAGCGGTGGGTATGGAACGACGGAAGGTGCAGGTGACCGGGGGGTCGACGTTCACGGTCTCGATTCCGAAGGACTGGGCGCGCGAGAACGACGTCGAAGCAGGCGACGAGATGGCGTTCCACGAGGACGGCCGGAGCCTCCTCGTCCAGCCGGTCGGGAGCGATGACCCCGTCCGGGGAACGTTCGACATCACCGGCCTCGACGGCGACCACCTGATGCGGACCGTGATGACGATGTACGTCTCCGGGTTCGACGTACTCGAACTCGAAGCCGACCGCATCACCGCCGACCAGCGCCGCGTCATCCGGAACGCGACACAGAGCCTCGTCGGCCTGGAAGTCCTCGAAGAGACCGGCGACCGCGTCGTTATCCAGGATCTCCTCGACTCCAGCGAACTCTCCATTCACAACGCGGTTCGCCGAATGCGGCTCATCTCCACGTCCATGCTGGACGACGCCGTCACCGCCATCGTCGAGAACGACGACGACCTCGCGCAGGACGTGACCCAACGCGACGACGACGTCGACCGCCTCTGGTTCGTCGTCTCCCGCATCTTCCGCGGCGCGCTCCGGTCGCCCGAGGCCGCCACCGAAATCGGCGTCTCCCGCGAGGTCTGCTTCGACTACCACTCGAGCGCCCGCCAGCTCGAACGCATCGCCGACCACGCCACCAAGATGGCGAACGTCGCCCTCGAGATGGACGAGGACATCCCGGACGACGTCGCGGAGGCCCTCGACGAACTCCACGAGGAAGCCATCGGCATCGTCGACGTGGCGATGGACGCCCTCGTCACCGACGACACCGGCGACGCCACCGACCTCGCGAACGACGCACGCGAACGCATCCCCCACATCGACGACCGCACGCGCGCCGTCGACGAACACCTCCGCGACCTCGACCCCCGGAACGCACAGCAGTTGAGCCTCGTCGTCGACTCACTCTCCCGGTGTGCCGACTACGGCGGGAACATCGCGGAAACCGCACTCCAGAAAGCAGCGCCCACGCCCGGCGTCTAGTCGTCGTCCGCCGTCACCGGCCCGCTCGGCTCCGGCGCGTCCTCCTCGATGCTCGGCGGGTACTGCCCCCGGTCGAGCACGAGGTCGGACTGCGGGCGCGCCATGCACGTCAGCGCGTACTCCTCCGCCTCCTCCTCAGTGAACCCGCGCGCCGCGGGCTGCGCAACCTCGCCCTCCACGATTTTCGCCGAGCACGCCAGACACATGCCGACTCGACACGAGTACTCCTGCGCGATACCCTCCCGGAAACACGCCTTCAAGATGGTCTCCTTCTCGGAGACCTCGATGGTCTCGTCGCGGCCGGCGAACTCGACCGTGTACGTCGTCATACACCCTCGTTCTGCGACGACCGGTAAAACTCTTTATTCCGCCGTGTCCCCGCGCAGGCGACGGATTGAGGAGTAAAGAGTTTTCCCGCCCGCCTCCAATCGAGCGAGTATGACTACCCACGAGTACGACGCCGTCGTCGTCGGCGCCGGCACCTCCGGCTGTTACGCCGCCGCGACGATAGCGAAGGCCGGCTACGAGGTCGCTATCGTCGAGCGAAAGACGGAGCAGGAGGCCGGCCACATCGCGTGCGGGGACGCCCTCAAGGGCGCGGCGAACTTCCCCGACGCCATCCCGAAGTCGAAACTCGAACCAGCCATCACCAACACCGAGGTCGACCACGGCCGCTTCGAGATCCCGCAGGAGAACACCGTCCTCGACATTCCCGTTCCCGGCGAACTCGCCGTGGTCGACCGCTGGAAGTACGGCCAGTGCGTCATCGGCGGCGCGGAAGACCGCGGCGTCGACTTCCACTACAACGTCGTCGTCACCGACGTGCTCCAGGACGACGACGGCACCGTCACCGGCGTCCGCGGGAAGCACCGGGGCGACGTCCACCAGTTCGACGCCGACATCGTCGTGGACGGCGCGGGGTCGCTCAGCGTCCTCCAGGACAACACCGACTTCGACGGGACGAACTTCGACACGAACGTCAACTACAGCCAGTTCTGCAGCGGCTACCGCGAAATCGTCGAGGTCGAGGAGGAAGTCGAGTGGAAGGACGCGCTCGTGTTCAAACCCACCAAGCGCGCCGCCGGCTACCTCTGGTACTTCCCGCGCACCGGCACCGAGATCAACGCCGGCCTCGGGTTCCAGATGACCGAGGAGCCGATGCAGATGGTGCAAGACCTCAAGCAAGACCTCCGGAACCGCCCCGAGTTCGAGGGCGCGACGGTCAAGGACAAACTCGGCGCGGCGCTCCCGACTCGACGCCCGTACGACTCCGCCGTCGCGAACGGCTTCATCGCCGTCGGCGACGCCGCCGGCCTCGTCAACCCCACCACCGGCGGCGGCATCGCCGGCGCCGCCTACTCCGGGAAGTACGCGGGCGAACAAGCAGTCAAAGCCATCGAGGAAGGCGACGTGAGCGAGGAGAACCTCTGGCGCTACAACGAACGCGTCATGGACCACTTCGGCGCGCGCTACGCCGGCCTCGACGTCTACAACATCCTCTCCACCGCCGTCGACGTGGACAACCTCATGGGCCTCCTCGCCAGCCTCCCCATGGGCAAACTCAGCGAAGCCATCTACGCCGGCAGCGCCGAACTCAGCCTCGGCGTCAAGGTGCAGACCGCCATCAAGAGCTTCGGGAACTGGGGCACCATCTACAACCTCTACCAGACCAAGAACCAGGCCGACCGCCTCCTCGACCACTACGAGTCCTACCCCGACAGTCCCCACGCCCTGGACACCTGGCAGAACCGCCGCGACGACATCATGACGGACGTCTACGACGTCACCGGCGCAGACCCCAAGTACTGAACGTACGTTTTACTCTGCGCTCGCTTCGCTCGCTCGGTAAAAGCTACGACAAAAGCACGGCGTCGCTCCCGTTGGTCGCTCCTTGGCCCGCGCTCGTTCCACTCGCGCGGTGAACGTCGCGCTCCGCGCGACGACACTCGCTTATCTGATAAATGTTCAAATAGGATAGCGAGGCCAGCGGTCGGTATGTCGTAACTATCATCGCGCGCGGAACTCGCGAAACCCCGCCGGCCGTCCGCGCGCGAAACTCCGAGGCCGTCGTGAACGCCCCCAATCGAGCTACGGCTGGTTCTTCGCGATGGAGAGAACCGAGTCCGTGAGCACGTCGATACCGATGGGGATGCTGGTTTCGTCCACGTCGAACGTCGCGGTGTGGTGGCCGCCCGGGTGGTCGGTGCCGACCGCGAGGTAGCACGCGAGACCACCGTTGTCCTGGACCTCCTGCATCAGGAACGTCGCGTCCTCGCTCCCGCCGAGCTTGTCGCTCTTGACGGGACTGTCCACGCCGTCCGTGGTACTGGCCACGTCGTAGACGATGTCCGCGAGCGCGCGGTCGCTCGTGGCGCTCGGCGCTTCGCCCTCGGTGTGGATGTCCACGTCCACGTCGTGCATCTCGGCCGCGCTCCGGAGCACGCGGTGTGCGTGGTCTTTCATGTAGTCCTTGAGCTCCGTCGTCTCGCCGCGAACCTCGCCCTCCACGAACGACTCTTCGGGGATGACGTTCGTCGCCGTGCCGCCGCCGACGAGGCCGGCGTTCACGCGCGTCTCCCCCTCGGAGTGTCGCGGAATCCCGTAGAGGTTCTGGATAGCCGTGGCCATCGCCTGCACGGTGTTCCGTCCCTCTTCGGGCTTCGCGCCGGCATGCGCTGGTTCGCCCTCGAACTCCGCGAGGAAGTGCGACACCGCGAGGAATCCGTCGATGCCCGCGACGACTTCGCCCGTCGGGTGGTCGAGGCCGACGTGCACGGCGAGCAGGTAGTCCACGTCGTCGAGGTGGCCGGAGCGCGCCATCGCGCGCCCGCCGCCGACGCGTTCCTCTGCCGGCTGGAAGAACACCTTGAGCGTGCCCTCGAAGTCGCTCTCCTTGACGCGTTCGAGCACGCCGAGGCCGAAGGTCGCGTGCGCGTCGTGCCCGCAGGCGTGCATCGCACCCTCGTTCTCCGAGCGGAAGCCCTCCCGGGCCGGAACGTGGTCGTCGTCGTCGGATTCAGCCTGGGGGAGGCCGTCGATGTCCACGCGGAGGCCGACCGTCGGCCCGTCGCCCGTCCGGAGCACGGCGACCGCGCCCGTGAACCCACCCCGGAGGTCTCCGAGCACGTCGGGGTCTGCGCCCGCGTCGAGCGCGCGGTCATACCACTCGCCCAGCACGTCGCCCTCCGGAACGGCCATCCGTTCGCCGGCGTTCAGCGCGTCCGGGCCGACGTAGAGTTCGTCCACGCCGATGCGTTCGACTTCCTCGACGATGCGCGCGGTCGTGTAGAACTCTCGCCACGCGGGTTCCGGGTGTCGGTGGAGGTCGCGTCGGAGCGCCACGAGGCGGTCGTGTGTCGACTGACTCATGCCCGGAGCGACGACGCGGGCGGGTTTAGTTTCGTCGCCGCCGGAAACCTTGACGATGCCCCGAACTATATGTAGTGCGGTACTAATCAGCAGTCACGAGGGAGAGATGAATGTCAAGTCCAGATGATGTAGACGACGTACAGACCGAACTCGACGAAGCCGAGGAAGCGCGCACAGCGCCGACGCTGGAGTTCTACGGCGGGCGGGCGGCGAGCGCGATTCCGCTCGGCCTGTTCGTGGTGTGGGCAATCGTCCAGAGCGGCCTGTTCGGCATCAGCGACACGACCGGCTTAGTCATCGGGATGCTGGTCTCGCTCGTCGTCGGGATGTTCTTCGTGAAGGGCGATTGGAAACACTACGCGAACGCCATCTTCGCCGGGATGACCGAACGAGTCGCCGCGACGGCCATCGTCGCGTGGCTCTGGGCGGGCATGTTCGCGCAACTCCTCCAGGACGGCGGGTTCGTGAACGGCCTCATCTGGGTCGCGAACGCGGTTCCCGTCTCGGAAGCCGTGCTTCCGACCCTCCTGCCGGCGCTGACGTTCGTGCTCGCGGCCCTGCTCGCGACCGGTATCGGCACTGGGTACGGGACGACGATTACGTTCGTCACGACGTTCTTCCCGGCGACCGTGCTGCTCGGCGCGAACCCCGTCCTGATGTTCGGCGCGATTCTCTCCGGCGCGGTGTTCGGGGACAACCTCGCGCCCGTCAGTGACACGACCATCGTGAGTGCCGTCACGCAGGACGCCGACATCGGTGGCGTCGTCGCCTCCCGGTTGAAGTACGCGTTCGTCGCGGCCGCGCTCGCGCTCGTCGGCTACCTCATCGCCGGCCAGGTGATGGCGACGTATCCGACGGCCGGGAACGACCTCCCCTCGGGGAACGCCGTCGGCCTCGTCCACCTGGTCTCGATGGGGCTCGTCATCTGGACCGCGGTGAACGGCCGGCACATCGTCGAAGCAATCTCGTGGGGAATCATCGCCGCCATCGTGTTCAACGTCGGTCTCGGTCTCGCGCCCGCGAACAGCATCGTCCAGTTCGTCGCACCCGCGACCGCACCGTTCGCGGAGGCGTTCACCGCGCTCCCGATCCTCACGATTGCGGGGCCGAACACGCCCGCAGCGGGCGTTCACGGCAGCCTCTACACGGGCGCTGCCGGCTTCTTCCCGCTCATCGTCCTCACACTCCTCATCGTCGCCGCCGCCCGCATCATGATTCAGGGCGGCGGGTTCGAGGCCGTGCAGGACTTCCTGCTCTCCACCGTCGCGACGAAAGTCCGGGGCGCCGAGACCACGATGGTGCTCGGCACCGCGGGCGTCAACGCGATGATCACCATCAACACCGCCGCGGAAATCGCCATCGCGCCCTACGTCGCGCGCATCGGCGAACAGTTCAACATCAACGGCTACCGCCGCGCGAACATCCTCGACGCGAACACGAGCGCACTCGGCTACATCTTCCCGTGGGCCGGCGGCGTGCTCGCCGGGTACTCACAGATGCCCGCACTGGTCGAGGAGTACGGCGTCCAGTCGATGCTCGTCAATCCCGTGGACGTCTGGCCGTACGTCTTCCACGGCTGGCTGCTGTTCTTCGTGTTCCTCGCCGCCGCCATCACCGGGTACGGCCTGGAGTACGCGACCGACCGTGAGGCCGAGGAGGTAGCGCGCGTATGAACCTCGACGCGTTCTTCGCGGGAATCGGATTCCGCACCGCGACGCCGAGCTTCGACGCCGGCGACGAGTTCGTGATCGTCGTCACCGGTAGCGACGACGACACACCCATCGCGCGAATCGGGGACTCCCGTCTCCGGATTCCCGACGCGCCCCGCGACAGCGTGCACACGAAAGTTCGCGTTCGCGTGGAGTCCTTCGACGACGCCGACCACACCGGCACCGCGACCTACCTCGAAACAGTCGGGGACACCGCGTACTGACTCGGCACGTTCTTCATTCTTCGCGTCACGCAGGTGCGTATGGTCGATTACCGCCCGCTCCCCGACGACCGCACGGAGGAGTTCCGGTCGTTCGTCACGTACGCCTTCCGCCCCGAATCGGGGCCGCACGACCCCGACGAGGACGACGAACCCCCAGAACCCGCGCAGGTCGGCGACCCGTACGGCGTCTTCGACGGGGACGACTTGCTCGCCGTCTGCCGGCACTACTGGTTCACGGCGCGCGTCCGCGGCGACACCCACCCGATGGCCGGCCTGTCCGCCGTCGCCACGCCGCCCGAGAACCGCCGGCGCGGCCTCGTCCGCGACATGCTCGCCGAATCTCTCCGCGAGTACCGCGACCGCGACACCTACCTGAGCGCGCTCTGGCCGTTCAAACACCCGTTCTACGCGCAGTTCGGCTGGGCGACCGCCACGGAGTACGTCACGCACGAGTGCCCACCGGACGCGCTCGCGTTCGCCCGGGACGCCGAACTCCCCGGCACCTGGAGCCGCCTCGACGCCGACGACTGGAACCGGCTCCCGGACGTGCTGGCCGCGCACGGCGAGCGCTACGAACTCACGCTCGACCGCACCGAGGAGTGGTGGCGAAAGCGCGTCTTCCGCGGCTGGGACACCGACCCCTACGTCTACTGCTGGCGGGACGCAACCGGAACCGACCGCGCGTACGTCGTCTACCGCGTCGCGTCGGACGACGGGAAGACGCTCACCGTCCAGGACGCTGCGTGGACAGACTACGACGCCTACCTCGCCATCCTCGGTTTCCTCGCCGACCACGACTCGCAGGTCGAAACCGTCCGCCTCCGCGGCCCCGTCGACTCCCCGCTCCTCGACGTCGTGGACGACCCAGGTGAGGTCGAGACCACCGTCTCCGCCGGCCCGATGGTCCGACTCGTGGACGTGGCCGCCGCGCTCACCGCGTTCGACTACCCGCCCGTGGACGCCACGCTCACCATCTCCGTCAGCGACGCCCTCGCGGACTGGAACGACGACAGCTTCCGCCTCACCGTCACCGACGGCACACCCGAAATCGAACGCACGACCGCTGACGCCGACCTCGCGCTCGACGTCGGCACGCTCACCCAGCTCGCCGTCGGCCACCGAACCATCCGCGACCTCGCGCGCACCCGCGCCCTCCGCGCGGACGACGACACGCTCGACACTCTCCGCGACCTCTTCCCGGAAACCACCACCTTCCTCCGCGAGGGCTTCTAGTCCGCCGACTCGTCGGTCGAGGACTCCGCCGGCGTGAACGTGACGCCGCCGATTTCCACCTCGTCCGGAACCCCCGCCGCGTCGTGCGACCCCACGGGTGGACGGTTCACGTCGGCGGCGGGCGAGGCGTCCAGGTCGGTGTCGTCGTCGAGTCGACTCATGTCGCCGTCGGCGTCGCGGGCGTCCTGATCTATCCGCATCGAGCAGAAGTCGACGCCGCACATCGAGCAGAATCGCGCGTCCTTGTAGTTGTCCCCGGGGAGCGTCTGGTCGTGGTACTCGCGGGCGCGGTCGGGGTCGAGCGCGAGCGAGAACTGCCGCCGCCAGTCGAACTCGTAGCGCGCCTCCGAGAGCGCGTCGTCCCAATCGCGCGCGCCCGGCCGATTGTTCGCCACATCCGCGGCGTGCGCGGCGATGCGGTACGCCGCCAATCCGTCCCGAACGTCCTCGCGTTCCGGGAGGCCGAGGTGTTCTTTCGGGGTGACGTAGCACAGCATCGCCGCGCCCGCTCGCCCCGCTTCGGCCGCGCCGATCGCGCTCGTGATGTGGTCGTAGCCGGGCGCGATGTCGGTGACAAGCGGGCCGAGGACGTAAAACGGCGCGCCGTTGCAGACGTCCTGTTGGCGTTCGACGTTGTCGGCGATTTCGTTCAGCGGGACGTGGCCCGGCCCCTCCACCATCACCTGGACGCCGTGGTCTCTGGCCGTCCGCGTGAGTTCGCCGAGCGTGTCGAGTTCCGCGAACTGGGCGTCGTCGCTCGCGTCCGCGAGACAGCCCGGTCGGAGGCCGTCCCCGAGCGAGAACGTGACGTCGTGTTTAGCGAATATCTCGCAGATGTCCTCGAACGTCGCGTACAGCGGGTTCTGCATGGCGTTCTCCTCCATCCACTGCGCGAGTATCGACCCGCCCCGGGAGACGATACCCGTTTTCCGGCCGTCGGTCAGCGGGAGGTGTTCCATCAGGACGCCGGCGTGAATCGTCATGTAGTCGACGCCCTGCCGGGCCTGTTTTTCGATGACGTCGAGGAGGAGTTCGTGCGTGATGTCGGCGGGGTCGTCAACGCGCGCGACGGCCTCGTACAGCGGAACCGTGCCGACCGGAACCGGCGAGTGCACGATGTTCGCCTCCCGTATCGCGTCGAGGTTCGGACCGGTGGAGAGGTCCATCACGGTGTCGGCCCCGTAGTGAACCGCCGCGTGCAGTTTTTCGAGTTCGCCGTCCCGGTCGCTCGTCTCCTCGCTGTTCCCGATGTTGGCGTTGACTTTCGTGGCGAACTCGCGTCCGATGATCATCGGGTCGAGCGCGTCGTGGGACGTATTGTTCGGGATGACGGCCTGGCCGTCGGCGACCTGTTCTCTGACGAACTCGGGGTCGCGGTTCTCGCGTTCGGCGACCCGTTCCATCGCGTCGGTCACGTCGCCGTTTCGAGCGCGCTGGAGTTGCGTCCGAACCATGGATAACTAGGTTATACCACCAAGTGATATTACTTCCGGCTTCCGCCAGTACGCTCACCACGCATCCAGCAAAACTCTGTTCCGGCGAGCGAACGACCGTGATCGAGGGAGAGCCAGTCAGCGCAACGCGCTGACGTTGGACGAAAAAGCGCTCGCTGTGCTCGCGTCAGTCGAGGCTCATTCCCGCGTGCCAGCGGTCGACGCCCTCCTCTTGCTTCTTCTCGTCCATCTTCGCGAGGAGTTTCACGGCGAGGCTCGCCGTCTCGGACGCCCGGTACTCGCCCTCGGTTCGGAACTCCCCCGTGACGCGGTTCGCGTAGACGGAGCAGACCGCGCCGGCCCGGAGACCGTAGACGCTCGCGATGGTGAGGATGGCGGACGCCTCCATCTCGATGTTCTTCACGTTCGCCGCTTCGAGTTCCGCGATGAGGTCTTCGCTCCCGACCGCGCGGTAGCCGCCGAACCCGGGGCGGCCCTGACCCGTGTAAAAGCCGTCGGCGCTCATCGACACGCCGACGTGGTAGTCGTGGCCGAGGCGTTCCGCGGCCGCGACGAGCGCGCTCACGACCTCGTCGTGCGCGACCGCCGGATAGTCCTCGCGGACGTACTCGTCGCTCGTCCCCTCCTGACGGACCGCGCCCGTGGAGATGACGAGGTCGCCCACGTCCATGTCCGCGGAGAGCGCGCCGCACGACCCGACGCGGATGAACGTGTCTGCGCCCACCCGCGCGAGCTCCTCCACGGCGATGGCCGCGGATGGACTCCCGATACCCGTCGAGGTCACCGAGATAGGCGCGCCGTCGTAGGTTCCGGTGAGCGTGCGGTACTCGCGGTGGAATGCCTTCTCCTCGTAGTCGTCCCAGAACTCCGAAATCTTCTCGACCCGCTCGGGGTCGCCGGGCAGGAGCACGGTGTCCGCGACGTCCCCCTCCGCGAGTTCCACGTGGTACTGGATCTCCTCGTTCGGATCCTCCGAATCACCGGGCATACCGACGGGTCGGCGGGCGGCGCACAAGGGTCTTCCCGTTCGATGCCGGAACGCGAACACCTGCTGTCCGGTGAGTGCTCTTTCGACGGCTCAGTCGAGCATTCTCCGGGTGATAGTGTTCGGAATGAGGTCGCCGAGTTCGTAGACGCCGCCGTCGTCGCCGTCCACGGCGACCGGGAAGTCGTCGTCGCAGAACTCCGCGAGCGTCTGCCGGCACATCCCGCACGGCGTGACGCCGTCGCGAGCAGCGGAGGAGACCGCGAGGCGCTCGAACTCCGTGTGGCCGTCCGCGACGGCCTGCGAGACCGCGACCTCCTCCGCGTGCATACTGTTGCTGTAGTTCGCGTTCTCGACGTTACAGCCCGTGTAGACGGTTCCGTCCGCGGTTTCGATAGCCGCCCCGACCTTGTAGTCGGAGTAGGGCACGTAGGCGTTCTCGTAGGCGTCGCGTGCGGCCTGCATCAAGTCGTCCATGCACGGGCGTCCGCGTCCGAACCGAAAAGGTGGTTCGCTTCTACCGGGAGTCCTCGCCGGAGTCGTAGTGTTCGCCGGCCGCCGAGGGAATGCGGGTGCGGCCGACGAACACGAGCACGACGATGACCGTCACGTACGGAATCGTCTGCACGAGCTCCGACGGAATCGCGATACCGGCCTGCTGGAGGCCGATCTGGAGCGAGTCCAGCCCGGAGAACAGCAGGGTCGCGACGAGCGTCCCGAGCGGGTTGTAGTTCCCGAAGAGGTAGGTGGCGATGGCGATGAATCCCTTGCCGTTCACCATCGTCGCGCCGCCCGCGGTGAACGCGCCGACGTGCCCGAGGGAGAGCGCCGCGCCCCCGATGCCGGCGAGCACGCCCGAGATGAGGACGCTCGCGTACCGGACGCGGTCGACGCTCACGCCAGCGGTGTCGAGCGCGCTCGGGTTCTCTCCGCTCGCCTCGACCCACCGCCCGAACTGGGTGCGGTTGAGCACGTACCAGCACGCGGGGACGGCGACAAACATCATGTAGACGATGACGTTCGCGGAGAACACCACGTCACCGAGGTAGGGTATCGTGGAGAGCACGGGAATCGAGACGTCGGCGAGCGTCGACACCTGGACGTTCTTGGTGCCGAAGAGCACCACAGAAGTGAACGGCGCGATGCCGAGCGCGACCAGCCACACGGCGAGACCGGCGATGATCTGGTCGGCCTCGAACTCGATGCAGACAATGGCGAACAACAGCGCGAGCAGGGTGCTCGCGAGCACGCCGACGAGGAACGCCACCCATATCGAAGGAATGGGGCCGACGCTCGTGCCGGTGCCGAGGAGTTTCGCAGCGGCGACACCGGCGAACGCGGAGACGATGAGCAGGCCTTCGAGACCGATGTTGATGACGCCGGACTTCTCCGCGAAGATGCCGCCGAGCGCGGCGAGCGTGATGGGGACGGCGAGGCGGAGCGCGGCCTCCGCGGTGCCGGTGTCGGTGACGAGGCCGAACAGGGAGTTCGGGAACGCGACGCCGAGCACGACGAGCGCGGCGAACACGCCGACGGCGGCGCGGAGCGCGTTACGCACGCTGCTCACCTCCGAGGCCGAGGTACCGCTTCCCGATGAGCCGGAAGAACTCGGGCATCGCGACGAAGAGGATGATGAGGCCGCGCAGCACGTCCACGAGCTCGACCGGGACGTCCGTCGAGAAGTCGACGGCGATAGTGCCGGACTTGAGGACGCCGAAGAGGAACGCGGCCGCGCCGACGCCGATCGGGTTGTTGCCCGCAAGGATGCTGACGGTGATGCCGTCGAACCCGAGCGAGGGGAGGCCGGTGAGGAATCGTCCCTTCACCATCAGCACCCAGACGGCGCCGCCGACGCCGGCGAGCGCGCCGGAGAGCGCCATGCTCAGGACGGTGGTTCGCTTCGCGTCCACGCCGCTGTACGCGGCGGCCTGCTCCTGGAGGCCGCTCGTGCGGATGTCGTAGCCGAACGAGGTCTTCGCGAGCAGGTAGGCGACGCCCGTGATGAACGCGAGCGCGCCGACCAGCGCGACGAGGCTGAACGCGTCCCGCGCCTCGAACCCGATAACTGGGACGTTCGGTATCTTCGCCGCCGCCGGGATGACGGCGGTCTGGACGAGCTGGCTGGACTCGGGCATGAGGAAAGAGGAGACGAGGACGTACGCGACGTTCGACGCGATGAAGTTCAACATGATTGTCGTGATGACTTCGTTCGCGCCCCCGTACGCCTTGAGAGCGCCCGGGAGCGCGCCGTAGAGCCCGCCAGCGACGGCGCCGGCGAGCAGTCCGAGCGGCACGAGGAAGACGGTGCCGAGGACGCCGGACGGCGCGATTGCGCCCGCCCAGATGGTGGCGACTGCGGCGGCGAGCGCGCCGAACACGAGCTGGCCCTGCACGCCGATGTTGAACAGGCCCGCGCGGAACGACACCGCGACGGCGAGGCCCGTGAAGACGAGGAGCGTGGTCTGCTGGAGCGCGATGGCGACGCGGTAGTTCGTCGGCGACCAGCCGCCCTGTTCGGGGTGGCCGAGCGCGCCGAGGAACAGTTCGGTGAAGACGTTGATGGGATCGTAGCAGACGCCGACGCCGAGCACGCTGAACGCGGGCGACGCGCAGGTCGCGACGATGCCGGAGACGAACACGACGGCCGCGCCGACGAGGATGGAGAGCGCGAGCGCGGCGGCGCTCACCGCGATGCGTTCCTTCGCGGACGCGTCCACGAGCCGTTCGAGCGCCTTGCGGAACTTACTCATCGAACCCCTCCGGGTACTCGCCGGCCATCAGCAGGCCGAGTTCTTCCTCCGTCACGTCCTCGGGGTCGACGACGGCGACGAACTCGCCCTCGTACATCACCGCCAGGCGGTCGGAGAGGCTCCGCACCTCGTCGAGTTTCGAGGAGACGAGGAGGACGGCGTCCCCGCTCGCGCGGCGGTCGAGGAGTTCGTCGTGAATGAACTCGGTCGCGCCCACGTCCACGCCCCGCGTGGGGTGGGTGGCGACGACGACGCTCGGGTCGCGTTCGAGTTCGCGGCCGACGATGAACTTCTGCTGGTTCCCGCCGGAGAACGAGGCGGCGTCCGCGTCCGCGTCCGCGGGCCGCACGTCGTACGTGTCCACGATGTCCTCGGCGTGCGTGCGGGCGGTCCGCCAGTCCAGCACGCCCCGACTGGCGTACGGCGCGCCGTGCTGCGCGCCGAGGATGCCGTTCTCCACGAGGTCGAAGTCCATCACGAGTCCGCGCTCGTGGCGGTCTTCGGGGATGTAGGCGAGGCCGGCGTCGATGTGGTCGCGCCGGGACGCCGCGGTCACGTCCTCGTCGTGGAGGGTGACGGTTCCCGCGTCGGGTTCGCGGAGGCCGGTGATGGTCTCGACGAGTTCGGCCTGTCCGTTCCCGTCCACGCCGGCGATGCCGAGGATTTCGCCCTCCCTGAGGTCGAAGTCCACGTCGTTCACGCGCGCCACGCCGTCCGCGTCGGTGACGGTGACGCCGTCGGCGGCGAGCGACACCGCGCCCGGCGTCACGTCGTCTTTTTCGACCTCGAACAGCACGTCCCGGCCGACCATCCGCTCCGCGAGGTCTTCCCGGGTCGTGTTCGCTGCGTCGACGGTGCCGACGTTCACGCCGTCCCGCAGGACGGTGATGTCGTCCGCGACAGCCATCGCCTCGCCGAGCTTGTGCGTGATGAACAACACGGTCTTCCCCTCCGCGGTGAGTTCCTCGAACACCGCGAACAGGTCTTCGACCTCCTGCGGCGTGAGCACCGCGGTCGGTTCGTCGAGCACGAGCGTGTCCGCGCCCCGGTAGAGCGCTTTCAGAATCTCGACGCGCTGTTTCTCGCCGACGCTGATGTCCTCGACGCGCGCGTCCGGATCCACGTCGAACCCGTAGCGCTCGGAGAGGTCGCGGGCGGCCTCGCGCGCCGCCTCGGCGTCCGTCCGCAGCCCGAACCACGTCGTCGGTTCGTCTCCGAGCACGACGTTTTCGGCGACCGTCATCGTGTCCACCAGCATGAAGTGCTGGTGGATCATCCCGATGCCGGCGTCGATGGCGTCCCGCGGACTGTCGAAGTCGCGGGGCGTGCCGTCGATTTCGATGGTTCCCTCGTCGGCGTCGTACAGCCCGTAGAGGACGTTCATCAGCGTCGTCTTCCCCGCGCCGTTCTCCCCGAGCAGGGCGTGAACCGACCCGGCCTCCACAGAGAGCGACACAGCGTCGTTCGCGACGACGCCGGGGAACCGCTTGGTGACGTCCGTCAGCGTGAGTGCGTCTGGCATGCAGTAAAGCGGGGGTAGTGGTGGTGTTACTGGGGTTTCGAGGGGACGGTGATGTCGCCCGCGATAATCTGTTCTCGGGCGTCCGCGACCGTCGACTTCACGTCCTCGGGAATCTGACTGCCGAGCTGGTCGCCGTAGACGGCTTCGACGCCGTCGTCGCTCAGCCCGAACGTCGTCTGCTCGCCGCCCGCGAAGTTGTCGTTCACGACGCTCTCGACGGCCGTGTAGACGGCGGTGTCGACGCGCTTGACCATGCTCGCGAGGATGACGTCGGCGAAGGACGCCTGCGTGATGGACTGGTCTTTATCGACGCCGATGGCGAACTTGCCCATGTCCTGGGCCGCGCGGAACACGCCGACGCCGGTCGCGCCCGAGGCGTGGTAGACGATGTCAGCACCGCTGTCGTACATCGAGCGCGCCTGCTCCTGGCCCGCCGCGGGGTCGTTGAACGACCCGACGTAGGACGTGACGACCTCGATGGAGTCGTCGTGGTGGTTGACGCCCGCCTCGAAGCCGGCCTGGAACTTCTGAATGAGGGGTGTCTCCGTTCCGCCGACGAACCCGACGGTCTTCGTGTCGGCGCTCGTGCTGCCCGCACCGGCGGAGAAGTCCCGCGTGGTGAGCATGCCCGCCATGTAGCCGACGAGGAACGACCCCTCGTGCTCGCGGAACCCGTAGCTCGCGACGTTCGGCTCGTCGACGACGGAGTCGACGATGACCCAGTCCTGGTCGGGGAACGCGGCTGCGTTCGTTGAGAGCGCGTCCGCCTGCGCGTACCCGATGCAGGAGACGAGGTCGTAGTTGCCGGACTGGGCGTACTGGCGCTGGGTCGGCTGGAACTCGGAGTTCGTCTCCGGCTGGGACTCCTCGTACGCGATGTCGAAGTCCTCCGCGGCCTGCTGGATGCCGGCCTGCGCCTGGTCGTTGAACGATCCGTCCCCGAGGCCGCCGGTCGCGTACACCATGCCGATGTTTGCCGCCGCGTCGTCCCCGCTCCCGCCGCCGCTCGAACAGCCAGCGAGGCCCGTGAGACCCGCGACTCCGAGCGCGCCCGAGAGTTTGAGGAACCGCCGCCGCCGTTCGTCGCTATCCACCATAATCGACTACAGAAATACCGCGTACTCGAATAAACCCGTCGTTCGAATACGAAACTTGTTCACATATGTGTGTATGCTATGTTAGGTGTTCGTCACGGCGTCCTCTACGAGAGCCGTCACCTCGGCGACGAGCGCGTCCACGTCGTCCGCTTCCGCGTACACTCGGACGTAGGGTTCAGTGCCGGACGGTCGGACGAGCGTCCACGACCCGTCCGGGAACTCCGCGCGCACGCCGTACTCGGTGTCGATGGCAGCGTCGGGAAACGCGCCCGGCATCTCGGTTTCGAGCGCGCCCATCACGGCCGCCTTCTTCCCGTCGGGACAGTCCACGCTCACCTTCCGGTACGGGCGCTCCGTCACCGGTGCGCGCAGCGCTTCGAGTCCCTCCGCGGCGACGAGGCGACCGAGGACTGCCGCGCTCGCCACGCCGTCTATCCAACCGCCGAACCCGGGATGGATGTGCTTCCAGGGCTCAGCAGCGAACACGACGTCGCCGCCCGCGGCCTCCGCCGACGCGATGCCCTCGTGGAGCGCGCCCAGTCGAACGCGCTCGACGCGCCCGCCGGCCGCCCGGACGCGCTCGTCGATGCGCGCCGAGGCGTTCGGCGTCGTCACCACCACGGGATCGAGCGTGCTACTCTCCCGGGTGTAGCGCTCCGCGAGAATCGCCAGCACGGTGTCCTCGTGCACGACCTCGCCCGATCCGTCTACGATGACGATGCGGTCAGCGTCGCCGTCGTGCGCGATGCCGAACGCGCAGTCGGAGTCCGCGACGAACCCGGTGAGGTCGCCGAGCGTCTCCGGCGTCGGCTTGCTCGGCCGCCCGGGGAAGTGCCCGTCGACGTTCGCGTTCAGCGCGACGACTTCCGCGCCGAGCGACTCCAGGACGTGGGGCGTCGCCACGCTCCCCATCCCGTTCCCGCAGTCCACGGCGACCCGGAGGCCGTCGAGGGTCGCGCCGAACTCGCGCGCGTACGCCGCCACCGCCGCCCGGTAGTCGTCGAGCACGCCCGCGCGCTCCGCGTCGCCCCACGCGTCCCACGCGGCGGGCGGGTGGTCGGCGTCAACGCGCTCCTCGATAGCCGCCTCCTCCTCGGCGTCGTACTCCGTTCCGTCCGCGAACAGCTTGACGCCGTTGTCCTCCGGGGGGTTGTGCGACGCGGTGAGCATCACGCCGCGTCTGCCGCGGGACGCGAACGCCAGCGCCGGCGTCGGCACGACGCCCACGCGGCGCACGTCCGCGCCCGCGCTCCGGAGGCCGGCGGCCATCGCGTCCGCGAGCGCGCCGCCCGTCTCGCGGCCGTCCCGCCCGAGCACGACCTCCTCGGCGTCCGCACCCGCCGCGCGCCCGACCGCGAGCGCCAACTCGGGCGTCACGCGCTCCGTCGCGCTCCCACGAATCCCCGCCGTCCCGAACAAATCCATGTGCGGATGAACAGGGCCGCGCGGCTTTACGGCTACGGTCGACCCGCGCTCCTGTCGACCGCCGGATTTTATCACACGCCCGACGCTACCTACTCTGGCATGCCCTCCCTCACGCGACGGACGTACCTCGCAACCGCCGGCTCGGCCCTCGGCGGCGCGCTCGCCGGCTGTACCGCATTCTCGAACGACGACGGCGTTCCCGCCGGCGCGCTCCAGTTCGTGAACGACCACGGCGTGCCGCACGAGATACAGCTCCGGGTCGTGGACGTCGGCACCGCAGTCGAGGGCGCACACGACGTTACGGGCGACCCGATCGTTCCGCCGAGCCAGCGTCAGCTCACCGCGTCAGCTGTCGTCGAACCGGGGGAAACCCGGACGTACGACGCCGTGTTCACCGAGCCCGTCTGGTACGAGGTTCGGTTCACACTCGACGACGAACGGCCGGAGAACGACGCCGGCCACACCGCGTTCAATCCCGCGCCGAACGACGACGGCCGCGCCTCCTACCTGACCGGCCGCGTCTACCCGGGCGGGGACTTCTCGTGGGTGATCTCCGCGACTGACGATTCTGGCTCGTTCGACTAGATTTCGATGCCGCTCGGGATGAGGCTGTGCCGACGGAGGAGGTCGCCGTCCGTGTTGTAGACGAGGAAGGTGTCCTTCTCGTAGGTGACGACGTGCTCGCCGCCGCGGTGGATGTGAACGCGGTAGCGTTTCTCCGTGTCGGCGACGCGGCCGTACTCGCGGGCGGCGCGGATGAACTGGAGGACGTCGTCGGCGTCCTCGTTGAGTTCGAGCACGAAATCCCCGGTGAGGCGATGGGTGACCGCGACCACGCCGGTCGTGTCCTGGTCGTCCACATCGCCCTGCAGGCGGAACGCCACGTCTATCTCGTCGCCGTCGAGCAGGTCGCCGTCAGCGTCCGTGAGGCGGTCTTCGAGGGCGGCGCTCCCCGTGAAGTCGATGGTGACGGTCGGGCGCTCGGGGGGTGCGTCGTCGTCATCGACCCAATCGATGTCGGTCACGTTCAGGGTGAACTCCTGTCTCCTCATTTGCACTATGTCGAACGATACGTGTTCACACGGCTTGAACGTGACGCCGACCCCGCCGACAGGATTTAAGCGCACGGCCGCCGAACCCCGAGTGAATGTCGAGCGAACTCTTCGACGGCCTCTCCGACTCCCTCTCGACGCACGCCGCCGACCTCAAGTGGCGACTCCAGCGGCTCACCGACGTCCTGCGCGGCACGCACGTCTCCGTCGAAGACTACCGCCCGAGCGAACACGACCCCCTCGTCGACTTCGACGGCCTCGACGGCTTCGAGGAAGTCGAACGCTACTGGGTGAACGCGCCCTACGCCTTCATCAGCATCAACTACAACGACGCCGACAACGAACACCGGTACGCCGTCGTCGAACCGAGCCTCGACGACTTCGAACGCGACCTCCTCGACCAACTGTTCGAGGACATCCGAGACACCCTCATTTTCAGCGCGCGCTACGACGCCGACGACCCCGAGCGCGTGCTCCGCGAGCAGATGCGGGACGTGCTCTCCGAGTACGGCGTCGTCGTCGAAACCGAGAGCTTCCACCGCCTCTTCTACTACCTGTTCCGGGCGTTCGAGGGGTTCGAGAAGATAGACCCCTTGATGCAGGACAACCACATCGAGGACGTGTCCTGTGACGGCTACGACATCCCCCTCTTCGTCTACCACGACGACTACAACGACATCCAGACCACCGTCGAGTTCTCCGAGGACGAACTCGACTCCTTCGTCGTCCGCCTCGCCCAGCAGTCCGGCCGCCACATCAGCATCGGCGACCCCGTCACCGAAACGACGCTTCCGGACGGCTCCCGGGCGGAACTCGCGCTCGGCCAGGAAGTGACGCCGCGCGGGAGCGCGTTCACCATCCGCCAGTACGACGAGGAACCGTTCACGCCCGCGCGCCTCATCGACCTCAACACGTTCGACTTAGACCAGATGGCGTACCTCTGGCTCGCCATCGAATCCAACAAGTCCCTCATCTTCGCCGGCGGCACCGCGTCCGGGAAGACCACGTCGATGAACGCCATCTCGATGTTCGTCCCGCCGCGCTCGAAAGTCCTCACCATCGAGGACACGCGCGAACTCACGCTCTACCACGACAACTGGCTCTCCAGCGTCACCCGCGAATCCCTCGGCGAGGGCGAGGACATCACGATGTACGACCTCCTGCGCTCGGCGCTCCGCCACCGCCCCGAGTACATCATCGTCGGCGAGGTTCGCGGGAACGAGGCGATGACGCTCTTCCAGGCGATGAACACCGGACACACGACGTACTCCACGATGCACGCGGACAGCGTGCAGACCGTCATCAACCGCCTGGAGAACGAACCCATCAACGTCCCGCGCGCGATGATTCAGAGCCTCGACATCCTCTGCGTGCAGACCCTGACGTACGTCGGGGACGACCGCGTGCGCCGGAACCGAACCATCGCCGAAATCGAGGGCATCGACCAGCGCACCGGCGACCTCGACTACTCCACGGCGTTCGAGTGGCGCGCGAGCGGGGACAGCTTCCAACAGTTCGACAGCATCGTCCTCGACGAAATCCGCGACGAGCGCGGGTGGTCGCGGGGCGAACTCCTCCGCGAACTCCGCAACCGGAAGAAAGTCCTCCAGTACCTCGTGGAGAGCGGCGTCACCGACTACCGACAGTTCACCGCGCTCGTCAACGAGTACTACGCGCACCCCGAACGCACAGTCTCCCGCATCGAGGGGCGCGTCGACGCGGACATCAGCGACGCCGAGATGGTCGCGGACGAGGGATGATCCTCGAACTCCTCCCGCTGTTCGTCGTCCTCCTCGGAGCGCTCGCGTTCGCGCTCGCGCCGGTCGTCCCCCGCATCGACCGCGTTCTCACGCGGCTCGCGATCGCCGCGTTCGGGCCGTACGCGCGCCAGCGCGAACACGTCAACACGCGCCAAGTCCAGGCGTTGCACGGCGCGCACGTCGACACCACGTACCGCGTGTACGCCGCGAAGACCTTCCTCTACGCCACTGTCACCGCGCTAGTCGCGAGCCTCCTCACCGTCTACCTCGTCGCTGGCGTCCTCCTCGTCCTGCTCGCGCCGAGCGGCGCGGTGCTCCGCGCCCGCCTCCCCGCCACCGTCGCCTCGCTCGCCGGAAGCGGCAGTCTCTCCGCCCTCCAGTTGTTCGTCGTCTTCCTGTTGAGCGCCGCGACCGTCGGCGTCGCCGTCGCGCTCGCCACGTATCGCTTCCGGTGGTCGATGCTCTCCTACCGAGCGAGCGAACGCCGCCGCCGCATCGACGCCACGCTCAAACGGAACGTCGCGTTCATGTACGCGCTCTCCCGGAGTGGCATGGCGTTCCCCGAAATCCTCCGCATCCTCGCGCGCAACCGGGACGTGTACGGCGAGACCGCGACCGAGATATCGGTCGCCGTGAAGGACATCGACCTGTTCGGCGCGGACGTCATCGGCGCGATGCGACGCATGGCGGACCGCACGCCGAGCGACGAGTTCAGCGAGTTCAGCGAGAACCTCGTCAGCGTCCTCCAGAGCGGCCAGAGCCTCCCGGACTTTCTCCGCGACGAGTACGAGTACTACAAGGAGGAGTCAGAATCCCAGCAACAGCAGTTCCTCGAACTGCTCGCGACGCTCGCGGAAGCCTACGTCACCGTGTTCGTCGCCGGGCCGCTCTTCCTCATCACCATCCTCGTCATCGTCGGCCTGGTCTCCGGCGGCATGCTACCCGTCCTCCGCGCCGTCGCCTACATCGTCCTCCCGCTCGCCACGCTCGGGTTCGTCGTCTACCTCGACAGCGTCACCGAGGACTCCCATATCTCGCGCGGCGACCGCGGCGACCGAGACGACGTTCGCTTCCAGGACATCCCGCGGCGGCGCGAAACAACGGTGACGGACGGCGGCCAGCACGACAACGTCGCCCGTCTCGCCATCCACCGTCGCCTCGAACCCATCAAGCACCGACTCCGCCACCCCATCGAACGCATCCGCGCGAACCCCGAATCCATCCTCGTGCTTACGGTTCCGCTCGCACTCCTCTACGTCGGCGTCGACGCGTGGTTCGCGTACACCGCAGGCGATCTCGGACTGCGCGCGGTCGACGACCCCGTCATCCTCGCGTCCATCGGCGTGCTCGCGACGTACGCCGGCGTCTACGAACTCGAAAGCCGCCGCATCAAGAACATCGAGGCCGCCATCCCCGACCTCCTCGAACGCCTCGCGAGCACGAACGAGGCGGGGATGCCGATCGTCGCGAGCTTCGGGCGTGTCGTCGGCAGCAAACTCGGAGCGCTCTCCGAGGAACTCAAGAAGACGTGGACTGACATCCGGTGGAACGGCCGCGTCGAACCCGCGCTCGAACGGTTCGAGACCCGGATTCAGACGACGACTGTGACCCGCGTCGTCACCCTCATCACGAACGCGATGAACGCGAGCGGTGACATCGGCCCCGTCCTCCGCATCGCCGCTGACGAAGCGAAAGCCACCCAGCGCCTCCGCCGCGAACGCCGGAACGAACTGCTCACCTACCTCGTCGTCATCTACCTCGCGTTCTTCGTCTTCCTCACCATCGTCGTCGCGCTCGACACGATGTTCATCCCGAGTCTCCCCTCGGGTGAACTGCTCTCCGCCGGTTCGCCCGCCGGCGGGTCGGCGGCCGGCATCAGCGACCTCGGCATCGGCGGCGCGAACGTCGATAAGGCCGCGTACAGCCTCGTGTTCTTCCACACGTGCGCCGTCCAGGCCGTCTGCTCGGGGTTCGTCGCCGGACAGATGGGGGAGGGGAGCGTGAAAGCCGGCGCGAAACACGCGACCGTGATGCTCACAATCGCCTACGTCGTCTTCCTCGCGTTCGCATGACGCGAAACGTCCACGAGACCTACGACCGCATCGCCCGGCACTTCTCTCAGACCCGCGAGTACGCGTGGCCGGAAGTCGAGGACTTCGTCGCCGACGAACACGCGACGCGAGCGCTCGACATCGGCTGTGGGAACGGCCGACACACCGAACTACTCGCCGCCCGCGCGGACACAGCCGTCGGCGTGGACGCGAGCCGCGGACTGCTCGACGAAGCGGTTGCTCGCGCCGCCGACCGCGGCTTCGACGCGGCGTTCGTGCAGGGCGACGCCGCGCGCCTCCCCGTTCGCGAGTCCGGATTCGAGCTCGCAGTGTACGTCGCGACCATCCACCACCTGCCGACGCGGGACGCTCGCCGCGCGAGCCTCGACGAACTCGCCCGCGTCCTCACGCCGGGTGGTCGCGCGCTCGTGAGCGCGTGGAGCACCGCCCACTCGAAGTTCGACCGAACCGACGGCTTCGACACCACCGTGGACTGGACGCTTCCCGGCGGCGACACCGTCCCCCGGTTCTATCACATCTACGCGCCCGACGAGTTCCGCTCGGACATCGACGCCTCAGCGCTCTCCGTCCTCGACTTCGAGCTGTCGAGCGGGAATTGCTACGCGACCGTCGAGAAAGGCTAACAGTCCGGACTCGCCCGTCAGCACGCGGCGTCCGGACGGCCCCCAGTCCGCGCGACAGCACCTACTACAGCATCCCCCTCCTGCACCCGTCATCCGACGTGACCTCTCGCACGAAAGGAAACATCAATAAACGACCGCCGGATAGAACGAAGCGCACACCGATGTTGAGCAAACCGCCGGTTTGCGATGCGCGGTGTGACAGACGCGAGCACCGATGGTCTAGTGGCAGGACCTGAGCCTTCCAAGCTCATGGCCCGGGTTCAAATCCCGGTCGGTGCATGTTCTCCGAGCGAAGCGAGATAAACTGCACAGAGCTTTGAGCCCCGCAGTCGCGCGCAGTGAGTGAAACGAACGAGCGCGTCGGGCTCCGGTTCAGATCCCGGTCGGTGCAGTTTCTGTCGAACACATGGGGGAGCCGCTGCTAACGGGGTTTCTATGTGGCTGGGGTCTCTGATGGGCGGTATGTCCGAGTTCGAGTCCGACCTCGATACGGCGCGTTCGCTCCTCGACCGTGAGGGATTGGATGGGTTCTTCGTCGGTGTGGTGGACGGCGAGGAGTTGGATTACGTGTTGTCGCACGAGTTCGAGGACGCGGAGACGACGGGAATGCGGGCGTTGAGCCTGTTGGCGGCGCACGTGGAGTCGTTCTCGACGCAGGCGGGCGTGCCGCCGGAGCAGGTGGCGGAGGACGTGGTGCGGTTGTTGGACGCACAACCGCGGGAGGATTAGCTGAATCGAGGCACTAAGCCCCCTTCCTCAAGGAGCAACGCAGGGAGCAAAGCGACCGAGTAGCGCAGTAGGGAGGGGATACAGTGCCTCGATTCAGCTCAAGGAGCGAACGGCGTCAGCCGTGAGCGAGTAGGGTAGGGTAGGGTAGTTCACTCGCAGCGCTGGTCGATGATGCGGTCGATGATGTCGCCCGTGGAGAGCAGTTCGTCGTCGTGCTGGGGTTCGCGGGGAGACGCGCGTTCGACGGTGCAGTCGATGCCGCGGTCGTCGAGTTCCGCCTGAATCGCCGCGGAGTCGTGGTGCTGGTCGTAGCCGAGCGCGATGATGTCCGGGTCGATGTCTTCGATGGGCGCGAAGATGTCCGACTCGTGGCCGATTCGGGCGTGGTCGACGGCGTCGAGCGCGGCGACCACGTCCCGGCGCTGTTCGTTCGACAGAACCGGTTTCTCCTTGTGGCCGACGTTCTCACGGCGCGCGATGATGACGTGAAGTTCGTCTCCCATGTCCGCGGCGTCGGTGAGGTAGTGGACGTGCCCGGGGTGGATGATGTCGAACGTGCCCTGTGCGACGACCTTCATAGCTCCTCGTCGATGTCCGCCTGTGTGAATTCGAAGAACGATTCGGGGTCGGGGAGGTCGACATCCAGCACGTCGAGCGAACGGGGTTCGCCGTCGCGGTCGAACGCCCGCCAGCAGTCCGACTCGTAGGGCGCGCCCATGATGACGTGCACCGACCACTTCCCGAACATGGAGCGGTCGGCCGCGCTCGGCTCGAGAACGCCGTTCGGGTGAGAGTGAATGCTCCCGATGGTGTGCGAGTCGTTCGGCACGAGGTTCGACTGCAGGGTCGCCTGTACGGGACTGGACTCCGTACCGGGAACGACGAGCACGTCAGTGATGATGTCGCCGTCGCTGTCGACGCCGAGATCGCTCGCGGGCGTGCCGCGCAGCACGCCCAGGTACTCGTCGGGATGCGTGTCGGCGGCCGCCGACAGCGCGAACGAGAGCGTGTCGGCCGCGATGCCGACGACGTCCCGCCGCGAACGGAACAACATACGGGGGTATCGCGGCGCGGCGACTCTAAGGGTTGCGATACCCCGGAGTCGGCCTTTCGGGAGAGTTAAAAGCCGCGACACCCACCTGTGTCCTAATGAGTGACTCTCGTTCTGACGACCGCTCGGTCGTCTATCGGCTCTCCCCCGACTGTACGTCGGACGCCATCGAGGTCGGTGAACGCTACCACGCCCGCGTGAATGGCGTGGTCGAGTACGGCGTGTTCGTCGACGTCTCCAAGCACGTCTCCGGCCTCGTCCACGAGTCCGACATGCCCGACGGCGCGTCCTACGACGTGGGCGACGACCTCGTCGTCGAACTCGCAGCCGTCCGCGACAACGGCGACCTCTCCTTCGAACCCGTCGCAGACGCCGGCTTCGAGACCGTCGAACGCTCCGTCCAGTACGACGTAACGGCGGTCGACACCCTCGACGACCGCGTCGGCGACACTGTTCACCTCGAAGGCGAGGTCGCGCAGGTGAAGCAGACGGGCGGCCCGACGATCTTTCGCGTGCGCGACGAGACCGGCGTCGCGCCCTGCACGGCCTTCGAGGAGGCCGGGGTTCGCGCGCACCCCGAAGTCGCCCTCGAAGACGTCGTGCACGTCACCGGCGAAGTCGAGACCCGCGAGGGGAGCGTGCAGGTCGAAATCGAGGATATCGACGTGCTGGACGAGCCCACTGCGAGCGACCTCCGCGAACGCCTCACCGCCGCCGTCGCCGAGCGCGCCGAACCCGTGGAGACGGAACCGCTCGTCGAGTGGCCGGCCCTGGAAGGACTCCGTGACGACCTCCGCGAGGTCGCGCGCGAGCTCCGGAAGACCGTCCTCGAATCCCGCCCCATCCGGATGCGCCACCACGCGGACGGCGACGGGATGTGCGCGAGCGTCCCCGTCCAGCTCGCCCTGGAGCAGTTCATCGACGCCACCCATCAAGACGACGACGCGAAACGCCACCTCCTCAAGCGCCTCCCGAGTAAGGCCCCGTACTACGAGATGGAGGACGCGACCCGCGACCTGAACTTCGGGCTCGAAGACCAGGCGCGTCACGGCCAGAAGCTCCCGCTCCTCCTCATGCTCGACAACGGAAGCACCGAGGAGGACACGCCCGCGTACGAGGCGCTCGACCACTACGACATCCCCATTCTCGTCGTCGACCACCACCATCCCGACCCCGAGGCAGTCGACCCGTTCGTCGACGCGCACGTCAACCCCTACCTGCACGGCGAGGACTACCGCATCACCACGGGAATGCTGTGCGTCGAACTCGCTCGCATGATTTCGCCCGAACTCGACGGCGAACTCGACCACGTTCCCGCCGTCGCCGGGCTCTCCGATCGCTCGAAGGCGGACGCGATGTCGGACTACCTCTCGCTCGCCCGCGAGGCCGGCTACGACGAGGAGTTCCTGCACGCCATCAGCGAAGCCCTCGACTACGAGGCGTACATGCTCCGGTACGACTCGGGCGCGACGCTCGTGAACGACGTGCTCAACGTCGGCGGCGACGAGGAACGCCACCGCGACCTCGTCCCGTTCATCGCCGAGAAAGCGGAGGCGGCGGTCAACCGCCAGTTGGACGCGGCGATGCCGCACGTCGAACACCGTACGGTCGCGAACGACGCGAACCTCTACACCATCGACGTGGAAGAACACGCTCACCGCTTCCAGTACCCTGCGCCCGGAAAGACGACGGGCGAGATTCACGATGAGAAGGTTGTGGAGACCGGCGAACCCGTCATCACTATCGGCGTCGGCCCCGACTTCGCCGTCCTTCGCTCCGATGGAGTCCGCCTCGACATCCCCGAGATGGTGACGGAACTGAACGACGAACTCCCCGGTGCAGGCGTCTCCGGCGGCGGCCACCTCGTCGTCGGAAGTATTCGGTTCGTCCCCGGGATGCGCGAGCAAGTGCTCGATGCGCTCATCGAGAAGATGGCGGACGCGGAACTCGACGAGGAACTCCGCTCCGCCCCGACCCGGTAAACGACACTCGCCGCCACACCACCCTCGCCGCTCCGAGAACGACGACTACCACCCCCGAGAGCGCGCCAAGTGGAAGTCTCCACACGCCGCCCCGCCAGTCCGAGCGAAACACGTCAGCGTAGTACGCCGCAATCCGTTCGCCCCGGAGGACGACCATCACTTCCCGGTTCTCCACCACGGATTCGTGGTTCCAGTTGAGGCTCCCGACGAGCACGGCATTCTCGGTGACCACGCCCTTCACGTGCAGGTGGTCGAAGCGCGACCGTGGGTCGACAACGCGCGCCCGCAGCGGTAATCCCTCTGCTCGCGCAGTCTTCCGAAGGCGTTCGACGAGCGCGCGGTTCTCCTCGCGGACGTACCACGCGCCGCCGAGCAACACGCGGGTTCGGACGCCACGCCGGGCGGCGTCGAGCGTCGCGTTCAGGAAGCGATCGTCGTCGATACGAACCTGCTGGACGAGCAGACGGCCGGTTGCGGCCCGCAGGACATCGAGTGTCGTGTCGTGGCCGTCCTCGGGCGTGACGAACACCGACGCGTCCGCGGTGCCGTTCCACGCCGGGAAGTCGCTCCGATAGGTGGCGGTCGCGGGCGAGCCGTCCTGGAACGTCGCGTTCGCGCGGTACTCGCGCCACGGGATTCCGTCCCGCCACGTGCTGTCCGCGCGGTGGACGACCGCGAGACGGTCGGCGAGACCGGGGTCACGGAGGACGACGCCCCAGCCGCGGGTGGCGTGCCCGCCGACCCCGCCGGGCTTCCAGTTCTCCGAGGTGACGAGCGCGCGGTCGTCCACGACGGCGTACTTCGCGTGATGGTACGCGTACCGCGAGCGCGGTCCGTCCAGCACGCGAACCGCCACGTCAGCGGTGACGAGGCGGTCGAGCACGCGCGCCGACTTCTCGGTGACGCCGCCGACCGGCCCGCCCTCCACGAGCACGCGAACGGGAACGCCGCGGTTCGCGGCGGCCGCGAGCACGCGCGCGATCCGCGGGGCGGAGAACGTGTAGCCCGCGAGAAGCACGCGCTTCTCCGCGCCCCGGAGCGCCGCCAGCACGCGCTCCGGGGCGTCCGGAAGCGCGAACGCCGACACCGGCACGTCGCTCGCGCTCGCCGTCGCGAAGTCCGTCGCGCCGAGCGGCCGCCATCCGCCGTCCGCGAACACCTCGCTCTCCGGCGCGCGCTCGTACGTCAGCCTGTCCACAACCGTCCCGTTCCGCCGGAGGACGAGGGTCTCTCCGCCGTTCGCCAACCGCGGAAACCCCGGTACGCGAACCGGGCGCGCGTCCGTGAGGTTCCGGGCGAGCGCGGGGTCACCGGCGAGGGCGATCCGGCCGGAGACGGTCTCGTTCGGCAATCCGACCGTGTCTTCGCCGTCAGAAAGCGTGTACGCCCCGAGGCTGGTGTTCTCGGGAACCGAGAGCGTGACGTACTCGCCGCGGTCGCCGTCGGTCACCGGGTTCGGGACGACGCCCGCGAACGACATCGAGAGCACGAGGGCGAGGGCGAGGGCGCGGAACACGGCCGGTCTGGGCGCGCCTTCCGATATGAACCCTCGGAGTTTTTGCGGTCGCGTTCGTCGGATCCGGCATGGGTCTCGTAGAGACGCTGCATCTCGCAAGCTACGCCGCCGGCGCGCTCGGCGGCGCGCTCCTGTTCGTCGAAACGTTCCAACTCCCGAGTTACGTCGAGTACGACACCGACTTCGGCTCCTACAGTGTACAGCTCAACCCGCAGGAGGCGAGCGAGTACACGTGGGTCGGCAGAATCGGTTTCCTGCTCGTCGCGCTCGCGTTCGCCGGCCTGTTCGTCGCGACTTTCCTCTAGGCGTCGAGCGCGCGCTGGGCTTTCTGCGCTTCCTGCTGGACGAGGAAACTCCGCTCGTCGGCGTACTCGGCGGCGGCGTCGAGCGCGCGCTTCGTCCCGATCTGGACGAGGGCCCACGCCGCGCTCGCGCGCACGCTCTCGGATTCGTCCGCGTCGGCGAGCACGCCCGCGAGCGGGTCGATAGCGCGCGTGTCACCGAGCAGGCCGAGCGAGCGCGCGGCGACGCTCCGAACGCTCTCGTTCTCCGAGACTAGCTGGTTCGCCACGTCCTGCGTCGCCTCCTCCGACCCGATTTCCCCGACCGCCCGAAGGCCCGCCTTCTGGAGTTCCGGGTTGGATTCGGATTCCGTGTACTCCTGCACCGCGTTGAGTCCGTCCGCGCTCCCTATCTTTCCGATGGCTTCGATTGCCGGGATCTCCCGGCGGTTCGCGAGTTCGCTCAGCTTGTCGAGCGCGTTCTCGTTCCCCATGTGCGTCAGCGCGTCGAGCGCGTGACGCTTCATGTACTCTGAATCCCCCATCTTCTCGATGAGCAGGAGCACCATCTCGGCGTCGTCGCGTCTCTCCCATTCCTTGAGCGCGCTCCACTCCGGCGGGAAGTCCTTGAACTTCCCGCCGAGCGCGTCGTAGTAGCCGTCTCGGCGCAATTGCTCTCGCACGGAGAGGTCAGTCCACTCCTCGGCGTCTTCGATACTGGATTCGAGCGTGTCGGTCGCGTCGAGCAGCGCGGCGATTTCGTCGGCGTCCTCGTCCGCGTCCAGATCGGCGTCCTCGATTGCCGCCACGAAGTCGTCGAACGCGGCCGTGTCGAGGTCGTCCGGCGCCCTCACGTCCGCACTGACGGTGTCGTTCACGGCCGTCGCGAACGCCTGCACGGCTTCCACCACGGCGTCCGCACCGTTCGCCGTCCACCGCGTCCCCTCCACGGTCGTCTTCACGCCGTTCACGTCGCTCACGACAGCCTCGGCGTAGGGGCCGCGCTGGTCTTCGACGCCGCTCCGGATGTCCGAGAGCCGGCTCTCCAGCTCCTCGCGGGGGTCGTCGTCCTCTTCGTCCTCGTCGGGTTCGGGGAGGTTCGCGTCGTCGAGGTCGGACTCGATACCGTCGAGGAGGGCGTCCACGTCGTCGAGGCCGCTCTCGGTTTCGGCGTCGTCGAGCGCCGCCTCGGCGTCGTCGAGTCGTTCCTCGAACGCCGCGACGGTTCCCGGTTCGGGTTCCGCGGCGTCGGTCTCCGCCTCCGCCTCGGCGTCCGCGTCGTTCTCGGCCGGTTGGTCGGCCGAATCCGCGTCCTCGTCGCTCATACAGAGTGCTTCCGTCAGTACGCCTATCAGGGTTTCCCTTCGGTGCGCGGGTAGAACCGGGGGGCGAGGACGAGGTAGGCGAGCGCGAACGCGAGCAGCACTCGAGGGAACGCGTGCCCCGCGATGTCGGGCGCGAGGAGCGCGAGCGCCTGCACGACCCCCATCGAGAGCGCGTGCGCCGGCCGGAGATCCGGGTAGGGGATTCGACTCACCATCAGGGCGACGAACGCGGTGAGCGCGGCGAGCAACACGAGCGGCGTCGCGCCCGCGAGCAGGGCAGCGGCGAGAATCGTTCCGGCGAGCGTCGTCTGCACGCCCCGCGTCTCCGCGCGCCCGGTGTCGTACGCGGTGTAGAGTCCTAACCGCACGACGGCCGCCGCGACGAACAGCGAGCCCGCCACCACGGACGCGAGCACCACCGGGGACTCCACGGGGTTCGCGTCCGCGACCGCGCCGAACACGAGCGCGGCGGGCGCGACGCCGAACGACGCCACGTCCGCGAGCGAGTCGAGCGACTCGCCGACGGGCGTCCCGCCGTACCGCCGCGCGAGCAGGCCGTCGATCGCGTCCACGATGGCCGCGAGCAGGAGGATGCGCGCGGCGAGCGACACGCTCACCGTCGCACCGGCCACCGCAGCGAACCCGAGGCCGGCGTTCACGCTGGTCGCGACGTCCGCCGCTCCCAGCCGGCCCGCGAACCGTGGACGCGGTCGCATACCCAGTCGTCCGCCAGCGGCGTCCTTACGTGTTTATATCGGGCGACGGGATCGGGCCGCCTATTAGGTCGGCGGCGAAAGGTCGTGTATGGACCGTCGTTCGTTCCTGGCGGCAGTCGGCGCGGTCGGCGCGACGGGCGTAGTCGCGGGCGCGGCGAGCGTGCTCGCGGACTCGACCGACTACGACGTGGCGATGCGGTCGAACGCGTTCGCGCCCGTCGAATCGAAGGCCATCGACGTGCCCGCGGACGCCCCCGGCTACATCCCCACGGGCGTGCCGACCATCGAAGTCGAGGTCGGCGAACCCGTGACGTGGCTGAACACGGGCACCCGCTACCACACCGTCACCGGGGAATCCAACGCCATCCCGGATTCCGCGGAGTACTTCGCGTCCGGAGGCTTCGAGAGCGAGGCCGCCGCCTGGGAGAGTTTCGAAACGGACGTCGGAGGCGGCGGCGCTATCCTGCCGAGCGAGTCGTACACGCACGTCTTCGACGTCCCCGGCTGGTATCACTACTACTGCATCCCCCACCTACCCGCCGGCATGGTCGGGAACGTGAGAGTCGTGGAAAAGTAGTTACTCTTCGTCTTCTTCGTCGACGTCGACCGAGGTCTCCTCTTCCTCGTAGACCTCCTCGGGGTGCGCTTCGAGCGTCGTCTTCCCGATTTCGACCCGGCGGAGCGGGTAGATGGTCTTCGCGTCGTTGTAGATGGCGGAGGAGAGCCGGCCCTCGACGATGGAGTCGATGACGTCCTCGAACGCGCGCTCGGTCGCGGCCGTCTCGACGATGTCGATCATCGTGCGGCGGATGGCCTTGCGCTGGGACTCGTCGGCCTGCTTCGTCGTGTACGCCTCGGGCTGAATCTTGATGCGGTAGTCGTCCGCGGTGCGCGCGACGACGACCGCGTGAATCTTCGAGGAGCCGCGGCGGACGAGACTGCGCTTGTAGTCACGGGAGAGCTCGTGCTTCACGAAGCTCGTGTACGCGGTGTCGCTCCCGACGTCGTCCACCTGGAAGGTGAGTTTGACGTTGTTCTCGCCGCTCTGGTCGGTGATTTCGCCGAGCGTCGTTTCGATGGTTCGGTCGATGACCTGTTCGGGTTCGGAAGCGAGGGTCTCACCGAGTTCCGCGCGGTCGAACTGCTCGGGCGCGAGAACGGTGTACCACCGCTTCTGCTGGTTCTTCTTGGAGACGGATCGTTCGCTCATTGTTGTGTAGTGTTGAATCGGTGTGCGTGCTGTGCGACTTCGGCTGCGACGGTGACGTTGACGGTGTAGTCGTCCAGGGTGGTGCGGAGGCCGCCCACGCTGGGGCGTTCGATGTGCGTGACGACCGACTCGTCACGGACCTCCGTCTGCATCTGGGCGGTGTTGTCGGGTCGGACTGCGTTCGCGACCAGGTCGGGGCGTTCGACGCGCGTGCGCACGGTGGCCTCCCGCGTCATAGTTCACCCCGAACGGTCTCCGCGAGGTCGTCGGTAAGATGCGTGCTCGCCGCGAGGTCGCCGCGGCCGCCGACGTGGTCTGCGCCGACGACGGCCGCGAGGACGCGGCGTGCGTCGGCGTCGGTCGTGGCGAGCGACGCCGACTCGTCGCCGAGCGCGAGCGCTGCGGGTTCCACCGAGTGGAAGTCCCGAGCGAGGCGTGCGACCAGCCAGGGGTCGGCGTCGCCGGCGTCGACGGTTACGAGGCCGCTGTACCGCTCCGGCTCTGCGGCCGCGAGCGCGGCGTGAACGGTGTTCGCGGCGTCACGCCACGCGTCGAGCACGTCCGCGCGGTCGCCGCGACCGAGCGCGAACGCCGCGCCGACGCCGGGCGCAGTGCGCGCGACCGCGTCGAGCACGTCCGCGCACCCCTCGACAGTCTCGAAGGAGGCGTCGTCGACGACGTGCGGGCGGAGGACGCCGGAGAGCGCGTCCACGGCGCTCGCGGGCGCGCCGTCCGTGACGTCGAGTGCGACCCGCGAAGCGAGCCGTCGGTGCGCGTCCGCGTCGAGTTCCGCGGGCAGACCGAGTTCGGCGAGCAGCGCGCCCGCCATCCCCTCGTCGCCCGAGAACGAGCCCGAGAGGCGGGTCGAGTGCGCGAGGCCGTCCGCGAGGTCGGCGACCGGAATCCCGACGCCGGGCCGTCGCGTGACGGACACCGCGTCGAGCAGGTCGCCCTGCGGCGTCCAGCCCGCGGAGACCGCGCCCGCGATCGCGAGCGCAGGGTCAGTGGCGTCCGTCGCGAGCCGATCCGCCACTGCGTACGCCGCGAGCGCGCTCGGCCCGTCCGCGTCGAGCGGATGCGCGCCCTCGCCCGCGTCCACGCCGACGGCGAGCGCCGTGTCCGACGCCGCCACCGACGCGACCCGCGACCGAGCGCTCGAACGCGACCGCACGAGCGACACCTGATACGGCGTCTCCAGCGCGTCACACGCACGGGCGAGCTGGCCCGCGGCGGCGAGGCTATCGCCGTCGGCGTGCGCGACGGCGTAGACGAACGCCGCGTCACGCACGCGCTCGGCGAGCGCCGCCGACTCGAACGATGCAGTCCGCCCCGTTGCCGCCATTTATTCGAGGAGGTCGACCGCGTTGTCGTACGAGTAGGTGAAGTCCTCGTCCACCTCGTCGCCCTGGTAGTAGTTCACGAGACGGCGGATCTTCGACTCCGTGTTCTGGAGCGCGCGACGGTTCTGGTGATCCTGACCGTTCTCCTCCACGTGCTCGCGGAGGCGGATCGCCTTCTCCATCAGGTTCCGGAGGTCTTCCGGAATGTCGGCGCGAGCGTCGTTCTCCTCGAGGATTTCCGTGACGCTCTTCCCGGTCGCCAGGGAGACGTCCGGAACAGGCGTGCCCTGCACGCCCTCGTCACGGAGCTTCAACCCGATCTGGCTCGGGTCGAACCCCTGTTCTGCGAGTTCGACGACGCGCTCTTCGATGGCGTCCTCGTCAACGTCACTCCACTCCGGCGGCTCGTCGGCCACGGGCTTCTCCGAACCGGATTGCCCGCGGCGTCGCGTATGCATTCGTGCCATTGTTGATGATTGGAACCGCACGAACCGCAAGCGGCACGCTGGTGTGCCGGCACTACCGCATTCCCAAGCCACCCAATCGGATGGCAGGTCGGAAGTACGGCCGTGCTGTTCCCTACGGAACACGACCGGGTCGAGCCTCTAAAGCGTTTCACTTCCCCCGTGGCTCCGAACCGAGGGTCTTATATGGAAACCCCGGCCAACAAAGGAACGCGAGGGCTCGTAGATCAGTGGTAGATCATCCCCCTGGCACGGGGAAGGCCTCGGGTTCAAATCCCGACGAGTCCATCCACTTCTCGACGCCATACCGGGATTTCGAGAACACACAGCACGAGCGCTAGCGAACGCGAAAACACGACTTCCGGTTCTCGACCCACTCTCTCGACGAAACGAGAGCACTCTCCCGGAGAGTGCGAGTCCTCGCCGTCCCGCGATTTCGAAAGGGAGCGCACCCCCTACGTTCCCGTCTGTCGCTACTGCGGTCTCCCCGCCGGCCAAGACGGCCGAACCTGCCCGGCGCCCGCTAACGGGTGTCCCGGCCGTGACGTGCTACTGCGACGGCCCGCCCGTCGCGCCATCATGCCCCGTTGGCCTCCTGTTCTGTCGAGCCGAGTTCGTACTCCTCGGGGTTCTCGATGAACGCCTCGGCGTCCGCGTCGTAGTCTCCCTCGAGGGAGGCTTCTCCTTTCTCGGTCATCGCGTACACGCCGTTCCGGCGTCGGTGACGGAGACCGTGGTCAGCGAGCTCGCTCAGGCGGCGTGAAATGTGCTGTCGAGAGACGTGTACCAGTTCTGTGTCCTCGATGGGTTTCGGGGAGCTTGGCCCTTCGCTGTCCACCCGCTCCAAAGTTCGACCAAAAGCGAGGGGGCGCGCTCGCGTGGTCGGCGTTCAGCGCTTCGACGACGCCGTCGCGCCCTCACGGTCGATATACCGGTATTAGAGCACGCGGAACACGCGAATCGTGTCGCGTGACGTGGGTTCACAGAGGAGTTCCGCGGCGCCGAGGTCGCCGAACACGCGCTTCCAGTCGCGATGGTAGAGCGGGAAGTCGTCGTTCACGTAACTCACGTCCTGGTCGCCCGCGGTCGGGTTGTTCCCTTCGTTCTCGGCTGTGGCAAGCAAGTCGTCCGTGACGCGCACAACTTCCTCGAACACCCAGCCGTCCTCGGGGTGGACGTGCTGGAGTGTCTCCACGCTGTACACCGCGTCGAACGCGCCGTCCTTGAACTCGGGGAGGACGTCTTCGAGCGCGCCCGCGTGGAACGTTCCGGTGTCGTGGAGGCCGGGGAAGTGCTCGGCCATCACGTCGAACGACTCGGCGTTGATGTCGATGCCGTGGAGGTCTTCGAATCCCCGATCGCGGAGCTGAGCGAGGTGACGGCCGGATCCACAGCCGAGTTCGAGGATCGACGCGTCGTCGTCGAGGTAGTGGCTGAACGCGTCGGCGAGCGTCTCGCTCACGTCGTTCGGCCCGAGGTGCGCGTAGTACTCCGGCGAGAACTCCCCCGAGCGCTCCGCCCAGTCTTCGCGGACGTCGTCCGGTCGCATACCCCGGAACACGCGCGTCCGGCCTTTATACTCCGCGACTCGTCCGAGCTCCGTCCGGCTCTCACGCGCCACCCGGGGGCGCGGCGAGCCTCCTCCGCTACGATAGAGCCGTCCGACGCCGGCACGAAGACTCCGGCAGAGCCTCTGCGACCGGGTGGGACGCGTACCGAACGGCGGTTCGGTACGTCGGCCGAGTGCGTGGTGGAGCTCCACGGGCGATGAAACCCTTATACGCGCTGAGTCCCAAGCGTTGATATGAGCTACGACGCCGTCGTGTTCGACAACGACGGGGTTCTCGTCGGTCGGACGAGTTACAACGTGCTGCGCGAAGCCGCCGAAACCACGTTCAAGCAGTTCGGTGTAACCGACCCCGACCCCGAACACATCGAGACGATGGCCGCGGGCGTCGACCCGTCGGACATCGACGAGATTTGTAACGCGTACGACCTGAACCCCCACCAACTCTGGGAGATCCGTGACCGGGCGGGAACGCTCGCGCAACGCACCGAGGTCCACGAGGGCCGCAAAACCCTCTACGACGACCTGCACGTGCTGGACGACCTCGACCTCGACTACGGGGTCGTGAGCTCGAACCAGCAGGCGACCGTCGAGTTCGTGCTCGACCACTACGGCGTCTCCGACCGATTCGGCGCGGTGTACGGCCGCGAGCCGACGCTGGAGAGCCTGCGTCGCCGGAAGCCCAATCCCTACTACCTCCACCGCGCGCTGGAAGACCTGGGGACGACGAACGCGCTGTTCGTCGGGGACAACGAGTCCGACATCCACGCGGCGAACAACGCCGGCATCGACTCGGCGTTCATCCGGCGACCGCACCGCGAAGACTGGTATCTGAACGTGGAGCCGACCCACGACATCGACGGGCTGGACGACCTGCACGACATCTGCGCGCCCTGACGGCCGCCCCCTTTTTTCGCACCGTGTGTGATAACTGTTACCGTTGGGCAAAGATATATGGTGGTGGGGTCGAATGTCAGGAACGTTCAGGTGAGAAACCGTGTCTGTACAACAACGCGCCGGCCGCTGGACGCTCGGTGAGAAGACGGACGGAGTATTTATCGTCAAGAAGGGCGGGCAGTACGAGGCGAAGATACTCACCGACAGCTACGACCCCGAGCCCGAGGAAGACGAACGCAGCGTGCTCAGCACCCTCATCGAAGTCCGGGACTCACGGGCGGCGCGAGAGGCGTTCCACGAGTACGTCCGCACGGAGTCGCGGTTAGTGCCGAGCCGCGAGTAGCGCCACAACGATTTTTTGACTCGCGGCGATACCCTCGGATATGTCGGACTTCGACACCTACGAGTGCGACACGTGTGGTGACGAGTTCAAGGCATACCCCGACTCGAACGCCGCGAAATCAGAGTTCTGCAGCCCGAGCTGTCAGACGGCTTAGTTCTGCGGGCTGTAGTTCGGGGCTTCGTCCGTAATCATCACGTCGTGCGGGTGCCCTTCGGTCTGTCCGGCCTGGGAGACCCGCACGAATTCGGCTCGTTCCTTGTACGCGGGGATGGTGTCAGCGCCGACGTACCCCATGCCGGACTGGATGCCGCCGACGAGCTGGTGGAGTTCGGACGCGACGCTGCCCTTGTAGGGGGTGGCGGCCTCAACACCCTCGGGGACGAACTCCTCGTCCTCCTGTTCTTCCTTGAGGTAGCGCTCGCCGCCGCCGGACTGCATCGCGCCGACGGATCCCATGCCGCGGTACTGCTTGTACTTCTTGCCGTCCACGGTGATGACTCGACCGGGGGCTTCGTCGGTGCCGGCGAAGTAGGAGCCGAGCATCACGGCGTCCGCGCCCGCGGCGATGGCCTTCGCAGCGTCGCCGGAATACCGGATGCCGCCGTCCGCGATGACGGGCACGCCGTACTCCGCGGCCACGTCAGCGACTTCAGCGACTGCCGTAATCTGGGGCATCCCCGCGCCCGTGACGACGCGCGTCGTGCAGATGGAGCCGGGACCGATACCGACCTTGATGCCGTCGGCGAAGTCCGCGATCGCTTCCGCCGCCTCCGCCGTTCCGACGTTCCCGACGACGACGTCCGCGTCGATGGTCTCTCGAATCTCGCGGGCGGAGTCGATGACGTTGAGGTTGTGCGCGTGCGCGCAGTCGATGAACACCACGTCAGCGCCCGCTTCGTCGGCGGTCTCCGCGCGCTCCACGTCGAACGGGCCGACAGCGACGCCGACGACGAGTTCGCCGTTCTCGTCGCGCGCGGCGTCGTCGTGTTCGCGGCGTTCGAGGATACTCTGCATCGTGACGAGCCCGTCGAGCTTGCCGTCCTCGACGATCGGGAGGCGTTCGACCTTGTGATCGTACATCAGGTCGAGGGCGTCGCGCGCGGCGACCTCGGGCTCGGCGGTGATGACTTCGTCCGTCATCGCCTCCTCGACGAGGTCGTCCTCGTTCACGCCGAGATAGGGCCGGATGTCCGTGTTCGAGATGATGCCGAGGACTTCGTCCTCGTCGTCCACGACGGGCGCGCCGCTCACGCCCTCCCGGGCCATCATCGCGTCCACGTCGCTGATCGTCTGTTCGGGGCGCGCGGTAACCACGTCCTCGCGGCGGATGACGAGTTCGTCCGCGCGCTTCACGCGCTCGATTTCCGCGGCCATCTCCGCTTCGTCCATGTTCTGGTGGAGGACGCCCAGGCCGCCTTCGCGGGCGAGCGCGATGGCGAGGTCGCTCTCGGTGACAGTGTCCATCGCCGCGGAGAGCACGGGCGCGTTGAGTTCCACGTTCTTGGAGACGCGCGTGGAGACGTCGGCCTCGTCTGGTTCGACGCGACTCTCCTTCGGACGGAGAAGAACGTCGTCGAACGTCAACGCTTCCGGTACCTGCAGTTTCTGGGAGAAATGTCCGTCGCTGGAATCGTCTCGCGCCATGTAAATCGCACACGTTCGTGGGGTAAAAGCATTCCGAGACGTCCGAGGATGTGCACTACAATGCCACACGGTCGTTCGGCGCTGACGCGCCCGCGACTGCCGCGAGAGTGAACGATTGTCGGGATATGGGATTTTCGACCCACGAACCCACGCCATAGTTTAAAAAACCGCGAAATTATCATCGGCGCGTGTCGGCGTTTCTCACACAATACTTATAAATTTGTCTCGAATATCCGGACATATGGACTCCCACAGTCCCAGCATCGCGCGCACCGCCGGCAACCACGCCCTCCCCTCCGGCATTCAGACACTCGTGTGCGCGAAATTCGGGACAACGGGACAGACCTTCGACTGGCAGCCCGCCGGTCGACACGGCGCCGCCAGGTCGTCGCGTCCCCGCCACCACCGGACGGCACCCGGTTACCGCCATCACCCCTGATGAGTAGCTCACGCCACCCAATCGCGCTCCGCCTGGAGCGACAGGTCGGCGGCGCGACCCGGCTCCTCGCGACCGTGATGCTCCTCCCGCTCGTCGACGGTATCTTCCCCGCGCTCGTGCTCGCGGGCACCCTCGACACGTGGACGGGCGTCCTCCAAGTCGGCCTCCTCGTCTTCGGCGGAAGCGCCACCGTCGCCGTCATCCTCGCCGAACTCGAAACCGACGTTCGCAAGCAAGCACGCGCGGTTCTCACCGTCGGCATCCCGCTCGTCGCGCTCGCGGTCGTCGAAGCCGCACTCGCCCCGACGATCGAGAGCCTGCTCAACATCCACGTCTTCGAGCGGTTCGCGGGTCTCGTCATCCTCGCCATCGCCGCGAAGACCGCGAGCGCCACCATCGGCGAGTACCTCCCGAGCCCCGGCGTCATCGTCGGCCTCGGATTCGTCGCCGCCGTCAGCCTCGGCGACGTGACGCTGTCCGTCCAGACGAACCCCACGCTGATGCTGCACGCCGCCGCCGCCGGCCTGGTCGCCGTCGCGTTCGCGCTCGGCGTCGTGTTCGCCCAGCCCTACCTCTATCGCCTCATCGACATCGACCGCTTCCGGTTCGGCAGCGCCGTCGCGCTCGCGACGCTCGCGCTCAGCCTGTTCGTCCCCGCGACCATTCCCCCGCAAGCCCCCATCGTCGTCTTCGCCGTCGCGGGCGTGCTCGCAATCGACCCCGACGCCGCCGACGAACTCGCGCACGGCGACACACCCACTCCCGAAGACCAGACGACCGCCACGGACGGCGGCGACAACGAGGAGTCCGGCCGCGCGTATCCCGGCGAAGACGCCAGCGAGGAACGCGCGCCCTGGCTGTAACGGAGGTCTTAGGGCGCTCCGTGCGTTCCCCCCGAGTATGTCTGAGAACCGCGTCGTCCAAGGCCGCATGGTCACCCCGAAGAAACTCGCCGAACTCGTCGAAGGCGACTCCGTCATGGAGGCAGAATCCATCGAGGACGCCGACCGCGAGTGTCCCGACTGCGGCGGCGACGTCATCGCCGTCACCTACATGCCGTCGGTCACCGAACTCGCAACCGGGTACAAGTGCCAGAACTGTGACTGGAGCGAGCGCACCGAGGCGTGACCTCCGCCCTCGCGTAGAGCGACAGAAAGAACGCCACGCTCGCCGACAGCTGCCCTGAAGACACCCCGAAATACCGCGAACACATCCATCGAGAACCGCTGACCGCTCTGAGGCGACCCAACCGATCAGACAGCGTTGACGACACCGCCCACCACTACGCCGACCCTATCTGAATCGAAACCCATTTACTGCGAATCCCCCAACGAACGAGTGCACGGGGCTGTGGCCAAGCCAGGCATGGCGACTGACTCCAGAGGCCACGCGCCCGGGACGAAATTCCAGACTGGTATACCGAGCGACCGACTGATCATCGGCTCGCGACGACGACCCTCTGGAGTTCCGAGGCGCACCGGAGATATCAGTCGATCGGGGGTTCAAATCCCTCCGGCCCCACTTCATTTAAGTTAAATGCGGAAGAAATTACCGCTTCTCAGCCGTTAGCTCGCCGCCCACAACTCACGGGGTGGTCGACGTGAGCGCCACCAACCAGGGTGACCACGACGACACCCAAATCTGCGACTACTGCGGCGGCTACATCCGCGACGACGACCAACGCTGCCCAGCGCGAACTAACGGGATGTGCCAGCCGTGAGGAACTACTGCCCGGTCTGCGGCGCACGCCTCCACACGACAACCTCCCGCGGCGGCATCCCACGCCGCGAGTGCCCTGAGAGACCACACGGCAGCAACGACGCACGGAGGGGATCATGACCTGGCCGCTCGCCTTCCGCACCGAACGCGACCAGCGCACCACCTCCTGGCTCCGCCCCCTCGACGCCGACGCCCAAGACAAGAGCCGGAGTCAGTTGCTCCGCGAACTCGCCGACGACGCCGTCAACGAGCATCAGCCGAACGAGGACGACGAGTACCGGCCCAGCGACGACACACTCGACTCGGTGTATCAGGCCGCGTTCAACCACGCGAACACCCGGCTCGGCCTGCGGTTCGACCTGACGGACGGCCAGATGGCGAGCGAGACCGGTATCGCGGCGACCGCGCTCCGCGGCTCCCTCCTTGACCTCGAACAGGCGTGGGACACCGTCGACGGCCCCAGTCCCGACACGACCCGGAACTCGACGCGCTCACTATCGGCGATCGCGTCGTCGTTTACGAAGGAGAGAGCGGGAGTGACACGCGCTTGTCCATCGACGCGGCCGCGGTCATCACCGACCCCGACGCGGTAGACTAACTTTTTCGCGCGCGGTTTAGGTCTCGTTCCGGAGGTTCGTAACCTCCATCAAGTCGGTGAGTAGGCGGGTTTCGAAGTCGTCGTCGGCGACGACGAGTTCCGCGCCGGTGGAGCGCGCCGTCGCGGCAATCAGTAGATCTCGAGTCGCCATTCGCGCCCCGTCGTCGAGCAGTTGATCCTGTATTCGCGCGGCTTCGAGGGCGATGTTCTCGTTCACGTCGAGTGCTTGGACGCCCCCGAAGTCCTGGCGGACTTCGACGACATCGGTCGAGCCGACGCCCAGCTCGCCGGTGATGACTTCGAAGACGCAGAGGGAGGACGTGAGGTAGGGTTGCCCGCGGTCTTCGACGTACGCGACGACCTCGGGGACGCCTTCGAGCATGTCGATGATGACCGAAGAATCGAGGAAGGTCACCGTTCGAAGCTCTCCCGCGAGCGCTTCACGGCCGTTCGCGCACGGTCAGCCTGATCTTCGCTCCACGCACCGACGTTAATCGGCTTCTCGCTCTGTGCGAGGCGTTCGAGGAGTTCGTCGAACGTCTCGTCGTCCCGCTTCAAGCGCTCTAGGAGCGCTTTCGTGTCGTCCGAGACGCGGAGTGTCGTACTCATGTGTATACGTACTGTATACGAGAGTATCTATCTTACGCCGACACCCCTCTGTCCGATTACACTGAGAGTCGGACATTTCGCCCGATTTTCGCGCTCACACCACCGATAGAACTAGAGGGACGGGCGAATTTGTCTCCGATACGGGGAAGCCGGACAGCATGAATCTCCGAGAGCACGACTCCCGCGACGACATGAAGGTATGGCTCAGCGACGACGAAGTCGACGAGCTGCTCGACGCCACCGACACCCAGCAACAGCGCATCGCGCTCGCGCTCGGCGCGCGCTGCGGGCTCCGCAGTCACGAAGTCCTCGATGTCGCTCCCGAACACGTCGTCGACACCGAAGCCGGCCCGATGCTCCGCGTCTGGCACGGCAAAGGCGAAAAGTTCCGTGAGACGCCAATCCCGCGCGACCTCTACACCACCGTCCGAACCCTCGACGAGTTCCGCGACGCCGACAGCAGTGACCCACTGCTCGATATCACGACGACCAGGACACTCCGGCGCTGGGTCGAACGCGCCGCCGCCGAGCTGGCCGCCGAGACCGACGACCCCGGCTGGAACTACCTCACCGTCCACGACCTCCGCCGCACGTGGGCGACCGCACTCAAGAGCGCCGAAGTCGACTCTCTCCTCGTCTGCGACTGGGGCGGCTGGGACGATCTGGAGACGTTCTTGGAACACTACCGCGGAACCTACAGCCCTGATGCCCAGAAACGAGAACGCGGGAAGGTAGAGTGGTTGTAGGCAGTCTATTTTCGGACTGAAACCTCGATATTGGTTTGATTCCAAGGGATCACTCCACCACCATCCCCCTCGCTATCTTCATCTCCTTCTTCATCCCCAGATACGCACTCTTTGACTGCATCAGCAGTTTCATCCAGTACCCCACGCCATCCACCTTCTGAAGAATTATCCTCGGTTGTTGCGCAGTCAGTCGCGTTCTCGGCATCCTCTATTAGGCCGCCAGACGCGTTCGCGATATCTGAGCTGACTCCAGTGACTGTATCTATTGCGATATCAGTTGTATTCCCAGCCTGAATGAGGAGCCCTTTCGTAGCATCTGAGAGTTCAGATACATTAGCGACCTCTGTGGAGTATTCCAAGGAACTGCTGTTGAGCCCTACTGGAACAGATATAATCCGTGTTTCGTTCCCCACAGTCACTTCCACTCGCTTAGTACGGTTCGAGCTATTGTAGCTCCACGATGCAGACTCCGGAAGTGGATTTGCTCCGGCTTCAACTAAATCGTTAACCGTCGCTCCCTGTGCTTGAGCTATATACTCCCAGTCGATATCCTCGCGACTCATATTGAGGCCGCGTTGAGCGACTTCATTCATCATTGAGGACGCTGTTGTTGAGAGTTTTCCCCGAAGCGCGAAGTGAATCTCGCTCATCCCAAGCGCCCAACCCCGGTTTCCGATTACGTATCGCAGACGATACAGACCCGCTTGACTCGCTTTGTTCGTGAGGAATCGAGTGCCGACAAACGCAGGGCCATAATACGCTCCCGTCGAGATTAGCATCGTATCAACTCCAAACACGACGGTTGACGCGTAGAACTCCTTCAAGTCCTCGGGGTTTTTTGTCTCAACCGCGGTACACGCCGATTCAGACATCCGTTGATAGCTAGTCGCCAAGGGGACGTATTTCGTGGCATCACTGGTTATTCCCCGAAGTGTTTCTGCTGAATGAGTAGGTACGTCCGCAGAGAACTCACTATTCACGATCTGGGTAGTATACGCGATGCGGCGCCCCAGTTTTTTCGTCAGGCCGCCGTTTTCCTCGACCGCACTAAGGCTCGTTGAAGCGGAAACACCTTGATATCCATCACAGATGGCCTCCGCTGCCGCCAATCCCGACTGCTTCCGTTCTGACTGTGATGTAGGAAGTTGCTCGTAGAACGAACCGACGAGCTGTTCTGCTCGGAGTTTCGCAGCGGCACTCAAGTTGGCGCTCGGGAACGCTGCTGACTCGTTTTTCGTTTGCGTCTCTCCAGATGTTGTCCGGGTCCCGGTACTTCGTCTCGTTTGGCTCGTAGTTGTTTCCGTGGTCTGTCGGGTTGTTTGAGTATCTACAGCTGTAGTACTTGGAGGTACCTCAACCGAATCTGGCGTCGTCTCTGTGACTGGCTGCGGCTGGGATGAACATCCCGCGAGGAGTAAGGTGAACACGACGGCTACTGCCAGTAGACGTGTTCGTTTGTTTTCCAAATTGAACACGACACTAGAACTACAATACGGGATTATTAACGTTCCGGGGCAGAACCAAACGCCGTTCTACTTACCGGCTATATTCATCCCAGAGAACGAGTGGTATCGAAAGTAACCCTGCGATAATCGCCATTGCAGCCATCGACTGTAGGATAGCAACGAGGAGGATAGAAAATTGAATTCCGAGTTCGACAGGCCTCGTCAGAGATAACTGCTGAATAGGAATAATAGAATAGTCATTGAGAACACTGGTCCAAACGATTCGACAAACTATCAGGAGCGGTATTGATACAGAGAATACCAACATAAGCCGCCATTTCGCCGTTTCTGGAATCCACTGAAGCAGGAACCGGAGTCCGGCGTTGACCAGGAATATTGAAGCGAAGACCATCAGGATAATCAGGAAAAGGATGACTCCTCGGCCGTCACCTGTAGGTAATGAGCTGATTCCAGATACAGCGGTCAGAATCAACGTCGTGAAGAAAAATAGGTCAACGTTTTTGAACTGAAAATGGGCCTCCCATAGGCTTCCCCAAGAACCCACTTCCGAAGCGAGATGGGCGTAGAACATCGCCGCAGAGAAGATGGAAAGGGCAATAAACGGGATATACATGAACCGCTCAAACGGTCCTGGATTCGCCGGGAGTGTTCGATAGATGTACACTGCAAAAGCTGCGAACACACCGGACACGACGAAGTAACCGGAATTTGTTGATATCTGATTCGCTATATCGACCGATAATTGCGGTCCGTCGTCGGATTTGTCCGGCATGTTTGAGGCCACGTTGAATCCAGCACCACCATCACGCCGTCTTGATAAAAACATCTAGCTGAACCGCCGTCCACTGAGCAAACTCTGAGTACGTGCTCGACCGCCAGTCTCGGCGAAAGAACTAGACGCATAGGCCTCGAAGCGTTGCTCGTGATGACTGGTCGGAACCTCGATCCGTTCGGCCTCGCACTGTTCTGCACGCTAAATGCCGGCGTCGCGCTCTACGGGGCGCTCGCATGGGATACACTGCTCTCCCTCTACCTGTACGCCGTCGCGACCTGCTCCGCGCTTCTCGCCATCATCCTCGCGCTCGCAGGCGTACGGGACGAGATTGTGAACCAGGCGTGGGTAGCGCGCGCCAGCAGAACTCAGTCGGGGCGAACTCGAAGCGTGTCTCCCCTGCTCAGCGGACGAGTGCCTCGAATACTCGCGATTCGATTTTTCGGAGATGCGTACCGACAGTCGTCGGTGCGATCCCGATGGCCTCGGCCACGTCCTCGTGTGTCGCCGAGCGGGGTTCGGTATAATATCCCATCTCGACAGCTACCTCAAGCACTTCTCGTTGCCGCGAGGTAAGTTCTCGCACGAACGTGTCTAGGCCGGGGTCGTACTCACCCGTCTTAACGATCTTGATACCGAGGTTCGTGGCATCGATAACCTTGTTGTACAGCTCCTGGAAATCCCGCTCACTGCCAAGGAAGGTTATCCGCAGTGAACCGTCATTGTTGATCGGAATTGGGGTTTCAACAACGAGTTCGGACTCCTGACGCCACTCCAAAAGCTGTTTGACGGGGCCTTGGGCGGAAAATTGGCTTGTCGCCAGCCAGCGTTCGCCGCCAGACACGAGTACGTCTTCAACAAGTGGTGATTCGGACATAATCTCCTCGTAGCGCTGCCGGTCGCCACTTCCCTCGGCCAGCGTTACTACGAGCTCCCCCGCGAGTAGTTCGACGTGGTGGATAGCCTCTCGCTGAATCGACGGCTCTTCGGCCAGTTGCTTGCCGATCGGGTGGAACGCAGTCCCCGACGTGGATTCCAATCGAACGGTGAGGTAGCGCACGCCCGGCGATAGAGCGAGGTTATTTAAAAAGACGCGTATGCACCCCGATTCGCAGACGGGGACAGAGCCGTGAGTTCCGGTGTGAACCAGAATGACCGAGTCGCGTAGCGTGTTTGGTATGACGGTGGAACGAACCGGCACCCCCAAAGCACACGTCTGGATCGGGGTGTTGTAAGGTGTCGCTCGCAGAGATCGACCGCTATGACGCCACGCAGGTCTCACTCGTGGGTGACCGCGCCATTGTCGTCGGGGGAAGTATAGCCGGCATCGCGTCAGCCCGGGTTCTGGCAGACGCGTTCAAAGAGGTTGTAGTGCTGGAACGTGACTCAATTCCGAACGGCCCAGCCACGCGTGACGGCGCACCGCAGACCAGGCACCCCCACGTGTTGTTGGAGGCTGGTCGTGCGACACTGGAAGACCTGTTCCCCGGGTTTTGCGAACAAGTTCTCGCCAGCGGTGGTCTGATGATAGACTTCGGTACGGATATGAGGGAATACAACAGAGGCGGATTCCTGGCTGACCCCCGGGAGCGATACCCCACCTATTGTGCGAGTCGCGCACTGTTTGAACACGTCGCCCGGAACCAATTACGCAGCATCGAGAACGTCGAGTTGCGAGGGGGTCGTCAAGTCACAGAGTACCTGTGTACCGCTGATGCGTCGGTAGTCACCGGTGTTCGTGTCCGAAACGGTGACACCGAGGAGACGGTCAGCGCTGATTTCGTCGTCGATGCGACCGGGCGGACGAGTCAGACTCCAGCCTGGCTGGCTGACCACGGGTACGACAGACCGCCGACCGACGAAATCACGATCAACGTTTCGTACAGATCGATTCGGATTGAACGTCCGCCGAACGACCGTCGGATGCGTATGATCGTGCCGGTAGCCCCACGGACGCGTGGCGCTGCACTCGTCCCTATCGAAGACGACCGCTGGGAAGTCATCGTACAAGGAATCCATGACGATACCCCGCCGACTGACCGCAGCGGTCTGATCAAGTACACTGCGGGTCTCCCCGTCCAGACGATTTCTACGCTGTTGAAACACCACTCATGGGTCTCTGACGGCGTTCGGCAGTATCCCTACCCTGCGAGTCTCCGACGGCGCTACGAGGACCTTTCCGAATTCCCTGACGGACTTGTCGTCACGGGGGATGCTATTGCAAGCTTCAATCCGATTTACGGGCAGGGGATGTCGGTAGCCGCCCTGGAGGCGGTCTGCCTTCACCATGCGCTCGCCACCGAGGGTCTCGACGCCATCAGTGGGCGTTTTTTTGATCGTGCGAGCGATATCGTGGACAACGTCTGGAACCTCGTGGTGGGCGGAGATTTCGCCTATCCACAGACAACGGGATCCCGACCGGCCGGTGCGCGTTTGACGAATTGGTATATGAACCGCCTCATACGTCGCGCTCAATCCGATCCGGCGTTAAGCGGAGCGTTCGCTCGGGTGACTCGCTTAGAGGAACCGCCAACAGCCCTACTGAAACCCGAGATCGTGTGGCGGGTGGTACGACCGACGGTCAGCACGATACCGCCACAGTTATTCACAGACTCCTAACACGCACCTCGTGAATTACCCACTTATATCGACCCAGAGTTCACCTGCGGAGAGCCTGATTGCGTAAACCGGCCTTTCGCTGGCACTGAATTCTCGCGACTGGCCATCCCGCTCGCGGGTAACGAAGCGTGACTGGAGCGCCTGGTTCTCTAACCGACCGGCGGTATCGAGGGCCACTAAGCTACAGCGCTAGCTGCCATTGCCGTCGATTGATCGACGGCGTACTCCACGAGAAGACAGAGTACTACGTCAGTGCAATCCCGGCACCGACGGCGATGCACGTCAGCGCGAGGGCGACGAGTGCGACTGGCGTTCGGTTGCCCTGTCCGCCACGGTCGTTATCGGCGCTCAACCAACCGCGGCCAGTCAGAACGCCGCAACCGACAGCGACCGCCGAGAGGCCGCCGGCGAGCGCCAGCGCCGTCCAGAGTCCGAGTCCGTGCTGTGCGATTTCTCGTACTGCCGCCCCAGCGAGCGCGATACCGGTCGCTATCGGGGCCGCGGCCGTCGCCTTGTCGGAGGGCATCACTCACGCGTTTGCCGCGGCTCTGAAAGAGCGTGGCGATTCCGTTCCGCTGACGGTCGTCAGTACAGGCGTGAATTCAGCGACAGACCCCGCTTTGTGTCACGCTCGTACCTCGATCCAGTTCTGTTCAGAGGAACAAACAGTCGTTTTCGTCACGGGGTTCTTTTTCGGGTTGTCGAGAGAACTGTATCGCATGAACCGCCGGCAGATTCTTCTCGGTGGCCTCTCGGGGGGCGTCGTCCTTCTCGCGGGTTGTTCGTCGTTCATCGAACAGACCCGACCCCGGGAACACAAACCACACGTAGCCGTGTTCGTGACCAACGGGCTCCAAGAGGCAGTGCAAGTCACTATCACCGCGATGCGAGGCTCGACCGAGTTCTTCAGTCACACCTACACGCTGAACCCGGGCGAGGGCGACGAATCGAAATCGTTCGTCGGAACCCCGGCGGAAATCCGCGTCTCGATACGGAATGGCCGAACAGCCGCGCGCGAGTACTCAATTCCAGCCTCCTGTGAGTCCCCAGCGGTCAACGTCGCAATTGAAGCCGACAGCATCAGCGTGAGCAACGGCTGCGACACGTCATAGCCCGACTCCCATCTGACCGATTCCATACTCCGTACGTAGCGATCGGGTCACCCGCCCGGTTAGCGAGCGAGGATCTCGCTCGTTCATACGAGGGGGTTTTCACTCCAGGCGCCCCGAATCGCCCGATACGGGGAGCTACAAGCCTAATCACGGAGTTTTGACAAGTCTTTTCCGTCTCGTTTGTGACGTGCGCCTGTGCGCCCTCCAGTTAGAAAGCTTGCACTCGGCCTTTGCGTCGGCCTCCTCGTCGTCGCTGCGGGTTGTAGTGCCGTCCCGACTAGTAGCACGCCGTCCGATACCCTCCAGCTCGTGAACCAAGATGATACCAGCCACGCTGTCGTGGTCGAAATCAGTCAGGGCGAGCGATTGGTCTATTCAGCCGGTCGAACGCTCGACGCTGAATCGGCCGTCCAGCTCGACCCCTTCAGTAAAAACGGCGAGTACCAGATTACGGTTGCCGTCGATGGCCACACGACCACGAAAACGCACACCTTCCCGAGCGATAATTCTGCCACAACAATCGGTATCGACAACGGAGGGAATGTAACTCTGAGTACGTGATCGCTGTACGCCGTATTTTCGGCGTCAGATAGCCCGTTTCCGTCCCCCGGTTCGGTAGCGTTCAGTAGTCAGCGGGCCCGGTTTTGTCGCCGTTCTCGTCGTACTCGTAGAAGCCGGTGCCGGTCTTCTTGCCGAGGTCGCCGGCGCGGACTTTGCGCTTGAGTATCTGCGGGGGTTTGAAGCGTTCGCCGAGTTCCTCGCGGAGGCTTTCGGCGATGTCGAGGCGGACGTCGAGGCCGACGAGGTCGGTGAGTTCGAGGGGGCCCATGGGGTGGTTGTAGCCCTCGCGCATGCCGGTGTCGATGTCTCCGGGGCTGGCGACGCCTTCTTCGACCATGCGGGCGGCTTCGAGGCCGAGCGCCACGCCGAGGCGGGAGGTGGCGAACCCGGGGGTGTCGCGGACGACGACGGCGTCCTTCCCGATGTCTTCGACGTAGTCGGTGGCGAACCTCTCGGTGTCCTCGCTGGTCTGCTCCGCGACGACGACTTCCACGAGGCCCATCAGGTGTGGGGGGTTGAAGAAGTGGAGGCCGATAGCCCGGCTGGGGTCGTCGAGGGCGCTCGCGAGCTCGGTGACGGGGAGGCTGGACGTGTTGGAGCCGAGGACGGCGTCCGCGGGCGCGGCGGCCTCGATGTCCGTGAACACGTCCTGCTTGAGCTCCATGTCCTCCGGGACGGCTTCGACGACGAGGTCGGCGACCGCGACGGCGTCGTCGAGGTCGACGATGCCTTCGATGCGGGCGAGCGCGGCGTCCCGCTCGCTCTCGCTGACTTTCCCGCGTTCGACGCCTTCCGCGAGCGTGTCCTCGATGCCGTCGATGCCGGCTTCGACGCGGTCTGCGTCGATGTCGCGGACGACCACGTCGTGGCCTGCCATCGCGGACACCTGCGCGATTCCGCGCCCCATCTGTCCTGCGCCGACGACCGTGACGTGCATGCTCTGGACTGGCGGGGGCGGTCACGAAAAGCGTTCGATCCCGGAGAGAGGGAGATTTTATACGTCGCGGCTCCCTCGCTCTCGTGTATGGATTCACGTACGGTCGAGCGCGTGCGGTCGTGGTCGTCGGCGGACGCCGCTGACGGCTACCGCGGCCTCCACGCGCTCGCTGACCGAGCGTTCTCGGGTGCCGTCGTGGCGGACGACACGTGGCTGTTCATGTTGAACGGCCGCGTCGTGGGGGTGTTCGAGGGAGGTATCGAGGACTTCGAGGACGCCTCGTCGGACGTCTACGAAGCGCCGCATCTCTCGCTGCCGTTGCTGTTCGCGATGCAGGAAGCGGGCGGGGAGACGAAAGCGACCTACTACACGAACGACACGCCGCTCTCCGAGACGGACGAAACGCTCGCTGACGCGGGGTTCACGGGATACGTCGAACTCTCCGAGAACGTGCTCTCGGGCGACTACTACACGGCCTACTACGGCGGCCGGTCGCTGAGCGCGGCGTTCGTCGGGTCGAGCGAGGAACTCATCACCGGCGAGGAGGCCTTCGAGCGCGCCGACGACGAGGTCGGGCTCTACGAGGTCGTGACGGTCGACATCGACGTGACTGACGTACCCGAACCCGACGAGGAGGCGACCGGCGACGACGTCGAGGCCGCCGCCGGAGCGGCTAGCGCGACGGAGGCGTCCGAACCGACGCCCGACGACGGCGCGACGGCCGTGGCCGCTGTAGACGAGACCGGAACCGCAGGAGAGAACGCCGACGCGAACCAAGCGGCGGCCGAGCAAGCGGCGGCCGACCCGGACGCGTCGTCGGAGCGCGCGGTGAAAGCGCCGGACGAACCGACTACCGACGAACCGTCGGTTTCGGCGGACGAATCAGAGAGAGACGCCCGCACGACCAGAGACACGCTTGAAGCGGGCGACGCGGCTGCGGTCTCCGAGGCGGAGCAGGCTGCGGACGTGGCGCGCGAACCGCCGGCGGAGCGCCCGTCACCGGAGCGCCCAGAGGCAGCGGGCGTGGAGCAGTCGCCGTCCGCGCGCGCGGTGGACGACGAGGGCGAAGGCGAAGACGGCGTGTTCTCGGAGGAAGTCGAGTGGCGGGAGGCGACGACCGTCCCCTCACTCGATCCCGAGAAGGCGGCGACACGCCCGAGTTCCGGGGCGTCCTCGGACGCGACACAGCAGCGCACACAGGGGACGGCGGCCACGAAGCAGGCCGCTCAGCGCTCTCAGCGCTCTCAGCGCTCTCAGCCCGCCCGTCAGTCCGCGTCGTCCGAAACCGAAGAGCGAGTGGCGACGCTGAAGGAAGCGGTCGCTGAGCGCGAGGAACGCATCGAGGAACTCGAAGCGCGCGCGGACGCCGCGGAGAGCGAGGCCGCGGAACTGCGCGACGAACTCACGGATCTCGAGGAGGAGCGCGACGCGCTCCGGAACGAAGTCGCGGAACTGCGTGCCGACCTCGAAACGGCGCGCGAGAGGGCGGACGCGGCGGAAGAACCCGAGGAAACCGCGTCGTCCGACCGGACGCCCGCAGAGGCGCTCGCCGGCACGAACCTCTTCGTCCGGTACGGGTCGAAGGCCGACCCGACCCTGGACGCTGTCGCGGACGGCGACGTGAGCGCGGAGGCCGTGAACGCGAACCTCCGACTCGAACACCACACGCAGTTCGACGCCAGCGAGACGACGGTCGACGGCGACTCCTTCGACGACTTCCTCGAAGGCACGGCCGCCTACCGATTCGTCTCCTGGATCGTCCGCGACCTCCCGTACGAGCTTCTCGATACGGGTCGAACGAAAGGACTGGCGGACGTGTTCGACGCGATTCCCGACATCGACCGCGCCGAACTCGACGGCACGATCTCCATCCGCGACGACGAGGGCGAGGAACTGCGATCGACGTTCGACGTGGTGCTCCGCGACCGCATGGGAAACCCCCTTCTGGTGGCCGAGCTCAACCCCGAGCGCGACCCCGTCACGGGCGACGAGATGGACGGCCTCGTGGAGAACGCAGAGGTCGTCGCGGACGCCCAGGAATCGCTCGGCGGCGCGTTCTACGTCACCGCGTCGTTCTTCGAACCGGACGCGCTGGAGGCGGCGACGGACGCGACGGACGGCGGCGGGTTCCTCTCACGCAGCGACAAGGAGAGTTACGTGAAAGTCGCTCGGAAGTCGGGGTTCCACCTCTGTCTGGTAGAGGACAGAAACGAGACGTTCCACGTGACGGTGCCTGAACTCTAAACTTCGGCTTCTCCGGTGTCGATTTTCATCGACTCGAGCTTCTCGATTATCTCGTCTACCTTGTCGTCGAGCTCGTCGACGAACTCCTCGGTTCGTTCGGTCGTGATCGCGCCCTGGCTGGACGCCTCGATGAGGTCTTCTTCTTCGAGGACGCGGAGGCTGTACCGGACTTTGTGGTGCGGGTAGCCGGTCTCGTTCGACATCTTGACGATGCCGATGGGTTCGCGCTCGAGGACCATCCGGAGAACCTGGAGGTGGCGTTCGAGCATGTCGACTTCCTTCTCAAGGCGGTCTATCATGGCATTTGTTAACTTGTCTTTACGGAGTTTAAAGGTTACTCTCCGGGAGCGCCCGCCTTCTCTCAATTCGGACGCTTCGATGCGACCGAATATAACCGTTGTGGGCGCGAACCGATGTGTTGGTTGGACGTGAGCACACGAAACACGAGAAGCCGACGTCCGGGCACGAACGTGCTCATTTTCGGCGTCGAATCCGTAATCGGTTTACCCGGGGCGCGGAACTGTTCGACCATGACCGTCACCATCGTCGGCGCTCAGCTGGGCGACGAAGGGAAGGGCGGCGTCGTCGACATCTTCGGCGACGCCGTCGACGTCGTCGCGCGCTACCAGGGCGGCGACAACGCAGGCCACACCGTCGTCCACGAAGGCGACGAGTACAAACTCTCACTCGTTCCATCCGGCGCCGTCCGCGGGAAGACCGGCGTCCTCGGGAACGGCTGCGTCGTCAACCCCCGAACGCTGTTCGACGAACTCGACGCCCTCCGCGAACGCGGCCTCGACCCCGACGTCCGCGTCGCCAAACGCGCGCACGTCATCCTCCCCTACCACCGCGTCCTCGACGGCATCGAGGAAGACGCGAAGAGCGAGGACGACCAGGAAGTCGGTACGACGGGCCGGGGAATCGGGCCGACCTACGAGGACAAAGCGGGACGCCGCGGCGTCCGCGTCGGCGACCTCCTCGACCCCGACGTGCTCCGCGACCGACTCGAATACGTCGTTCCCCAGAAACGCGCCATCGTCGAGGACGTCTACGGCATCGACGTAAACGACCTCGACGACCCCGACGCGTTCGACGTGGACGCGCTCCACGACGAGTTCAGTCAGGTGGGCGAGCGCCTCGCCGAGAACGACATGGCCGTGAACGCGGGCGAGTTCCTCGCGAGTTCCATCGACGACGGCGAGAACGTGATGATGGAGGGCGCGCAGGGCACCATCATCGACATCGACCACGGCAACTACCCCTACGTCACGTCCTCCAACCCCACCGCGGGCGGCGCGGCCACCGGCACCGGTCTCAGCCCCGGCGTCATCGGGTCGGGCGACGTGGTCGGCATCGTGAAGTCCTACCTCACGCGGGTCGGAAGCGGACCGATGCCGACCGAACTCGGCGGCGTCGAGGGCGACACGCCCGGCTACGACGAACAGGGCGCAGGCGAGAACGAGGAACTCGCGACCTACATCCGCGAGGAGGGCGGCGAGTACGGCACCGTCACCGGCCGCCCGCGCCGGGTCGCCTGGCTCGACATGCCGATGCTCCGGCACGCCGCCCGCGCGAACGGCTTCACCGGGTTCGTCCTGAACCACCTCGACGTGCTCGCCGGCCTGGACGAAGTCGACGTCGGGCACGCCTACGAACTCGACGGCGAGGTGCTGAAGACGATGCCCGCCACGACCGAGGAGTGGGCGCGCTGCGAGCCCGTCTACGAGACGTTCGACGGCTGGCCCGACGTCGACTGGGAGACCGTCGCCGCCGACGGGTACGACGCCCTCCCCGAGAACGCACAGGCGTACGTCGAGTACGTCGAGGAGGAACTCGGCGCGCCCGCGTACGCCATCGGCGTCGGCCCCGGCCGCCAGGAAACCGTCGTCCGCCACGACCCCTTCCAGTAGTCGCCCCCTACTTTTCTGAACCCCCGGCCCCACGACTCGGGTATGCGAAGGGGGATCAGGGCCGCACTCGGTATCGGCATCGCAGTCGCAATGCTCGCGCTGCTCGTGAACGCCGTCGGCTGGAACGAGTTCGCGCGCGGCCTCGAACGAGCGAACAAACCGCTGTACGCGCTCGCCGTCGTCGCGTCCGCCGGGTCGCTCCTCGCGTGGGCGCAGGTCGCGCGACGGCTCTTTCACACCACCGGTGGCCGCCTCGACGGCGTCGGCTTCCACACCGCCTACTTCTCCGGGCTGTTCGGACGCGCCATCCTCCCCGGCGGCCACGTCGGCGGCATCGGCATCGTCTCCTACGTCCTCTCCCGGTACGGCCCCGGCGAGTTCGAACGCCCGCTCGTCGCCATCTCCACCACCGAGTTCGCGAACAACGTCGCGTCCGCGACTCTCGCCGCGTTCGGCCTCGTGTTCGTCCTCACCGTCGGACACAGCAGCCTCTCCGGCGTCGGGTTCGTCGCCGCCGTCGCCACCGCCGCGCTGCTCGCCGCGCTCGTCGCCGCGTACGTCTTCGTCGTTCGCTTCGACGCCGTCGGAACCGCCGCTCACACGGTCGCTCGCGGCGTCCGCGCCACCCTCGGTCGCGTCTCCACTCGCGTCCGGGCGGCCGCGTCTGAAGAGCGCGTCGAGCAGCGCGTCGAGCGCGCGAACGACGTCGCGCGCACCCTCCGCGAGAACCCCCGCACGCTCGCCACCGCTCTCGCGTTCAGCCACCTCGGCTGGGCGCTCTACGTCCTCCCGCTCTCCCTCTGCCTGCGCGCCGTCGATGCCCCGGTCGCCTACCCAGCCCTCCTCTTCGTCGTCCCCACCGCCGGCCTCACCGCCGTCGTCGGCACGCCCGGCGGCATCGGCGTCGTCGACTCCGCCATCACCGCCCTCCTGCTCGCGCTCACCCCGCACGCCGCCGGACCGGTTCTCGTCGCCGCCCTCCTCTTCCGCGCCGCCGACTACGGTACCACCATCCTCGTCGGCGGCCTGTCCACCCTCTACCTCACCACGCTCGACGTCCCCAACCCGGTCGGCGTCCTCCGCAAATAGGGAACCCGCACGCTTTTGCCGGGCGCAGCCCACGACTTCCGTATGAAGGAGGATCTCCTGGACATCGTCTGCTGTCCGCTCGACAAACACGACCTCGAACTCGCAATCGAGGAGGAGGACGACGGCGACATCGTCTCGGGCACCCTCACGTGCACTGAGTGCGGCGAATCGTACCCTATCGAGGACGGCATCCCGAACCTCCTCCCGCCAGACATGCGAGAGGGTGCGGCCTAGAGCTTTTTCTTCCGGGCCACGAAGCGGGCGTGTGGCCGACACTCTCACGGTACGCGTGAACGCCGACGGCCCACACTCTGTGAGCGCTGACGCCGCGTCGTTCGCGACCACGGGGTCGTTCGCGCTCGCGCTCGACAACGAGGGGTCGCCCGCGCACGTCCACGTCAAACTCGACGACGCGCTCCGCCGCGCGGCCAGCGTGACCGACTCGAACCACTACGTCGACCGCAACGCCACCACCGTCGTCGCCGTCACCGTCGCGGATCGTCCGCGGCCCGTCTCGGGCACGCTTACGGTTCTCGCCGGATACGGCTCCGAGTCGGTCGAGGTTTCCGTGCGAATCGAGGAGCCGTCGGAGACGAGCGAGGGCGTCGCTGTCGGAGAAGACCTCGCACAGAAACAGTCCCGGGAGACGGACGCGTCCCCCGAAACGCTCCTCGTTCCCGGGGCCGTCGCCGCGGCCGGCGTGCTGTCCGCCGCGCTCGCGCTCTCCTTCCTCCACGGTCTCGTCGCGCTGTTCGTCGCCGGCGTCGCGCTCGTCGGCGGCCTCGCGATGGCCGGCTTCCTGCTGCGCGCGACCTAGTCGTCGTACGTCGGCGTTCCCGACAGCCCGCGGTCGTCCATTCGCTTCGCGCGAAGGTAGCGCGCCCGGTACCGGTTCGCGCCGTCGTTCACGTCCGCCTCCCGTATCTCGTCCGTGCGGCCGTCCGCGACCGCGCCGATGATGTCCTCGATCTGTTCTTTCTCCGTCGGCGTGAGCTCGAACGTGTACTCGCGCTCCTCGTCGCGTTCGAGCGTGACGAACTTCCGCGCCGCCGCGACGAACAGCGAACACGGCTCCCGGCACGGGAACGCGCCGCCGCCAGCGGGCGTGTCGATGTCGGTGTCCTCGTCGTACTCCCACTCCCGGCGCTTCAGGCACTGCGAGTCCACGCAGCACGCCTCGGTCGCCCACTCCAGTTGCTCGGGCGTGAGCTCGCTCACTATCTCGTAGATGCCGGACTGGCGGTCCGCGGCCTCCCGGTAGTGCGTCACGTCCAACTCGCCCTCGCGCTCGCGGTGCCAGTTCGCCACCGTCGCCGGATAGATGAAGTCCACCGTCCGCACCAACGCCTCGCCGCTGAGGCCGGTGAACACCCAGCCGTGCGGGAGGCTCGGGGCCGTGGAGAGCGGGCGGTACTTCCCGTCGTCGTCGTGCTTCACGAGCTGGCGGGCGTCCAGCGGGTCGGTGTAGGTTTCGAGGTCGTCGTCCGCCGCGTTCTCCTGGTGGCGAACCTCGTAGACGTGCTCGCCGTCGCGGATGTGCGCAGTGACGAGGAGCTCGCCCCACTCCCGGCTGAGGCCGTCGGTGCGGAGCGCGTCGAGGCGCTCGGGGACGGTGTCGTCGCCGGTCGCGTGCTCCACCCACCGGAGGAACGCGCGCCGGGGCGTGTCCTCTCCCCCGACTTCGTGCTGCCAGTAGTACCAGTTCGCGACGTACTCGTTGCCCGTCGCGGCGTCCCCGAGTTCGTCCGTCGAGAGGCCGCGGTGGCTCTCCGCCGGCGTCTCGAACCGATAGCCGTACGTCGTGTCCTCCACGCGCAGTCCGTCGAACTCGACGCCGTCGGTGGCGGCGTCGATGAGCGCCGCGACCTGCACGGTCTCGCTCACTAGTCGCTCACCGCGTTCACGCCACCGGTCTCCTCGCGAACCGCAGCGATAGCGTGCTCGACCGCCGCGCCGGCGTCCCCCGCGCGCTCCAGAATCACGTCCGCGACGAGGGGTTCCGTGCCGACCGCGCCCGCGTACCAGATGCGGTGGCCGTCCACGGTCTCCGGAACCTCCCAGCCGGTCCGGTAGTCCTCGGTGATGCCCATGTCCTCGGGGATGTCCTCCTGCGTGTGGAAGCCGTCCGCGACGAACAGGGGGACGACCACGATATCCGGCGCGTCGAAGAACTCCGTCACGTCGTCCACCTCCGGATCCTCGTCCATGAACACCGCCTGCACCTCGTCGAACCGCCCCCTCTCGCGGATGCGGTCGGCGTGATAGTAGATGGCTTTCGCCGAGTTCTCGTTGCGCTCCGTGCCGTGCCCGACGACCGCGAGACCGACCCCCTCGCCCACGTCGTCGTCGCCGGTGACGGACTTCGCGCGCTGCACGATGACGTCGCTCATCGAGTCGTGCGTTCCGACCGGCCCGCAGTAGTGGATCGTCTTCCCCACGTCGGTCGCTTCGAGCGTGACGTGGTCGGCGTCAGTCCCGTCGGACTCCCACTGGTCGGGCGACCAGTCGTTCAGTCGGAGTTCACGCGGAATCACTTGCTCCGTGAAGTAGCCCTCGCTCACGAACAGCGGCACGACGAACACCTCCTCGGATTCGAGCGTCCGCAACACCTCCCGGAACGACGGTTCTTCCTTCCAGAACGCCTCCCTGACCTCGTCGAACGCTCCGGTCGCGCGAATCGTGTCCGCGTGCGTGAACGCGGGTTCGCTCGACCCCGGGTTCAGGTGCGAGCCGTGACCGACGATGACGAGCGCCTGACTCATGTACGTACGAAGGAACGCGTCGGTCTTAGTGACTTCGCAACTATCGAGCGTTCCCGGGGACGAGAAGGTTTTTCGTCGCGCCGAGTCTCTCCGCGAGCGATGCCTTCGCTCGCAGAACGAACCCGGGACGCGGTGGACGCGCGGCCGTTCCTCCGGACGGCGCTCGCAGCCGGCGTGGTGAACTACGCCGCGGCCGCTCGCCTGCTCGACGTCGAGGGAGAACAGGACGCGGTGGCGACAGCGCTCCGCCGGTACGCTGACGACCTCACGCACGAGGCGGCGGGCGCGGACGCGACGGTGCGAATAGAGAGCGGGCTCGGCGCGAGTGATACGGGAGTGCTCGCGGTGAACGACACCGCGTACGCCTCGGGTGCGGGGTCGCTGACGGGCGTCGTCGCGACCGGGAGCGTGGACGCGCGGGCGGTCGCCGCAGTTCTGGGACGGTTGGACGCCGCGGGTATCAACCCGGAGGCCGCCGGCTACACCGACAACTCGCTCGTCGTGGTCGTGGAACGGCGGGACGGCCCGAACGCGCTCCGCGCAGTGGAGGGCGCGCTCGACGCGGTCTCGCGCGTGCGGGCCTGACAACGCCTGACGCGTATTCGGTGATTTAAGACCGGGGGCGGCGTACGAGCGCGTATGACGCTCCACGTCACGAACACGCTCTCCGGGGAGAAAGAGGAATTCGAACCCCAAGACCCCGAGCGCGTGCGCCTCTACTACTGCGGGCTCACCACGTCCGACCCGCCGCACCTCGGGCACGCGCGCTCGTGGGTGCACGTCGACGTGATGCACCGATGGCTCGAATTCCTCGGGTACGACGTCCGACACGTCGAAAACTTCACCGACGTGAACGAGAAAATCGTCGCTCGGGTCGGCGAGCAGGGCGACGACGAGGATGACGTAGCGAAACACTACATCCGGGAGATCATCGAGGCGATGCGCGGCCTGAACCTCAAGCGCGCCGAAGTCTACCCCCGGGTGTCCGAGCACGTCCCCGAAATCGTCGACCTCGTGGAGACGCTCGTGGAGAAGGGGTACGCGTACGAGTCCAACGGCTCCGTCTACTTCGACGTGACCGCGTTCGAGGAGTACGGAAAACTCTCGAACCAGCGCCTCGACGACATCGAGGAACAGGGCCAGGACGACGAGCTATCGGAGAAACGGAACCCCGCCGACTTCGCCCTCTGGAAGGCGGACGGCGTCTCCGAGAGCGCGATAGACGAACACCGCGGCCCCGATCACCCAGGGACGCCCGCGCACCCCGAAGGCCAGACGTGGGAGTCGCCGTGGGGCGAGGGGCGGCCGGGCTGGCACATCGAGTGCTCGGCGATGAGCATGACCCACCTCGGGGAGACGCTCGACATCCACGTCGGCGGCCGCGACCTCGTGTTCCCCCACCACGAGAACGAGATAGCGCAGTCCGAGGCGGCGACGGGCCAACCGTTCGCCAACTACTGGCTGCACTGCGCGCTCTTCGAAATCGGCGACGAGAAGATGAGTTCCAGCCTCCGGAACTTCATCACCGCAGAGGAAGCCATCGAGCGCTTCGGGCCGAACGTCGTGCGCACCTTCCTCGTCTCCGGCACGTACAACAGCCGACAGACGTACAGCGAGGACGCCATCGACGAGGCCGAAGACCGCTGGGAGCGCCTCTCGCGGGCGTACGACCGCGCGGTGGACGCCGCGGACAGCCCGGACGCGTACGCGACGCAGGCGGACGACGGCCTCCGAGCGGCCGTCGAAACCGCACGCGAGGACTTCGCGGCGGCGATGAACGACGACTTCAACACCAGGGAGGCGCTGAGCGCGCTCGGCGATATCGCGTCCGCCGTGAACGCCCACGTGGACGCCAGCGACGAGTACGATTACGCCGGACTCCGCCATGCCATCGAGGCGTTCGACGGCCTCGGCGGTGACGTGCTCGGCCTCCAGTTCGAGACAGTCACCGACGGGGACGCCGACCTCGCGGGCGACCTCGTGGAACTCGTCCTCGACCTCCGCGAGGACGCGCGGAACGCCGGCGAGTACGAGCGCGCCGACTCTCTGCGGGACGGGCTCGAAGCTCTCGGCGTCACGGTCGAGGACACCGACGACGGCCCCACGTACCGCCTCTGACAGGTAGCCACCGACTTTATCCCGTCTTCGAGCCAACGGAACCCTATGTCACGACGAACAGCGGTCGCAGTGGCGCTCGCGGCCCTCGTGCTCGCGAGCGGCTGTCTCGGCTTCCTCAGCGGGCCCGTGACGTTCAACGCGAACAAGGTCACGGTCGAGGACTCGACGCTCCAGTCCTCCGGCTACGAGGAAGTCTCCGTCGAGAAGATGCAGATAAACCGAACGTTCGAAGCCGCCGGTCAGTCGAAGACCGTCGAGATAACGAACTGGGTCGCCCAGTACGAGAAACGCGTGAGTATTCTCGGCGTTGAACGCCGAGCCGCGGTGTTCGGAACGTTCTCCTCGCCCGAAGTGAGCGTGCTCGGACAGAGCTTCAACCCCCTCGACACCTACAACGACCGCGAAATCGCCCAGCTCATCCAGCAACAGTACGGCACCATCAGCGACCTCAACGCGGTGTCGAACACCACAATGACCGTGCTCGGTCACAGCACGACCGTGACGAAGTTCTCCGGAACGGCGAACTTCGACGGGCAGAGCATCGACGTGTTCGTGCACGTCACAAAGGTGAACGACGGTGGTGACATCGTCGCCGCGGTCGGCGTCTACCCCCAGCAGTTGGACGGCGAGGAAGAACACGTGCACACGCTCCTCCGAAACCTCCGGCACGCGTCCTAACGCCAAGCCTTTTTTCGACCTCACGAGAGGGGTCGGTATGGATAGCGTTCGCATCGCGGGGAGCGTGCTCACCGTCCTCTCACTCCTCGCGTACGCGGTCGGCGTGCTCCAGCCGTATCCCGGGCGCGCGTTCTCCGTCACGGGCGTGATGGTGGGCGTGACGCTCACCGCCGTCGGCCGCCCGAACCGGGGTGATGGGGCGTGACGGTGACCGCCGTCGTCTACACGGACGCGGGCATCACACCCTACGACGACGTCGGCGCCGCCAAAGCGGCTCAGGGGACGACGTGGATTCGCGCAGACAGCCCGACCCCCGACGAACTCGCCGCTGTCCGGGACGCCTTCGGGATTCACCCGCTCGCCGTCGAGGACGTGCAGAACGGCGTCCGACCGAAGACCGAGGAGTTCGACACGCACACAGTCCTCCTCGTCACGGACGCTCGATTCCGGGCCGGGGAGACGACGTTCGAACAGGAGCTCGACACCCGGCCGGTCGGCCTGTTCATCGGCACCGACTGGGTGGTGACGCTCACCCACGACGACGTCGACGCCATCGACGCGACCTGGGACGCCGTGCTGCGCGAGGACGCCCGGATTCTCAGCCGCGGCCCCGACTTCACCGCGTACCGCGTGCTCGACCGAATCGTCGACGACTACTTCGCGCTGCTCGACGGCATCGAAGACCAAATCGAAGCCATCGAGGGCGAACTCGTGGACGCCACCCGCAGCGACCTCCTCGACGAGATTAACGACGTGCGCCGCGAACTCCTCGCCGTCCGAAAACTCCTCTGGCCGACTCGGGACGCCATCAGCGGGTTCGCGCGCGGCGACCCGAGCGAAGTCGCCGTGGAGACGGAGAAGTACTACAGGGACGTCTACGACCACGTCGTCCAGCAGGTCGACCTCGTGGAGACCTACCGCGACCTCGCCTCCAGCTCGCGCGACATCTACCTGAACGCACTCAGTCAGTCGACGAACGAAGTGATGAAGCGGCTTACCGTCGTCGCTACCATCGTCCTTCCGTTGACGTTCATTGTCGGCGTGTACGGCATGAACTTCGAGACGATGCCCGAACTCGGCTGGCCGTACGCCTACCACGCGACCCTCCTCGGGATGATACTGCTCTCCGCGATTCTGGTGTGGTACTTCCGCGGACAGGACTGGCTATAGGGCGAGCGGCACGAGCAGCACGCCCATCAGGCACGTGCGGCGCGCGCCGAACCACACGGGCAGGTGGCCGAGAACGCTCGCCGCGACCAGAACGCCGACGCCGTACGCGCCGGAGAGAACGTACGTGAGTGACGTGACGAGGGCGAGCACGGCGACGACGACGCGTCGGTGGTTCATGTTCCCGACGACCCGGAGGTACGCATCGCCGACCGTGACGACGAGACAGACCGCGACCGCGGCCGCGAGCGCGACCGCGAGCAGGAACACCGGGAGGTCGAGCGGCGCTCCCGACCGGTCGAGCGCCACCAGCACGCCCGTGTGGGGCGCGCCCAGCGACACGAACGCGTAGAGCGCGAAAATCGTGTTCGAGGTGTTGACGCCGCTGGTGGCGACGACGTACGCGCGGTCGGGGTCGTCGCGCCGCGGAAGGACGCCGAGCGCGGCGATAGCGGCGATAGCGCTCGACACGCCGGAAACGTACGCGACGGCCGCGCCCGCGGCCGACCCGGCGAGTGCGGACACACCGACGCTTCGCGGACTCGATTCGACGACGGCGTCTCCCTGCTCGGGGACGCCCGACCCGTGGAGTGCGGCGAGCAACACGGGGACGCCGAACAATCCCGCAAACAGCGGGAGAAGCACGTCGCCGTCGCCGAGGGGCGCGTTGAGTGTCGCATCGAGTACCGTGAGACCGAGGAGGCCGGAGAGCGCGACGCCGAGCGCTGCGCCGACCCGCGCGAGTGGCGTGCGTTCGCTCGCGACGAGCGCGCACGCCACCCCGGCGAGCACGAGCGACAGATGGGCGTCCAGCCACGGACTGACGAACCGCATCCCCATCGTTATCGGCCAGCCGAGCACAAACGCGAGCGCGACGGCGCTCGCACTTCCGAGCGCGGACAACCGTAAGGCTTCGCGGCCACGGCCGGCGAGCACGAGTCGATGGCCGGGGAGCGCCGTGACGGCCATCGCGGCGTCCGGCACTCCGAGCGCGAGCGCCGGCACGATATCGAGGAAGGAGTGCGTGACGCCCGCTGCGAGCACGACGACGCCGACGAGCACGGGGTCGCCCGGGAGTTCGCCCGACACCGCCGCGAGCAGCACGGCGAGCGTGTTCACGTGTAAGCCCGGCGTCAACCCCGAGAGCGTGCCGAGGAAGACGCCGCAGAGAACGGCGGCGAGGACGCTCCCGGTCAGCGAGGGATCGACGAGCACGCGCAGGCCGTCCAGCATCACCCACCGCTGGCCGCCCACTCGTATTTGAACCTACGCGCGGCTACGCGGCTGGCGTCGAAAGAAAGAACGGTGAATTACGGGACGGCGTTAACCGAAGAGGTCGCCGAGACCTTCGCCGCTGGCCTCCTCGTCCTCTTCTTCGGCTTCGTCTTCTTCCTCGGCCTCGGCCTCCTCGGCCTCGTCCTCGGATTCTTCTTCAGCGCCGCCCTCAGCGGAGCCACCGGCGGCCGCGCCGCCCGCGGCGGGCGCTGCGGCAGCCGTCTCGATGGCTTCCTCGATGTCGACGTCCTCCAGCGCGGCGACGAGCGCCTTGACGCGGGATTCCTCGACGTCGACGCCGGCCGATTCGAGGACCGACGTGAGGTTGTCTTCGTTGATCTCCTCGCCCGATTCGTTCAGGATGAGTGCTGCGTAAACGTACTCCATTATTAGTCACCAAACATGTTTCCGAGACCTTCGGCGCCGGACTCGTCGTCCTCGTCCTCGCCCTCGCTGGACTCGCCTTCCTCGGATTCCGCTTCTTCAGTAGCCTGTTCTGCTTCGTCCTCGGTCTCCTCGACCGTGGACTGCTCGACGTCGACGCCGCGGAGTTCCTCCGGGAGCGCCTCTTCGTCGTCGATCTGCGCCGCGAGCGCACGCACCTGCGCGTCCGCCTTCGCGACGAGGTCGTCCGCGAGTTCGGGGCTCTCGACGGCCGCGTGAATGCCGAGGCTCTTCGCCTCGCCGGCTGCCTTCGCGAGCATCGTCGGCGCGGTCTGGGCCGTCGGGTACTCCGCGTTGATGGAGAGGTTCCGAGCGGCGGCCGCGGCGGACTGGATGTCCGCGCGGTACTCGTCCACGTCGATGGCGAGCTCGTCGGGCATGAACAGCACACCCTCGGAGTACACCGCGCGGAGGTCGAGACCGACTTCCTTCGGCTCGATACCGAGCTCGGAGAGGACGTTGGCGACGTCGTTACCGACGACCTCGCCTTCCTCCACGACCACGGAGTCGGAGAGCACCTGAATGGACCCCTCCTGAATCCGCGCGTCGGCACCGATCTGCTGGAGTTCGCCGACGAACGGCCCCGGGTCGACGCCCGTGTCGCCCTCGGGGATGACGATGTCGTTCGGCGCGACTTCGCCAGCGTTGATGGGCGCGGGAGTCTTCGAGGCTTCGAGCTGCTTGTACAGCCCGAACGGGTTGTCGTTCGTTCCGACGAGTCCGACCTGATCGCTCACGTACTCGGTGAGGTCTTCGAGGCCGCTGTCCACGTCGTCGAGCGCGCGCACGAGCAGGGTGTTCCGGCTCATGCGGAGTTCGGCGCTCCCGTGGAGCGCGCGCCGCATGTCCTGGAGCTGTCGGCTCGGGATACCGGCGACGTTCACGACGCCGATACTGTCGTAGGACTCGATGAGCTCGACGAGCTCGTCGACTTCCTCCCGCTTCCACTCCGGAATGTGGTCGGTGGTGCGCTCAGTTTCTGCGGACATCTCAGGCCACCTCGACGGACGGCCCCATCGTGGTCTTCACGTAGATGGAGTCCACGTTCAGCGGGCCTTTTTCGAGCGTTGCGTGCAGTCGACGCACGATAACGTCGATGTTGTCCGCGATGTCGTCCGGCGACATGTCCTCCGCACCCACGCGGGTGTGGAAGGTGCGCCGATCTCGCGAGCGAAGCTGCACGGTATTCTTCATGCGGTTTACGGTCTCGACAACGTCGTCGTCGGGCTGGAGCGGGGTCGGCATCTTCCCGCGCGGACCGAGCACAGTACCGAGGTATCGACCGATGTCCTGCATCATGGACGCTTCGGCGACGAAGAAGTCGGTTTCGCCGGCGAGGTCTTTCGCAGCGTCATCGTCGTCCCCGAGGTCTTCGAGTTCGTCCCCGCCGAGCACGTCGTCAGCGACGTCCTCTGCGCGAACGGCGGTCTCGCCCTCGGCGAACACCACGATCTGTGTCTCCTGTCCGGTTCCCGACGGCAGCACGACGCTCTCGTCGACACGATTCGACGGGTCGTTGAGGTCTAGGTCTCGCAGGTTCACGGCGAGGTCCACCGTCTCGCGGAAGTTCCGCTCAGGGGCCTCGTCGAGTGCTTGAGAGACTGCCTCGTCTATGTCATCTGCCATCTTTCACCTCCGTAGTGTACTTGCCCCCTCTCGGGGAGCTCCTACGGGTCAGTGAAACAGGCTACGCCTGTCTCGTCTCGAAGAACGACCATGCCGCACTTAAGGTCGTCGTTACGCGAGAAGGGGCGGAGGATTCACCCGTTCGGAGCGCCGAAGACGCCCGTGAGCGAGTTTCCCACGGAACGCGTCGAGGCCGCGACCGACGCCATCGTCGTCCGCCTCACCGAACTCTCGGGCGGCGAAATCGGCCGGGTGTGGCGCGCCGGTTTGGACTCCGGGCAGTCCGTCGCGGTGAAGACCGGCCCCGCACCGCTCGACGTCGAAGCGCGAAGCCTCCGCGTGCTCGCTGACCACGGTGCGCCCGTCCCCGACGTCGTCTGCGCAACCGAGGACGTGCTCGTCCTCGACTACGTCCCCGGCGAGGAGTGGACGCCGGCTATCGAGCGAGCGCTCGGCCGCCTGGTCGCCCGTCTTCACCGGGAGACCGCGGACACCTACGGATGGCCCGAACCCACGTGGAAAGGGCGGTTCGAACAGCCGAACCCCCGAACGGACGACTGGCCGGCGTTCTTCGCCGACTACCGCCTCCGCCCAGTCGCGGATGCGGCCGACCGCCACGGGGGAATCGACGCGGACACGCGAACGCGCGTCCACGCACTCGCGGACGACAGCGACACGCTCCTTCCCGAGAAACCCACGCCGCGCCTCCTCCACGGCGACCTCTGGCGGAACAACGCCATCCCCGGCACCGACGACGTGCGCGCCCTCCTCGACCCCGCGCCCTGGTACGGCCACCACGAAGTCGAACTCGCCTACGCGGACTGGTGCGGGGTCGGCGACAGCTTCAGAAAGGGCTACGAGGACGTACTGGACGTCGATCCCGCGTTCGCAGACCGCTGTCCGCTCTACGAACTCTACTTCGCGCTCGACCACGCCTACCACTTCCCGAGCGAGGAAGACGACCGGTGGGTGACGGACAGGCTCGACAGGCTCGGCTACTGAGCGAGAACCCGAAAGAACCGGACTGTGGTCGCGTCTCTACGCTTCCGCGAGCACGTCGTCGAACTCGCCGGAGTCGACGCGCTCCTTGAAGCCGCGCGCGTCCTCGCCCTCGATGGTGACGCCGAGGGTGACGCACGTGCCGGCGACTTCCTTCGCGGCGTTCTTCGTGTCGTACGCGAGGAGGTCGGGCTTCTTCTGCTCCGCGATGCTCTTGAGCTGGTCGATGGAGATGTCGGCGACGAAGTCCTCCTGGGGTTCGCCGCTCCCGGTGTCGAAGCCGGCCTCGTCCTTGATGAGTTCCGCCGTCGGCGGAACGCCGACTTCGATGCTGAAGGAGCCGTCCTCCTCGTACTCGACGGTGACGGGAACTTCCGTGCCGTCGAACGCGGCGGTCTGGTCGTTTATTTCTTCGACGACTGCCTGCACGTCGACGGGCGTCGGCCCGAGCTCGGGACCGAGCGGCGGGCCGGGGTTGGCCTGACCGCCGGGTACGAGCACTTCGATAGTCTCAGCCATACCTATCCGAACTGTCGCCGCAGTTTTAAGGATTACCTTTCAGGGGAGGCTGATTCCCTGTCGCGCGAGGTAGTCGTTGACAGCCTTGATCTCGATGGGGCTACCGATGATGCGGGCGACTCCGTCGTCGTCCACGACCGTGACGACGAACCGGTCTTCGATGTCCGCGCGGTACTCCCGGAGTTCGTCCGCGGGGAGGACGATCTGGGTGCTGTCGCGCAGACTCTCGGGGTCGGGCATCACGCGGACATGCAGAAGTTGGGCGCTTTAACGTGTCGAAACCACGTGAGGTCGGCGGTGCGGGCCTGATGAACAGGAATAAAGGCGGGACAGGCGTAGGGCGGCGTAATGGGACTGGAGGAGGAGATCGACGAATTGGAGGAGGAGATCGCTAACACTCCGTACAACAAGTCCACTGAAGCCCACATCGGCCGCCTGAAGTCGAAGCTCGCGGACAAAAAGGAGAAGCTGGAAGCCCAGCAGTCCGGGTCGGGCGGCGGCGGCGGGTACTCCGTGAAGCAGCACGGGGACGCGACGGTGGCGCTCGTCGGTTTCCCCTCGGTCGGAAAGTCCACGCTCGTGAACGCGCTGACGAACGCGGACAGCGAGGTCGGCGCGTACGAGTTCACCACGCTCGACGTGAACCCCGGAATGCTCGAATACCGGGGCGCCGACATCCAGATACTGGACGTGCCGGGTCTCATCGAGGGCGCGGCGGGCGGACGCGGGGGCGGGAAGGAAGTCCTCTCCGTCGTCCGCTCGGCCGACCTCATCGTGTTCGTGCTGTCCGCGTTCGAAATCGAGCAGTACGACCGGCTGTCCGACGAACTCTACAACACCAAGATACGCCTGGATCAGGAACCCCCCGCGGTTCGCGTGACGCGGAAGGGAAAGGGCGGTATCGACGTGAACACGTCCGGCGACATGGATCTCGACCACGACACCGTTCGCGAAATCCTCCGCGAGCAGGGGTTCGTGAACGCGGACGTGGCCATCCGCGGAAACCCGGACGTCGACCAGCTCGTGGACGGCGTGATGGACAACCGCGTCTACCTCCCGTCGATGGTCGCCGTGAACAAGGTCGACCTCATCGAACCGTCCTACGTGGACACGGTGAAAGAGGGGTTGCGGGAGCGCGACATCGACCCGGAGGAGGCCGTGTTCATCAGCGCGTACGAAGAGAAGGGACTGGACGGCTTCAAGGAGCGGATGTGGGAGGAACTCGGCCTCATCCGCGTCTACATGGACAAGCCCGGACGCGGCATCGACTGGGAGGAACCGCTCGTAGTCGAGCGCGGCGCGACCGTGGACGACGCCCTCCACAACCTCGGCGGGACGCTCGACGAGCGCTTCCGGTTCGCGCGCGTCACCGGCCCGAGCGCCCAACACGACGACCAGCAAGTGGGGAGAGACCACGTGCTGGAGGACGAGGACGTGCTCCGCGTCGTCGCCCGGCGATGACTCTTCGCAGACGCCTGCTCGCCGTTCTCCTCGCGGGCGTCGTTCCGTGGACAGTGTATTTCTACGACGGCGGCGCGGGCGGGTTCGCCGCCTACGGTCTCCTCAGCTTCACGCCCGCGTTCCACGTCACCGACCTCGCCACCTACCTCGACAACGCCGTCGTCCCCGGCGGCTGGTTCTCCGCGTGGCTCACCGGCGTCCTCCTCTACGCGGTCGCGCTCTGCAGCCTCGCGCTCGGCGCGCTCGGCCGCGAAGACCACCGCGTGACTGACGGCCTCCTGGCGCTCGCGGGCCTGAACGAACTCTACTTCGCCGTCGGCTTCTACACCACCCGCGACTACCTCACGCTCCCGCTCGGCGCGCTCTGCCTGCTCGCGGTCGCGGTCTGGGACTACCGAGGACGCGGCAGGGCGTTCCGACCCCAGTAGGTTTACGCCGCCCCCGTCCCAGCACTCGACTATGAGCGATTTCGTGCTCGATCACACGATGATTCGCGTCAGCGACCTCGAGGAGTCCATGGACTGGTATCAGTCCCACCTCGACTACGAGGAGAAGGGCCGCTGGGACGGCGACGGCTTCACAATCGTCTACCTCGGGCCCGAGGACGTCCACGAGGACGGCGCGCTCCTCGAACTCACCCACAACGAGGGCGAGGAGGACTACGACCTCGGCGACGCCTGGGGACACATCGCCGTCCGCGTCGAGGACGTCCACGACGCCTACTACGACCTGATGGACGAGGGCGTCGAGGACTATCGCCGGCCCGAGGACAACCCCGGCTACGCGTTCGTGAAAGACCCGGACGGCCACGAGATCGAGATCGTCGAGCGCGACCACGGCGCGAAGTGGAGTCTCGACCACACGATGATTCGCGTCGAGGACGCCGACGAACACCTCGGGTTCTGGACGCGGAAGTTCGAGTACGAGCACGCCGGCCGCTGGGAGGCCGACACGTTCGCGAACTACTTCCTCGCGCCCGAGGACGCCGCGAAGGAGGCGATGACGGTCGAACTCACGTACAACTACGACGGCCGCAGCTACGACCTCGGTGACGCCTGGGGCCACCTCGCCGTGCGCACGAGCGACCTCCACGACGACTGGGACACCCTCATGACCCGGGAGGCCGAGGACTACCGCGACCCCGAGTCCTGCGACGACATGTACGCGTTCACGAAAGACCCGGACGGCCACGAGATCGAAGTGCTGAACCCCGACGACTCGCCCGTCGACCGCGCCTAAACCGTCCGTTCTTCGACCACGTCGTCCGGCGCGCCCGCGAGCCCGGTGAGCGCGTCCGCTTCGACGTGATGGAGGGCGCCGGGAATCACGAGCAAGTGCAGCGGACTCCCGAAGTCCCGCTGGGCGAGCGCGCCGAGGGTGTCCGCTTCGACGAGCGCGTCCGGTGCGCCCGCGCGCGCGACGACGACGCCGAGCGCGTCCGGGTTCCAGTGTTCCGCGAGCAGGCCGGCGGCGTGGCTCGCGGTCATGTAGTCGTCGCCCTCCCGATACGGGTTGTCGACCTTGATATCGAGGTAGCAGAGCGTGTGCAGGCCGCGCTCGCGGTTGTCCTCGATAGTGTCGATGACTGACCCGGGGACGCCGTCAGCGCCGTGCACCCACTCGAACGGCAGCGTCGTCGCCTTCCCGAACCGGTAGTTCTGGAGGCCAGTGAGGGAGGACGCGGCGGACTCCGCGGTGGGCGCGTGAATCACGCGGGTGTCGATGCCGCGGTCGTGTGCGCGCAACCGGAGGTCGACGTGCGTCGTCGAAATCATCGTATCGCCGGCGGTGAGGAACACCGCGTCCTCGGACTCGGCGGCGTCGAGAATCGGCCCGGGATCCTGTTCGACGCCCGCGCGATCACGGACTTCGATATGCGTGTCGTGGTAGGATTGGAGGTCGTCGACTGTCGCGCCGACGAGGTGGCTGGTGTAGAACTCCGCGAACGCGCGGTCGGCCTCCCGGACGGCCTCGCGGCCCTCGACGGTGATCGATTCCTCGTCGTAGAGCCCGAGACCGACGAACGTGAGCATACCCGCCTTCGGGTTCGCGGGCGCTTTTCCGTTTCGGGTCGACTCCGAAGCCGGTAAACCCCGGCGTCGCCGAGAGAGCGAGTATGGAAGTCCCGTGCGTGCGCGTCCCCGTCGCGGAGGGAGAAGCGACCCGCCAGCGGCTCGCGGACGCGGATCTCGTCGACCCCGACTTCGACATCGTCGTCGAGGACGACACCCTCTACATCCCCGTCACCGACCCGGACGCAGTGCCCGACGCCCTCGGAGTGGCAGTGCACGACGCGCCCGAGCGCCGGACGCCGACGACGCCCGCCGACCGCCTCGGGTTCGAACCGACGTACGAGCGCCTCGGCGACATCGTCATCGTGGACGAGGACGACCCCGAACGCGCCTGCCGGATTGCGGACGCCATCCTGGAGTCGGACGTGCGCGCGAAGACCGTCGTGAACCGCGCGTCGAAGGTGAAGGGCGAGACGCGGGTTCGCGACTGGGATGTACTCGCCGGGTCGGAGACCGAGACCGTCCACCGCGAGTACGGCCACGAGTTCGCGCTCGACATCACCCAGGTGTACTTCTCGCCGCGCCTCGCCACCGAACGCCACCGCGTCGTCGAGCAGGTCGATCCGGGCGAGAACGCATTCGACATGTTCGCGGGCGTCGGCCCGTACGCGATTCCGCTGGCGGACGCGGGCGCCGACGTCGTCGCCACCGACATCAACGAGGCCGCCATCGACTACCTCCGCGAGAACGCCCGCCGGAACGGCGTCGACGACCGAGTCACCGCCCACGCGGGGGACGTGCGCGACCTCGCCGCCGCGTACGAGGACTGGGCGAACCGCCTCGTGATGAACCTCCCGCACTCAGCCGGGGAGTTCCTCGACACCGCCGTCCACCTCGCGGGCGACGACTGCACCATCCACTACTACGACATCCAGCACGAAGACGACCTGTACGGCCCCGGTGAGCGCGCGATCCGGGACGCCGCGGAACCCGACTACGACGTGACGGTCGAGACCCGGCACACCGTTCGGTCGTACGCGCCCCACGAGTACAACGTCTGCCTCGACGTCCGACTCACCCAGGACTGACGGAACGTTTAGGTTCCGCGAACCGACACGTATCAGGTATGCCGCGAACGCCCTCCATTCTCGAAAACGAACACGCCCGCGCGATCGGCGGCCTCCTGGCTGTGGTTTCGATACTGGTGGTTTTCGGAGGTATGAGCGCGTTTACTGCCGCATATATGCTCGTATTGATCGGCGGTATCGCCGCGGCGGACTGGCTGGTAGACGCCCGCGAGCTCCCCGACGAGACCTCGCAGGGCGTGTACGGCGTGCTCGTCGTCGCCGCTGCCGCGTTCGTCGCACTCACGAGTTCGGGCGGTATGCCGGCCGTCGTGGCGGTCGTCGGCCTGCTCGCCGCGTTCGGCGGCTGGACCGTCCTCGACGCCTACACCGCGTTCCGGTACGAAGACGACGACACCCACGCGTTCCTCCGCGGCGTGGACGACGACGGCACCGAAGCCATGCTCCGCATGCAGACCATGAACGCGGTCAACCAGGAACTCAAGAACGCCGACGGCCCGCGAACACCCAGTGAACTCGCGGACGCCCTCGACATGACGGAGACCCGCGTCGAACCCGCGCTCTCCTATCTCGCCAGCAAGGGTCACGCCGAACGCGTCGAGGACGGCTACCGCGCCACCCCGCCCCGCTGGGGTCGCCTCCACCCGGTGGTCGCGTTCGCGCGCTGGCTCCCCCGCCGCGTCCTCGCGCCCGCCCGCCGACTCCGGGTCTGATTCGACAGCCTTATTTCTATCATCCGGCTACGGTGGAATGCGAAGGCGCGCCGGTATAGCTCAGACTGGTAGAGCGATTCCTTCGTAAGGAATAGGCCAAGGGTTCAAATCCCTTTACCGGCTCTCCCGTTTCCTCCGACGTTTTTTATTCGATCGTTGTGATTTTCCGGGTATGGTTCGAAATCGGTCGCGCGCGATAGCCGGCGGTCTGGTGCTCGCGGTGGGCGTGTTACTGGCGTTGGCGTTCACGACCGCGGAGGCGTTCTATCCGGGGTACAGCACGTCGACGCAGACGATTAGCGCGCTCGGATCGGACACGGGAACCCCCGAGTCGCGGCTGGTGTTCAACAGTGCGATGGTGGTCTCTGGACTGTTGCTGGCGGTCGCGGCGTACTTCCTCCGGGATGTGTACGACTCGTGGGTCGTGCCGGCGCTAGCGGCTGTCACGGGCGTGGTCGGGTTCGCGGGCGTGGGAGTGTTCCCGTCGCAGACGGGCGCGCCGCACGCGCTCGCGGCGCTGGTGTCGTTCGGCGGAAGCGGCGTTATCGCGCTCGCAGTCGCCCGTGCGGAGTCGGCGGCGTTCCAGTACGCCTCCGCGGTGCTCGGCGTCGCCGTCCTTCTCACACTCGCGGGGTTCGTCGGACTCGGCGGCGGCACCCCGCTCGGAATCGGCGGTCTTGAGCGCTGGGTCGCTTACCTGGGGATTCTCTGGGCGGCGAGCTACGGCGGGTTCCTGCTCGCGCGCGAGTAATCAGTCGAGAGACGGCCGGAGTCGCGTCGGGCCTGCCATCCGAACCACTTCCAACCCGACGTGTCCGGCCACACGCACCAGTACGCGGCGAGCCATCAATAGGTGTTGCCTAGAAGCGAGCACTGCCACTAGTCACACGCCGAGGTGGTCGGCGAGGCGGGCGTACACGTCCGCACAGCTCTCTGCGGGCGTTCGATGGGTTGCGACGGTTCCGAGCGTCTCCCAGTCGCCGACGAGGACGAGGCGTTTGCGGGCGCGGGTGAGCGCGACGTTCAGCCGGCGCGGCCCCTCACTGGGGAGTTCGAGGAACCCGCTCGCGTGCTCGTCGTTGCTCCGGACGAAGGAGACGACGACGGCCTCGCGCTCGCCGCCCTGGAAGGAGTCGATGGTGTCGACGGTCACGTCGGAGAACCCGGCGTCACCGAGGCGCTGGCGGAGGAGACGAACCTGCCCCGTGTACGCGGCGATGACGCCCACGCCCTCGCTCGAGAGGCCGTTGGCGCGAAGGCGTTCGACTTCCTCGACCACGGCGTCGGCCTCGGCGGGGTTGTCGTACGAGTTCCCCGCTACGTCCCGTCGCTCCGGCCCCGTCACGTCCACACCGCGGAGCGGCGGGAGGTCGCCTATCGTCCACGACTCCTCCCTGTCGGTGGTCTCGAGGAGGCCGTCGTAGAACTCCCCGTTGGGGAACGCCGCGATGTCCGCGTGCATCCGGTACTGCTCGCGGAGCGGGACGGCGAGGTCGTCGCCGTAGCGCTCCAGGAGGAACTCGAAGAGCGACGCGTGGGCGTCCGCGTCCGTGTCGTGTTCGCTCGCGCTGTACGGCGGGAGTTGCTTGTGGTCGCCCGCGAGAACGAGTTTTCGCGCGCACTCGAGGACGATGGCGGTCGCGGAACGACTCGCCTGCGTCGCCTCGTCCACGACGCCGACGTCGAAGCGGTTCCGGTCGAACGCCGCGGCCGCGCTCGTCGTCGCCGCGACCACGTCCGCGCCTTCGAGCGGTTCGTTCGCGTACTCGCTCGCGACGACCGCGTTCTTCGTGTTCCCGCCGGCGCGAGCCAGGGAGAGGCCGGCGTCGTCCGAGAGCGCGTGGAGCGAGTCGGGGTCGGGGCTGTGGAGGGTGCTGTCCCCGACGAGGAGGTTATCAACGGCCTGATTCGAGTGCGCGGCGACGAGCACGCGCTGACCCTGCGTCGCGGCGTAGCGAACGTACGCCGTGAGCGTCCGGGTCTTCCCCGTTCCGGGCGGTCCGTGGATGCAGACGGCGTCCTCGGCGGCGTCCGCCCAGACGAGCGCGCGCCGCTGATAGTCGTTCAGGCTCGGCGTCGGGTCGTAGTCCGCGTGCTCGTTCACGGTGAATCCGAGCGGCCGCGTGCCGGCGAGCAGTTCGCGCTTCGCGTCGTCCGCGGCGACCGCGTCGATAGCGTCCAACCGTCGCTGGAACGGCACCGGATTCAGGAGGGTTGTGAGCCACGCGTCGGTCTCGTTCAGGCCGTGTTCGAGCGTCTCGTCGTCGATTCCGGGGTTGAGCGGGCGGAACGTGACGTGCGGTGTCTCCACCGAAACGGCTTCCGCGTCAAGCGGCAGCCACGACGGCCCGCCGCGCGCGTCCAGAAGACAGCGGTTCCCGGGGTACAGGCCCGCGTCCCGACGCAGCGACGTGTCATCGCCGACGTGCTGGAGCGTGAACGCCACGTCTCCCATCTCGTCGCGGGTCGTCCCGACGAACGCGAACGGCCCCGCAGTCTCCCCGCGTCGGATCGACTCGTCGAGCCCCAGTTCGCGGTACGCCCGCCGTGCGCCCGAGCGCTCGGCGTGCTTCTCCGTTCGCACGAACGCACGGAGGTCGTCCACCACGGCCGATTCGTCCACCGCGTACGGTTCCGCGGGCGCGAGCTCGCCCGGCGGACGGTCGTCGTCGGAGAGCGACACGTCCGACGGCGTGATGTCGTCGCGCAGCCAGAACTGGACGCGATGCCCGATCTCCGTGCCGGCGGCGTCCGCACAGTCCACGAAGCGCTCCCGTCCGCTGATGCCGAACGACGTGTCGTACCACCCTACCTGCTCTTTCTCCGGCCGAAACAGCACGTACTCGTCCGTTAGCGTCGCGTCGTCGCCGTCGAACAGCGGGACGACGTACGCGCCACCGCTCGGCGCGCGAATCCCGAGCGCCTGCATCGCGTTCTGCGCGGCGAGAGCCACGTTTATCGGGCGGTACACGTCGTTCAGCGCCCCCTGGAACAGCGTCGCGTCGGTCACTCGCCACTCGTCGAACGCTGGCGTCATCGCCACCTCACTCCACTCGCGCGACTTCGGCGCACGGCCCTACTGGGGGAGTCGCGTCCCTGAACGTTCCGGAATCACGAGACGGTTACTCGCGGGCGTCCTCTCTCTTGGAACGTCTCGAGGGGAGGCGGCGTCGGACGAGCGGCGGCAATCGGGTACAACATCGCCCGATAGGGATCACACAAAACGAGTGGTTCCGAGACCCCCACGATTCAATATAGCGATATGCAGTATATAGGTTGGCTGTGGGTCACGCTGTGATCGAGTAAATCGAATCGAGATAGACCTCTCGGACGCGGTCACCCCAGTTGTGGGTATATGTGTCGATAATGTCGTCTGCCACGTCGCCGCGGAGGTACTTGACGACGCCGCGGTCGCCGGTGCGGTCGCGGAGGTGCGTAGTGAAAAAGTGCCGGAAGTAGTGGGGCGTGACGTTCTCGGTGGCGTCCGCGCCGGGTTCGTACCACCCGGCGTCGGTCGCGTGTCGCGTCACGACGTTCCGCACCATCTCCGGCGTCAGGCGTTCGCCCCAGGCGTCGCTCGTGCTCACGAACAGGGGGTCTGCGGGCGACGGCGCGTCCGGTCGAATCGCGAGCCAACGCAGGAGTGCGCGCTTCAACTCCCCGTCGACGGGAACCAACGTCACGCGTTTTCGCTTGTTCGACGCTGTGCGCTCCTCGCCGTTCACGGTCGTCCCGCGCACCGTGTCGGGGTCGACGAACAGCGTGTCCGTCCGACCGTCGAGGTGCGCGCGCCCGCCCAGCTCGTAGGCGTCTCCGAGTTCGGGCGCGTCGAGCGTGATATCACGGAGGTCGAGATTGCAGAGTTCACCCACTCGAACCCCGGTCTTCAGGAGCGTCATCACGAGCGCGCGCTCCAGCGGATGGCGGATGTCGGCGACGAACGACCGCATGCGCGGAATCGATATCTCGCGGCGCGCCGGGTCGGTGTCGATGGATTCGTCCATCTCCTCGACCACGAGCGACATCGGGTTCGCCTCTAGTTCCCCGACCTGGGACATGTACGCGTAGAACCGGTGGACGTAGGACGCGTACGTCGCGACCGTGCTGTCCGCACGGCCGTCCCGGATGGAGGACACCCAGGCGAGGCAGTCCCGGCGGTCGGCGTCCGCGGGCGACGTTCCTCGACCAGCGAGGAACGTCGTATACTCTCCCAGCACGCGCTCGTACGCCGCTCGCGTTCGCTCGCTCTTCCCGTGGAACCCCATGTCCTCCAGAAAGTACTCGACGCGCTCGCTCATTCGTCCACCAGCGTGTATCCACCTTCGCGCGGTCGATACCGAACCGCCCCCTCGTCTTCGAGCGACTGAATCGCTTCCTCGACCCGGTCTTCCACGTCGTCGGTCACCGCCGCGAGCAACTCGTCCCAGCCGAGCGTTCCTTCGGACTCCAGACACGACCGGACGTCCTCCTTCAACCCCGTTTCGACGCCGTCACCCCCAGGGTCTAGGTCTTCAGAACCGCCTTCCCCGGCACCTATTTGTATGTTTTGTCGGCCCGCCTGTACCATCGCCCGCACGAACTCGCTCTGCGTCATATCTAACTCCTCGGCGTCCGATACCCACTCCTCTTTCTGCCACCGCGGCACATACGTCTTCACTGACGTTCGTTCTGCGCCCTCGCTCATACACTCCGCCTCACACCCCGCCACCATCAAAGTTCCCACTATACATGATAAATACACTTATCAGTTCCAGTAGCGCCGTATTAGTGCTGTTTTGTAGCCCTAGAAATACTGATTTGCGCCCCCAGTTCCTA